>DASUGW010000174.1:0-7899 GCA_036273805.1 Mycobacterium sp.
GGAGAGGGTGATCTGGGGTTCCCGACTATCGACGAAGGCGCGGGCCGGGTCAGCGCGGACAGTCGCAACTCCACCTTCAGCGCGGCTGATCTGCCCGTCATCTTCTGGACACCCGAAAGCGGTGCCTGGGTCGTGCGGGGCGCCATCAACGCGGCCTGGGACAGTCTCGGCGGCTCGTCTGGAACGCTGGGCGTGCCGACCGCCGACGAGACCTGGGCCGGAGACGTGGTGTCGCAGACCTTCACCGGCGGCCAGATCTCTTATGACACAGTGACTCACAAGTTCACCACCCAGCCCGCCGAGCTCGCGGACAAGTTGGGCGACCTGAAGATCCCCGGCGACGCAACGTCGGCGATCAATGCCGCCTATCGGGCCGCGGGCGGCGCCTCGGGTCCGTTGGGTGCCCGCAGTGGTGATCAAGCTGCGATCGGCTCCGACGGTGCCCGGCAGGATTTCGCCGGGGGCAAGATCTTCTACAGCCCGGCGGTCGGTGCACACGCTGTGAGCGGAGCCATCCTCAATAAGTACGAGGCCGCCGGCGGCCCGACCGGCGATCTGGGCTTCCCGAGTGCCGGCGAGGCCGATGGTGGCGTGCCGGGAACCCGGGTGCAGCCTTTCGCCGCGCAGGACAACCCGGTGATCTTCTCGTCGTCGGACCATGGCGTTGCCATCGTCCGCGGTTCGATGAAGGCCGCGTGGGACAAGCTCGGCGGCGCCGCGGGATCACTGGGCGTGCCGCTGTCCGACGCCAGCACCGACGGTGACACCGTGACGCAGAAGTTCACCGGCGGGCAGATCAGCTGGGATTCCAAGGCGAAGACGTTCACCACCGATCCGGCGAATCTGGCCGACTCCCTCAAGGGACTGGAGGTGCCGGCGGCCCCGGCGCCTGCGCCGCCCGCCGCTCCGAGTGCTGGTCAGACACACAAGCTGGCCTGGCACAGCTGGTGGCTGTGGTGGATCATTCCGCTCGCCGTGCTGCTGGTGGGTTCGCTGCTGGCCTGGCTGACCAGCCGTCGCCGTCGACTGGCCGGTGCACAGCCGGAGAGCTCGCCGGCCGCCCCAGCGGCACTCGACGTGGCGGGCGAAGGTGTGCATTGGGCTGGCCCAGGACCCGACGCCGACGAGATCCGGTGGCCCGTGAGTTCCCCGACGACCGCCGAAACTGCGTCGTTCGCCGAGCCGTCCGGGCACGATGAACCCGCACGGGAGTTCGGCGGATTCGAGACGGATTCCGGCCCATCGGAATATGAGTTGTTCACCCACCATGGCGCCCACGCGAGTGACGAGGATCCCGACACGGTGGACACCGCGCCCACCCGGGTGCCGTCCGAATTCAGGAAGGGTTACGGCGCGTTCGACGACTACGCCTTGACCTCGACCGGCCGGCACGCCGCGATCGAAATCGATGAGCCCTGGGATGAAGCACCCGAGTCGGGTGCCGAGGTGATGGAACCCGATATCCACCACGAGGGCCAATACGCCGTTGATCCCGACGTACACCAGCAGGTCGACTATGGCTTCGACGAGGACTTCGCCGAGGTCGTCGATCTACCCCCGTCGGACAGCGGCCCGGGAACGGCCGGCGATGCCGCGACCGCCGGAGGATTCATCGCCGGTGAGGCCGCCGAGCACGTCCACAGATATGGCGAGCCCGAGGAGTGGAGCCGGCAGCCGGAGAGTCCCGCGGCCGACAGTGAGGCCGAACACGTTGGGGCCGCAAAGGTTCCGGCGCCTCCGGCGTTGCATCTACCGCTCGACAACCCTTACCAGGCGCCCCAGGGCTATCCGATCAAGGGACGGATGTCGACGGGCACCTATCACACCCCGGACAGCGCCGGGTATGACGCGGTGGTGGCCGAGATCTGGTTCGCCGATGCCGCACACGCCGAGTCGAACGGATTCGTGCGCGCGGAGTGACTGAGTGGCCGGGGGCGCACACGCGCCTACCGGCGTTCAGATCTTGCGGATGACGGTGACGACCTTGCCGAGGATGGCGGCGTCGTTGCCGGGGATCGGATCGAATGCCGGGTTGTGCGGCATCAGCCAAACCTGCCCGGCCGTCCGTTTGAAGGTCTTCACGGTCGCTTCGCCATCGATCATCGCCGCCACGATGTCGCCGTTGTCGGCGACATTCTGCTGACGGACGACCACCCAGTCGCCATCGCAAATTGCGGCATCGACCATGGATTCGCCGACGACCTTCAGCAGGAACAGCGACCCCTCGCCGACGAGTTCGCGCGGTAGCGGGAAGACATCCTCGACCGCCTCCTCGGCAAGGATCGGGCCGCCGGCGGCGATCCGTCCAAGCACCGGGACGAACATCGGTTCGGGCAACGTGTCCGATCCGGCGACGTCGGTCTGCACGGGGTTCACGGCATCATCGGCCCCGCGGACATCGACCGCGCGCGGTCGGTTGGGGTCGCGTCGGAGGTAGCCCTTGCGTTCAAGTGTCCGCAGTTGGTGCGCGACCGACGACGTCGAGGTCAGCCCAACCGCGTCGCCGATCTCGCGGATGCTCGGCGGGTAGCCGCGCGTTGTCACTGAAGCCCTGATGACCTCGAGGATCGTGCGTTGCCGTTCGGTCAGGGTGTTGTCGGTTCCCGGCCCGGTTCCGGCTCCGGACCCAGCGCCGGCCCCGGTGTCAGTCGAATCGCCCATGGCGGCGAATCTAGTCCGATCCACATCGAGAATCAAACATGTGTTCGATCGGCGTGTCGGGCTGCGGCCGTGGTCGGTCCGCGGGCCCGATTCTGTCGGTGGCCCGGTTTATCGTTCGGCTACGAATCGATCACATGTTCGGTTTCTGCTGGTTTATCGAACACATGAGCGATTATCGTTCGAACATGAGAGCGAACATCATGGTCAACCCGCGATCGGAGGAGCAGGACATGACAAGCATCGAGGTCTCGCAGGAGATGCAGATGGACGACGTCGACCAGGCGTGGGAGCAGGCGGCGCGGCAGTTGCCGGTCGTGACTGCACCCTCCGTGCGGGGGGTCCGGCGGATACGGGGTGATGTTCATCGCCGGCCGGGGCCGGCGCGGCCCGCGCGGCCTGCGCTGCGTTACCGGGGTAGTGGGACGGTGTTGTCCCGGGTTCAAGGCCCACACCGGCGTCGACCGATCACCCCCGCCACCACCGTTGGACTCGCCCTCCTGGCCGCGTTGATCACGCTGTGGCTGGGGGTGGTGGCCCAATTCGGCGACGCCGTGCACGGCGGCACGGCGGCGGTCCCCGAGAAGCTGGCCGTCGTGCAGGTTCACGCGGGGGAGTCATTGCGGCACGTGGCAGTTCGGGTCGCGCCGGACGCGCCTGTGGGCGTCGTGGTTGATCGGATCAAGGAGCTCAACCGCCTGCAGTCAACCGCGTTGGACGCCGGTCAGACGTTGATCGCGCCCGTTGGCTGATGTGGGGTTGAGGTGCAACCGCGAGTACGGCTGATATCCCCGGTGGCCTCGGCACAGGTAGTCTCGGTGTCGTCGGTCTCAATCGGTGGTGGACGTCAAGGAGTGGTCATGCACTGTCCGTTCTGCCGCCACCCTGATTCCCGTGTGGTGGACTCGCGGGAGACGGACGAAGGTCAGGCGATACGCCGGCGCAGGTCCTGCCCGGAATGTGGTCGCCGATTTACCACCGTCGAGACGGCGGTTCTTGCGGTGGTCAAGCGCAGTGGCGTCACCGAGCCGTTCAGCCGGGAAAAGGTGATCAGCGGTGTGCGGCGGGCCTGTCAGGGCCGTCAGGTCGATGACGACGCCCTGAATCTCCTCGCGCAGCAGGTCGAAGATGCGGTGCGGGCGGCGGGATCGCCGGAGGTGCCCAGCAATGAGGTGGGGTTGGCCATACTCGGCCCGCTGCGTGAACTCGACGAGGTGGCTTATTTGCGCTTTGCCTCGGTCTACCGTTCGTTCAGCTCCGCCGATGACTTCGAGCGCGAGATCAAGGCTCTCAAAGAACACCGTAAGCTCGCCGCGTCGGGCTGAACCGTCAATCCAGTTGGCGTACACCGTCGTTGACGGCCCGACCGGCCACTTGCACCCAGCCGTGCGGACTCCAGCGGGTCTCGATCCGTGAACCCTTGCCCTGAGTGATCGACAGGTTACGACTCAGATAATCGGTCATGCGGACGGCCGCGGCACCGGTGGCCTCGTCCTCGGGGATGCCGAAATTCAATGCGAAGCTTCTGGCCCGGATCCGGCCAGCCGGCTCGTCGATCCACGTCCACAGGTAATGCTCGCTATCGTCGGCGAAATCGGCGGGATCAGCGGCGGCCAGTTCCTGCACCGAGTCGAACTTGTGGATGGCGAACTCGGGAGCCCATTCGGCGCGCGCGCTCACGATGGTGACATCGCCGTCGTAACTCACCGCGACGATGCCCGCGGGGACCTGCAGGGTGTGGATGGGCGTGCCCACCGATCGCAGCCACCAGGACGCCCCCACCGTTGGATGTCCGGCGAACGGTAACTCGGTGGTCGGGGTGAAGATGTGGGCGCGCGCGGTAACCTCGCCGTGCTGCGGCAGGTCGATGAATATCGTTTCGCTGTAACCCAATTCGGCGGCAACCTGCTGGCGCTGCCCAGGCGCGACCACCGCGGCGTCGACCACGCCCAGCGGATTGCCGTAGTTGCCGTCCTCGTCGGTGAACACGCGCAGGACAGTGACGGGGATACTCATATTCCGACTTTACGTCGGTGTTGCCGGCAATCGGCGAAGTCCAAAAACTGCTCGTCAGGTAGCGCTGCGCTCGTCGGCACCCATGGCATCGAGGACCGCGACGCGGGTGCCGATCGGCCCGGTGATGGCCTTTTCGCTGATCCCGTCGCGCAGCAGTTGCCGCAACGCGCCCTGGTCGTACTCGGCAGGTGCGGTGGTGTCGATGAAGCGCTCAACGACCTCGACGAATCGATCGGGATCGTCGTGGAAGGGAAAGTGCCCGGAGCGATTGAAGATGTCCAACTGCGAACCAGGCATGGCGGCGTGCGCCAGGCGGGCGTGGCTGACCGGGATGACGGCATCTTGCTCACCCCAGATGAGTTGCACGGGAACGGATTCGGTCAAATAACATCGGTCCAGCATGGTCACGACCTGACCGCGCCAGTCGACCACGGCGCGCAGGGTCCGGGTGAACGCCGACGATGCTGTCGGTTCCGGCAGGTCACGCAGAATTCGCAGCACGTCGGGCAGATCGCGACCGAGCCGGGTCGAGCCGAACAGGGCTCCGGCGGCATAACCCGCTGCCGCCAACGCCGGCAGCACCAGAGGAAGGCGCAGCAGTCCAAGCGCCTCACCGCCCATCGGCAGCGAGGCCAGCCGCAAAGCGATGTTCACGTCCTTGGTGACACCGCCCGACCCGACCAGGATCAGCCGCTCGACGAGCTGCGGAAATTGGTAGGCGAACTGCATCGCCACCCCGCCGCCGAGCGAGTGGCCCACGACCGTCGCATTCTCGATGTCGAGCACTCCGAGCAGGTCGCGCATGCCGTTGGCGTAGGCCGCAACGGAATAGTCGGCCCGTGGCTTGTCGGACTGCCCGTGCCCGAGCAGATCAGGCGCGATCACCGTAAACCGCTGGGCGAGTTTGGAATGCACGGTGCCCCACGTCGTGGAGTTATCTCCGATGCCGTGAATGAGCAACAGCACCGGCCCGGAGCCGGCGATCCGGAACGCGCGCCGGTAACCGTGAATGGTCCGGAACTCCAGTGTGGGCGCCAGTTCGCGGACCGAGCGGAGCTTGGTCTTTTGTT
This sequence comes from Mycobacterium sp., assembly GCA_036273805.1. Classification (GTDB taxonomy): domain Bacteria; phylum Actinomycetota; class Actinomycetes; order Mycobacteriales; family Mycobacteriaceae; genus Mycobacterium. Next base: position 5,745 of record DASUGW010000174.1, read on the forward strand.
GCGTCATGGGCCAACTCCATTGTCGAGCCGCTGGGCGGCGCGGTCAGGGGTTGCCGTTGTCCTCTGTAAAGCCGTCCTTGAACTTTTCGTCGGTCTGCTGGGCGAGGAACCGCTCGAATTCCGCACCGAGTTCCTCCCCGCTGGGCAGGTCCTCATCACGGGCCAACAACGATCGGTTTTCCTGGGCGGCAACGAATGCATCGTACTGGCGCTCCAGCGCGGTCACCACCTGAGCGACTTCGGCGCTACCCGTGACCTGCTCGTCGATCTTGGCGCGGATATCCAGTGCCGCGTCGGTGAGGGCGGTCATGGGGATGTCCAGCGAACCTGCCCGGGCGACCTGCTCCAGCAGCGCCGACGCGGCGGCCGGGTAGTCGGTCTGCGCCAGGTAATGCGGGACGTGCACGGTGTAGCCGATGACCTCGTGCCCGTGCTGTGCCATCCGGTACTCCAGCAGGCTCGACGCGCTGCCGGGTACCTGGACCTCGCCGACCCACGGGGTGTGCTCGGCGATCAGTTCCTTGTTGTTGGCATGCGCCGTCAGGGTGACCGGTCGCGTGTGGGGCACCCCCATGGGAATGCTGCCCAGGCCGATCGTGAGCCGGACGTCGAGGTGTTCGGCGAGCAGCCGCACGGCTGTGACGAAGCGCTCCCACTTGAGGTCCGGCTCCATGCCGGCCAACAACAGAAACGGGGTTCCCGCGGTGTCGTGCAGGGCGTACAGACTGAGCTCGGGTTCTTCGTAGGCGGTGAAGTGATCGGTTTTGAAGGTCATCACCGGACGGCGCGAGCGGTAGTCGAGTAACTCGTCGATCGCGAACGACGCCACCAGCTCGGTGTCCAAGGTGTCTTTGAGGTGGGCGGCGACCAGTTTGATCGCGTGCCCGGCATCGGAGAAACCCTGGAGCGCGTGAATCAGAATCGGTCCACGTCCATCGGAGGATTCCAGTTGCGGGGCGGGGAATTCGAGTTCGTACATTCCGCCCGGCTCGGGTTGGTAGCGCGATCCGCGCTGAGGTGCCGGCTCCGGTGCCTGAGGTGCCTGTGGTGTGTCGGTCATGGCGTTCCTCCTCTCCCTCCTCTCCGTGGGTACCCCCAGTGTCCCTTAGATGCCGGTGCCGTTGAGCACGGACCCTGCGTCTGACGTTCACCTTCGGGCAAGCCCCCATACACAACCCCAAACTGCCGCCAAGACTTCCGGCTGGCTCGATCGGCTGCTTGACCAGGCACCTCGCGGGTTTGTCCGGCATTATTGGCTTTCATGGGCGTGCGCATGGCGGCTTGGGTCGCAGTGTTGGCGGCCGTACCCGCGGTCGCCTGTGGCGATCACGCGGCGCGGGCCGCCAGCCCCGCCAGCACGGTAACGACGCAGGCGGTGGCCGCGACGGTCGGTGCCGACCCGCGAATCGGCGCCCTGTTCGTCAACAGCGCGGACATCCACAGCTGCACGGCTGCCATCGTGCATTCACAGACGGGGGATTTGGTGCTGACCGCGGCGCACTGTCTGGCCGGCGGCGTCACCGACGAGTTCGTGCCCGATCTCGGTGCTGCAACGACACCGGACACCTGGCAGGTCGACGCCGTCTACCTGGATCCGCGCTGGCTGGCCAGTACTGATCCGCGGGCCGACTACGCGATCCTGCGAGTGCACCACGACGGCAAAGGGGCAATCGAACAGGCGGTGGCCCCCGGACTGACACTGGGCATGGCTCCCGATATCGGCTCAGTGGTCAGCGTCACCGGTTACCCACTCGGCGTCGGTGGTGGCCCGCTGCGCTGCCAATCGGCAGTAATGGTGGCCGCGACAGGCTTCCCGGCGGTGAGCTGCGCCGGTCTGGGGGACGGCACCAGCGGGGCGCCGTGGGTCGACGGATCGGTGGTCAGCGGGGTCACCGGGGGATACGACGGCGGCGGATGCGGGCCAGACGTGTCCTATGCGTCGCCGTTCGACGCAGCGATCGTGCGTCTGCTGGCCCGTGCTGACGCGGGCGGCCCGGGAGATGTTCCTCCGGCCAGCTACACCGCGACCTGCTAGCCGAGTCGACGGTACGAGGCGCGCAGGAGTTGAGGCGCTAGTGCGTCTTGAACTGGTTCAGCGCACGCAGCTTGTTCATCACATCCAGCGCGGCGACCTTGTAGGCCTCGGAGAACGTCG
>DASUGW010000175.1:0-4817 GCA_036273805.1 Mycobacterium sp.
TAACACCTCGTCATGCGGGTAGACCGCGTGAATCATCTCCATGATGACCGGGGTGGCCTTCTCCCGGGGCGACGTCTCGATCCGGATCAGTCCGGGCAGTGGTTCGGTGTCACCGCGGTGGGCGGTGATGTCCTCGAGCGCGGGCAATGTCATCGGTCATCCTTCGGTTCTTTGATATCAGCGCTTTTGGCGGCTAATTCTTCTAGAAATGTTGCAAATGGTGGTATTTCGTCGGCCGAGCAGTCGATGGACAGCACCGACGGGCCGTCGACGTCGAGCGCGGCCTTGAGCGCCACCTCCAGCTGGCCGATGTCGGTGACATCCACCGCCGGCAGGGTCGGGAACATCGTCGCCAGCCCGGCTCCGAGGCGGCTCGGGCCGAACCGGTTGTAGGTGTAGCTGTCGCCGTAGAAGAGTTGTTCTCGGGTCACGCACATCGCATGGGCGTGATTGTCGAACAGAACAAACGTGATCGGGAGCCGGTAGTGCAGCGCGGTATGGATTTCCATGCCGTGCATGAAAAATGCGCCGTCTCCGGCGACCACCACCGTGCGCCGGTTCGGCGCCGAGCGGGCGAATGTCATTCCGATGCCGGCGCCGAAGCTGTACCCCATGCCACCCATCCCGAGGGCCACCAGGAAGCGGCCGTCGCGGCGCGCCGGCAGCCAGTGAATCGCGGCAGCACCCACATTGCCCGCGTCGACCGCGATGTCGGTTCCGTCCGGCAGCAGCGCGTCCAGGGCGCGCATCGCGTCGCGGTACCGCACCCCTTCCGCGACGGACGGTGGCGGCGCCAACTCGTTGCCTGCGACCGGATTACCGGTCGGCTCACGGTGGCTGATGCTGGCCACCGCGGCGGCCAGCATCGTCAGCGAGGCACGCAGATCGTCACTGTGGGTGTGGGTGGATTCCAGGTAAGGCCGCGCCGAACCGATCGAGGCGATCGGCACCGATCGCAGCGCCTCATCTAGACCGCCGCGCGCGACCAGCGGCAGGCGCGTGCCCACCAGCAGACACACCGCACTATCGGCCAGGGCGGCGTTCACCGCGGGATGTCCCATCACCCCGGCGACGCCCAGCGCCGACTGCGCCGGCGCCACGGCGACATCCTTGGCGTCGGGGACGGTGGCGATATCGGCGCGCAGTGCCGCACGCAGTTGTTCCAACTCGGCTCGGGCGTCGTCGCGGGCGACCTGATCACCGGCGATGATCAGCACCGGGCCGTCGGTGCCGCGCAGCAGCTCGATCAGCCGGGTGGCGTCCTCGGCGTCGGCCGTCGCTTCGGTGACCCCGGTGTCGCTGGTGGGGGCCATCTCGCTTTGCTGAATATCCTTGGGCAGCAACAGAACCGCCGGGCCGCCGCGACTCCTCGCGGCCGACAGCGCCCGGGGCAGCGCGGTCACGATGTCGGCTGGGCGCAGCACTCGCTGACACGAGACGGACACCGCGGAGAACAGCGCCTCGGCGTCCAGTGCGCCGTTGGCCCCGCTGGTGTCCTGAAAGGACCCACCTCCGTCCAAGGCCGTCGCCGGTTGCCCGATGAGCGCCAGCACCGGCGTGCGACTGGCCAGCGACTCGCCCAGTCCCGGGATGGTGTTGAGGGCTCCGCCCCCGGACGTCGCGGCGACGACACCGATACCGGCACCGCTGCGACTGTAGGCGTCGGCCATGGCCGCGGCCGAGAACTCATGCTTGGCGACGATCGCAGTGATCGCCGGGTGCGCGTGCGCGGCGTCGTAGAGATCCTCGATGTTGGCCCCACCGACGCCGAACACATGACCGATGCCATGACGAGCCAGGTGTTCGATGATGTAGTCGACTACCCGCGGGCACTCATGACCCGCGTCGTCGCGCTCAGTGCCGAAGGACATGAAGGTCGAGCGCCGTCGTCCCCGCCACGTGCACAGAAACCGCGCCTGCCATATCCCCCTGCTTCGTCCGCTGCTTTTGAAACGAACCCTAGAGCAGGTCTTCGCATCCCGCGGGGCTTCGGCAATCTGGTGACCAAGCTCCCAGGAGTGGCGGACCGGCACCGAAAACCCGCAGGTGAACGGCCGATCCCGCAGGTGTAACCCACCCCCCTATCTCGGTGCGAAGTGCTTTTGGATTCACGGTCGATCAACCAAGGAGGTGTTTGCCTTGTCCTGCGCGACTTTCTGCCGACGACACGGGCGCACACGCTGTATCACCGCGTTTGCCGCCGTCGCGGCCGTTTCGGTGCAACTCGTGGCCGGTTGCTCGGCATCGACGACATCGGGAGCGGGTCCGACGGGTCCGGCGTCGGTGAGTTTCGGGCCCGATGTGAGCACCACGCCGGGCATGGCGGGGTCCGGCGGGTCGGCCTCTGCCGCAGCGGGTGCACCGATGCCGATGCCGAACATGCCCGGTGCGCCGGACGCGCCGGCGGCACCCGCCGATGCCCCGACCGCGGCGAACGCGGTCAACGTCACTAACTTCGCGTTCGTCCCACAAACCCTGACGGTCACGGTAGGGGCCACGGTGACCTGGACAAACAAAGACGAAGAGCCGCACACCGTCGTCTCCAACGACGGGTCCACGTTCCACTCCAAGGGCCTCGGGACCGACCAGACATACTCGTTCACCTTCAGCGCCCCCGGAACGTTCGACTACACCTGCTCCATTCACCCGTTCATGCACGGCACCGTGGTGGTGACCAAATGAGCACCTTCCGTGACCCGCAGGGCATGAGCCGCCGGCAGTTGATGCGACATTCGGCCTGGTTCGGGGCAGCGGTCGCGCTGACGGTCGCCGGCGGCGAGGTCATCTCCCACCTGCCCGGGAACAGTGGGACGAGCACTGCGAGCCAGGCGAGCACGCCGACGGTTCGGTTCGCCCAGATCAGCGACAGCCACATCGGATTCACCGGGGCGGCCAACCCGAATGTCACCGACACCTTCACCCAGGCGATCAATCAGGTCAACGGCCTGGGCTACACACCAGACTTCGTCATCCACACCGGCGACCTCACACACTTGGCCAGCGCCGAACAGTTCGATCAGGTCAAACAGATGATGAGCGGGCTGAGAAGCCCCCATATCTTCACCGTGCCCGGCGAACACGACACCATCGACTTCCCGAAGTACCAGCAGGCATTCGGCGCCGGCACCCGCGGCGACGGCTGGTACAGCTTCGACATCGCCGGCGTTCACGTCATCGCCCTGGTGAACACGCTGAACCTGAAGAAGCTGGGGCACCTGGGCCCCGACCAGCTCGATTTCGTCAAGAAGGATGTCGCGCCGCTGTCCAGCGACACCCCGATCATCGTGTTCAGCCACATCCCGCTGTTCGCGATGTACCCGGACTGGGGTTGGGGTACCGACGACGCCACCCAGGCGCTGAGTTACATGCAGCGGTTCGCCTCGGTGACGTGCCTCAACGGCCATGTGCACCAGCTGTTCAGCAAGACCGAAGGCAATGTCACCTTCCACAGCGGCACCACCACCGCCTATCCCCTGCCCCACCCCGGAGACGGCCCCAAACCCCAGCCGGTGACCCTGCCCGCCGGGAAGCTCAAGGACGCCCTGGGTGTCCGGGAGGTCAGTTACACCAAGGGCCGGCAGGCACTCGCCTTGAAGGAACAGACCCTCACATGAGCGCAATCCTGGCCAACCGGGCCACACACGTCGCGATCCGCGTCATCATCAGCGCTGCGCTGGCAACGAGCGGCATCGCACACGCCTACCTGTACATCCACGGCTACCGCCAGATCTCCACTGTCGGAACAGCATTCCTGATCCAGGGCAGCGCCTTCATCGCCCTGGCCATCCTGATCCTGCTCGGCGGCCCGATCTGGCTGAACTGGCTCGCCGCGCTCGGCGCACTGGGTTCACTCATCGCCTTCGGGCTTTCCCGCACCGTCGGTCTGTTCGGGTTCATCGAGCACGGATGGGAACCTCCGTACGGACCGCTGACGGTGATTGCCCAGATCATCGCCCTGGTGGCGATCGGCGCCGGCTACCGAGTTTGGGGTTTTGGGCGGTGAGCGATGATCGCGGAGGACAATAGGGCGCGTCGTCAGCAATTTGTGGACAGGTGTGCGTCACCCATGAAAGGGGGTCTGCACGCGGTGACCGGTGCAGCGTATCCGGATTGGGATGCGGTGTACCGCGACAACGTCACCTGGGTGTACCGGCTGATGTATTCGAAGGTGGGCAATCAACCCGACGCCGAGGACCTCACCGCCGACGTCTTCATGGCGGCGCTGCGACCGCTCCGGGTTTCGGCGACGGTGCCCGAGGTGCGCAAGTACCTGAAGACGACGGCGCGGACCGTCCTCGCGTCGTACTGGAGTGACCGGATGGGCCGTCAGGTGACGACGATCGACGACGACGTGGCCGACCCCGCAGACGCGCGGGCACCCAGCGACGGTGTCTCCGACGCGCCGGACAAGGTGGGCAGGTTGCTCGACCGGCTGCCGGACAATTATCGGCGCATCCTTGAATTGCGGTTCCTGCAGGCATTCTCGGTGCGGGAGGCGGCCGTCCAGATGGGTGTCACCGTTGCGAACGCGAAGGTGCTGCAGTACCGGGCGTTACGCATGGCGGCACATTCGAGCGAGGAGGAGACGAGGTGAGCGGAAGGAGCGTGCGCCGCTTCGTCGACGGGCTGCTGCGAGGGCAGCCCACCGAACGCGCACAACCGGATGATGTTGAAGCGCAGGAGATGCGGACCGCAATCGAGTTGCGCGCCGCACGACTGGGCAGCGACGCACCGCGCGAGGAGTTCGTGACCGACCTGCATCGCCGCCTCGCCGATGCGATGGAGGAGCCACAACCACCTGGCCTGAGGACGGGCCG
>DASUGW010000176.1:0-2957 GCA_036273805.1 Mycobacterium sp.
AGCTCCCCACGGCCCAGGAGCAGTTCCACCACCGAGAACGTGTACGCGGTCAGGGTGCCGATCGCGACCAGCGTGTCCATGTTCGCCGACAGCCGCCGGGCACGCCGGACCGCCTCCCGTAGGAAGGGCCAGCCCACCACGAACTGCACCGGGGTGGCCAACGCCAGCTGCACCCACGGGGCCCACGCGTGGGCCATCGCCGCCGGGGTGAATGCGATCGCCATCGTGGCCAGGCCCAGCGGCCACGCGGCGATCACCCGCCAGGCCCAGGACCGCTGTGCCGCTTCCTCGTCCTCGCTGTGCGTGTCGTCGCTGCTGACCTGCGGTTCGAGCCGCTCCAGCTGATAGCCGGCCTTGGCCACCGCTGCGGTCAGCGCGTCGGGGTCGGCGGGCTGCTCGGCCAGCACCACGTGCGCCGTCGCCGTCGCGAAGTTCACCTCCGCCGCCGCCACCCCGGGCTGCTTGCCCAGCGTGCGCTGCACCCGATTGGCACACGACCCGCAGGTCATCCCCCGCACCGTGAAGTCCACCGCGGTCGCCGCTGCGGCGTTGGTGGAGGCGGCCTCAGCCACCGGAGATCTCCTGGGGACCGAACCCGGCGACGTCCCCATGCTCGGGTACGTGCGGGGGCCGAAAGACGTGCTTGTCGAACTTCAACGTCTCCATCAGCTCATCGACGATCTCCGCGGTCCGGCCCTGCTGCATCGCCTTGGCCACGCAGGTCTCCAGATACCGGCGCAGCATGATCCGGCTCGCGCTCTCCAGCAACCCCTGCACCGCGGAGAGCTGCTTCATCACCTCCGGGCAGTAGGCGTCCCGCTCGACGATCGTGATAATGCCGTTGACATGCCCGCGGGCGGTCTTCAACCGGTTGACCACCGACTGCTGATACGAGTCCACCAGCGCACTGTATCCCACCCCAGGTGGGGTGGTACAAGAGGGCTCGACTTTGGTCAGGCGCTACCGGAGCTTCTCCCGCCACGACTTGGGTGAGAGCTCATCGGGAGGTATCCCGACGACGCCGGGCACGACCGGGTGAGAGCCGCCGCAACACCGAGTGACCGTGGCTGGCCGGCCGCCGCGTTATCACCCGACCCCGTAAAGTGACCGGCGTGAAGGGGAGGGCACACCGGGTGGTGGCCGCGCGCGGATGTCTCGCGCGGCTTGTTGTGGTGGTCGGGGTGCTCGCTGGCCTGGTGTTCGCGCACGGCGTGTGGTGCACCGACGGCATGACCGCCATCGCCGTCAAGCAGGTCGCGAGTTCGGGCATGGCGCTCGGTGCCGCCCAGGACGGCGCTGCGCCGGTGGTGATGGCGGGAGCTGCGGGCCACTCCTCGGATGACCTCACTGCCGCCGGGGCCGCCACTGCGGTTGCTGGCGGGGCTGGGGTCATTGCCCTTGGGGGAGGCAGTTCGCCGGGCTCGCATGGGCTGGGTGGCGTGCTGGCGGCCTGCCTGGTGTTCCTTGTCGCCGTCGTGGCCGTGAGCGTCGGGCTCCGGGCTTGCTTGCTCCGGATCTTTGTTGCGGTGGTGATGTTCGGGCGCGGGCGTCGAGTGATCCGCGTTGTTGCTCCGCGGGCACCGAGGCTTGCAGAACTCTGTTTGCTGCGGACGTAGGAGGACTCTGCCCGCGTCACCGCGTCGCCGGTGGGCTGTGCGGGCTGGAGCTGCGTTGGCCTCCAGTTTCTGGCTGGAGCGTTCCTCGATGTCCTTTCCCTCATTTCGCAGGAGGCTTTTTCGTGAACCTCACCGCTGTTTTGGTGACCGGTCTGTTCGCCGGTGGCGTGTCGTGTGCCGCCGTGCAGGGTGGCCTGCTGACCGGACTGATCACCCGGCAACGCGCCGCAACCACCCCCTCCGCTGCCCCACCCCGCTCCGGCCCGCACCGGGCCAGCAAAGCCGCCGGTGCTCCGTCCGGCACCGACACGACAGGTGCCGTCCAGACCGCTCAGCGACCCAGCTGGCGTGCTCAGCTCGGTGATGACCTGGCCCCGGTGGGCGGGTTCCTGGCCGGCAAGCTGGTCTCGCACACCCTGCTCGGGGCGTTGCTGGGCGCCCTGGGTGCTGCCGTGCAGCTCTCGGTCGGCATGCGCACCTGGTTGCAGATCGGCGCCGGCCTGCTGATCATCGCCCTGGGTCTGTCCCAGCTGGGGGTGCCGGGTTTCCGCAGCATCATCCTCGAGCCCCCCGCGTCGTGGATGACGATCGTGCGCAACCGGGCCCGCTCGCGCGCGGCGCTGGCTCCGGCGCTGCTCGGGTTGGCCACGGTGCTCATCCCGTGTGGGGTGACACTGTCGGTGGAGGCCCTCGCGTTGACGTCGGGGTCGGCGGTGTCCGGTGCCGCGACGATGGCGGTGTTCGTGCTGGGCACCAGCCCACTGTTCGCTGCGCTGGGATATGCCGCCCGCAAGGCCGCCACCGCCTGGCGGGGCCGGTTGGCGCTGCTCACCGGGTTGGCGGTGGCCGCGCTCGGGCTCTACACCCTCAACGGCGGCCTGGAACTGGCCGGATCGCCGGTGGCGGCGAGCCGGATCGCGCAAACCGTCGGGCTGGCCGCATCACCCCCAGACACCTCCACCGTGTCCACAACGGACGGTACGCAGGTCGTGGTGATCACCGCTACCGCCAGCTCCTACAGCCCGGACAACGTGGAAGTCCGCGCCGGAATACCGACCACCCTGATCATCCATTCCGATCATGCGCAGGGCTGCATCCGGTCCTTTGTGATCGCCTCCCGCGATGAGCAGCGCATCCTGCCCAGCACCGGCGACACTCGCATCGACTTGGGTGTGCTGCAGTCCGGCGAGCTCGACTACTCCTGCGTCATGGGCATGTACACCGGCACCATCACCATCGTCTGAGCAAGGGAGCACCAACCTGTGTCCATCAGCACGCACATTTTCCGGGTCCACGGCATGCACTGCGGCGGCTGCGCGCTGCTCATCGACGACGCGTTGG
>DASUGW010000177.1:0-8297 GCA_036273805.1 Mycobacterium sp.
CGGCTGGCGATGCGGGACGGCGGCCTCCCGGATCCGGTTCTGCAGTACGAGATCGTCGACCGCAACGGACGGATATGGCGGGTCGAGTTTGCGTGGCCGGAGTTCCGGGTGGCCGTCGAGTACGACGGTTTCGACTGGCACAGCAGCCCCGAGGCGCTCCAACGCGACCGGCAGAAACGGGCAGCGCTACGGGAAGTGGGGTGGCAGATGCTGTCGATCGTGGCCGATGACGTGCGCCGTCGGTCACCCGACATGGTGCGACGCATTGAGACCGAGTTATCGGCTCGAGTGGCGTGAGGCCGCCGAGCGTGCGCAGACTACGAGCATTTCCCGGTGTGTCGGCCGGGGGCACGCACGCTCGCGGCAAAAGGAGGAAGTTAGCCCAGGACCTCGGAGATCGGTGCGCCGGAGGCAATCTTGGCGCGCGCCTTCATCACCTTGCCCGGCATCCCGCCACCGACCACCCCGGCCACCACGCCGTCACGCTCGTAGTACGCCAAGAACTTGCGGCCGTCGTCCTCCACGACATGCACCACGTCGTCGGCCTCCGGCTCGCCCAGGCACTGGATCTTGACGTCGTACTGGTCGCTCCAGAAGTACGGCACCACAACAGCTTCCGCGGCCTCACCGCCCAGCAGCGACGGCACCAGCACCCGCGCCTGTTCGGCGACGTTGCTCCAGTGCTCAACGCGCGACTGGTGGCCGGTGGCATCCCGCCAGGACGCACAGTCACCCAGGGCCCATACGTCGGCAGCGCTGGTGCGCCCGACGTTGTCGCACACCACGCCGTTGGAGACCTCGATGCCGCTGCCTTCGAGCCAGTCCGTCGACGGCCGCGACCCGATCCCGACGATCACCAGGTCGGCGTCGAGCTCGGTGCCATCGGAAAGCACCACCTTCTCGACCCGCCCAGAACCCGAAACCTCTGCCACGCCGACACCGGTGCGCACGTCGACGCCCTCGGCCCGGTGCAGCCGGCTGACCAGAGCGCCGATCTGCTGGCCGAGCACCGAGGCCAGCGGTTCGGGCTGCGGTTCGACCAGAACCACGTCGACGCCCAGCGCCCGCAGGCTGGCAGTCACCTCGCAGCCGATGAAGCCGGCACCGATCACCACCGCGCGACGCGCCGCACCGGCCTCGGCGCGCAGCGCCTGGCTCTCGTCGTAGTTACGCAGCACGTGGATACCGGGCAGATCGGGGAACGAGGGGATGCGCCGCGGCGTCAGCCCGGTGGCGATGACAAGCTGCTCGTAGTCGACCGTCGAGCCGTCGGCGAGCGTCACGGTCTTGGCCGCGGTGTCCACGGAGGCCACGGCCGAACCCAGCTTCAGCGTGATGTTGTTCTCGTCGTAAAACTCGCGGGGCTTGAGCGCCACCGCGTCGAAGTCGTGGTCGGCCTTGTGCAGGGCGTCCTTGGACAGCGGCGGGCGGTCATAGGGCAGGTGCACCTCGTCGCTGACGATGACGACCTCGCCGGAAAACTCTGCACGGCGCAACTGCTCTGCGGTCCGGCACGCGGCCAGCCCACCACCCACGATCACGATCTTGCTCACGAGCACTGTTTACACGACGGCGCCCGTCAACGGTTCACCACCCTCAAGGTTGCGGACGGGCCCGATCGATGATGTTGGACAGCACCACGATGCTCTCGCTGCGCTCGATGTCGGCGCTGGACCGGATGCGCTCCAGTGCGGTCTCCAGATGACGCATGTCGCGGGCCAGCACATGCAGGACCGCATCCGAGGTGCCGGTGACGGTGGCGGCGCTGACCACTTCCGGAATATCGACCCAGGCCCGGCGCAGCTGGTCCGGGGCGATCGTGCCGTTGCAGTAAACCTGCACGTAAGCCTCGGTGTGCCAGCCCAGCGCATTGCGGTCGACGACGGTGGTGAATCCACGGATCACCCCGGCGTCGAGCAACCGGTCGACCCGGCGCTTGACCGCGGGCGCCGACAAGTTCACCCGCTCTCCGATCTCGGCGAAGGTCGCCCGTGCATTGTCGGCGAGCTCGGCCAGAATCCGCTCGTCCGTGGTGTCGAGGCGATCCATGCACAATAAATTGCCATACATCTCAATATGACGCAATGAACAGCATGTAGACACGCAATAGTCGCTGATTGATTGCGTAAGCGAGCAAAAATACGATCGTTTTATGACGATTTCCGACCTCGCCGGCGAACATCCGGCACCTGATCTCGCCACCAGTTCATCGCCCCGCCGGGCCAGCATCCGGCACTACGCCATGACGCCGCCCACCTATTTCACCGTCGAATACGCCATCAACCCTTGGATGGACATCAACACCCCGGTGGACACCGACCGGGCCGTCGCACAGTGGGAGCACCTGCGCCAGACCTACCTGAACCTCGGCCACACCGTCGACATCGTCGAACCGGTCGCCGGCCTGCCGGACATGGTGTACGCGGCCAACGGTGGGCTGCTCGTCGGCGGTCACGCCGTCGTCGCCCGGTTCAAACACGCCGAGCGGGCCGGCGAGTCGGTTGCCTACGCCGAGTGGATGAGGGCCGCGGGCCACCCACCGGCCACCACCCGCAGCATCAACGAGGGCCAGGGCGACCTGCTGGTGGCCGGGTCGATGATCCTGGCGGGCACCGGATTTCGCACCGACCACGCGGCGCACACCGAAATCGCGGAGCTCACCGGCCTACCGGTGATCAGCCTGGATCTGGTCGACCCGCGGTTCTATCACCTCGACACTGCGCTGGCGGTCCTCGATGAAACGACGATCGCCTACTACCCGCCGGCGTTCACCGCAGAATCGCGCGCAACGCTGCGCCGGCTGTTCCCCGCTGCCATCGAGGCGGCCAGCGCCGACGCCTTCGTGCTGGGGCTCAACGCGGTCTCCGACGGCCGCCACGTCGTGCTGCCGTCTGCGGCGGCCGGGTTCGCCGCCCAACTGCGCGCCGCCGGGTTCGAACCCATCGGCGTAAATCTCTCTGAGCTGCTCAAAGGCGGCGGATCCGTGAAATGCTGCACATTGGAGGTGTACCCGTGACCATCCTGGACAGCGTGGCTCCACCCGCCGGAGACCTGACTGCAGCAGCGATCGCAGGCGAAGAGCGGGTCGTCGCGCACAACTACTCACCGCTGCCCGTCGTCGCCGCATCCGCCGAGGGATCCTGGATCACCGACGTCGAGGGCCGCCGCTATCTGGACTGCCTCGCGGCCTATTCGGCGGTCAACTTCGGTCACCGCCATCCCCGCATCACCGCCACCGCGCACGCCCAGCTCGACACGATCACCCTCGTCAGCCGCGCATTCCACTCAGATCGCCTGGGCCCGTTCTGCGCCGCACTTGCGGCCTTGTGCGGGAAGGACATGGTGCTGCCGATGAACAGTGGCGCCGAGGCCGTCGAAAGCGGGATCAAGGTGGCCCGCAAATGGGGCACCGATGTCAAAGGGGTGCCGGCCGGCGACGCCAACATCGTGGTGGCCCGCAACAACTTCCACGGCCGCACGATCAGCATCGTCAGCTTCTCCTCGGACCCGGCCGCACGCACCGGTTTCGGGCCGTTCACCCCGGGTTTCCGCCCGGTGCCGTTCGGTGACGCCGACGCGGTGTCGGCCGCCATCGATGACAACACCGTGGCGGTGCTGCTCGAACCCATCCAAGGCGAGGCAGGCATCATCGTGCCGCCCGACGACTTCTGGCCGCGGGTCCGCGACATCTGCTCACAGCGCAACGTCCTGTTGATCGCCGACGAGATCCAGTCCGGTCTGGCACGCACCGGCCACACGTTCGCCTGCGAACACTGGGGTGTCGTCCCCGATGTCTACCTGCTCGGCAAGGCGCTCGGCGGTGGTGTCGTACCGCTGTCGGCGGTGGTGGCTGATGCCGACGTGCTCGGCGTCCTGCATCCCGGCGAACACGGATCGACGTTCGGCGGCAATCCCCTGGCCACGGCCATCGGAACCACCGTCGTCGAAATGCTGGACACCGGTGAATTCCAGCGCCGGTCAACAGAACTCGGCCGCCGGCTGCATGTGGGCCTGCGCTCGCTCATCGGCCACGGCGTGCTGGCCGTCCGAGGAATGGGTTTATGGGCCGGGGTCGACATCGACCCCGCTCTGGGCACCGGCAAGCAGCTCAGCCTGGCCTTGGCGCAGCGCGGCGTGCTGGTCAAGGATACGCACGGTTCCACCCTGCGGTTCGCTCCCCCGCTGGTCATCACCGAGGACGAAATCGACTGGGCACTGGATCAGTTCGCCAACGCGATGGCGAACACGCGCCCTCCGGCACCGAACCGAACCGAGTAACCGATCCCCAGGAGGCGTCATGGCGAAGGCGGGCCCGCTCACTCTCACCGAGCAGATGCTCCGGCGCCGGCCGGTGGTCGGGGCGCCAGTCGCCCACGGCGCCTCCGACCATCTCAAACGCTCCATCGGCACATTTCAGTTGACGCTCTTCGGCGTCGGCGCCACCGTCGGAACCGGCATCTTCTTCGTGCTCTCCCAAGCGGTGCCCGAAGCCGGTCCCGCGGTGCTGGTCTCGTTCGTCGTCGCCGGCATCGCGGCCGGCCTGTCGGCGATCTGCTATGCGGAACTTGCTGCTGCCGTGCCGGTTTCGGGATCCACCTACTCCTATGCATACACGACGCTGGGCGAGTTCGTCGCCATGGGCGTGGCGGCATGCCTGATGCTCGAATACGGGGTGTCGATCGCCGCGGTCGCCGTCGGCTGGAGCGGGTACCTGAACAAGTTGCTGGACAACATCTTCGGATGGCATATCCCCCAGGCGCTTTCGGCCACCCCCTGGGACGTCAACCCCGGCATCGTGAATCTGCCGGCGATCATCCTGATCACGATGTGCATGATCCTGCTGATCCGGGGCGCCAGCGAATCCGCGACCGTCAACACCATCATGGTCATCATCAAGCTCGCCGTACTCGGCATGTTCGTCGTGATCGCGCTGACGGCATTCAACGCCGACCATTTTCACGGCTTCTGGGACAAAGGATTCCACGGCATCAAGGCCGCCGCGGCAACGATCTTCTTCTCCTTCATCGGCCTGGATGCGGTGTCCACCGCCGGTGACGAGGTCAAGAACCCGCAGAAGACCATGCCGCGCGCCATCATCAGCGCACTGCTGATCGTCACCACCGTCTACATCCTGGTGGCATTCTCGGGCCTGGGTACCCAGGATGCCTCCGAGTTCGGCAGCGAGAAGCAGGCCGAGGCCGGCCTGTCGGTGATTCTGGAGAACATCACCGGCGGCACCTGGGCGAGCACGGTCCTGGCACTGGGCGCCGTGGTATCGATCTTCTCGGTGACGCTGGTGGTGATGTACGGCCAGACCCGCATCCTGTTCGCGATGGGCCGCGACGGTCTGCTCCCCGCCGTCTTCGCCAAGGTAAACCCGAAGACCATGACCCCGGCCCACAACACCATCGTGGTCGCGGTCATCACCGCGATCCTCGCCGGATTCATCCCGCTCGAGAAACTACTGGACATGGTCTCGATCGGGACGCTGGTCGCGTTCATCGTGGTCTCGGTCGGCGTGATCATCCTGCGTCAGCGAGAACCGAATCTGCCGCGCGCCTTCAAGGTTCCGCTGTATCCGGTCACGCCCATCCTGTCGATCGGGGCTTGCCTGGTGGTGCTCTGGGGCCTGCACTGGTACACCTGGGTCTGGTTCGCCATCTGGGTCAGCGTCGCGCTGCTCTTCTACCTGGCGTGGGGCCGTTACCACAGCGCGCTCAACGACGGCGGCGACGGCGTGATCGCCGGTGCCGTGGCCGGTGAGGAATCGTGACCGTCGTCGTCGGCTACCTGGCCGGGAAGTGCGGGCACGCCCCCTTGCACCTGGCCATCGAGGCCGCCCATCTGCTGGAAACCGACCTCGCCGTAGTCACAGTGGTTCCCAAGCCGTGGATGACGCCGTCGCAGGCCAAAGTCGATGCCGAATTCGCCTCCTACGCAAAGCAGTTGGGTGACGAGTCGCACGCGGAGGCAAAGGACTATCTCGGCCCGCTGGCCGGGGACCTCGACATCGGCTATCACACCGTGCACAACCGTACGGCCGGCGACGGCCTGGTGGCCGCCATCCAGAAGCTCGACGCGGACATGCTGGTGGTGGGTTCGTCGTCCGACGGTGGACTCGGACAGGTGGTGCTCGGGTCAACGACCGACTGGCTGCTGCACGCATCCCCGGTCCCGGTGGCCCTGAGCCCCCGCGGCTACCGGCGCTCGAAGTCGGGCAACGTCGCCCGGGTCACCTGTGCCTACTCGGGCACCAGCGGATCACTGCGGGTCGTCAAACGCGCCGTCAAACTGACCCGCCGCCTTGATGTATCCCTGCGGATCGTCAGCTTCGCCATCCGCGGCCGGACCATGTACCCGCCGCGGGTCGGCTTCGACATCGAGGACTCGATGCTGGAGACGTGGGCCGGTCAACTGCGCGACAAGTTGCACAAGCTCAAGAAGGACGATGTCCTCGGCGACGACGTGGAGATAGCGGTGATCACTGCCAACGGCTGGGACCAGGCGCTCGATGCCACCGACTGGGCAGAAGGCGAGATCCTGGCGCTGGGTTCGACGTCACGGCGCAGCGCCAAGGGCGTCTTCCTCGGCTCGCACGGCGCCAAGATCATCCGGTACTCCCCGGTGCCGGTTCTGGTGCTGCCGACCTAACCGCACAGTTGCGCGGCCAGCGCGCTGATGTCGCCGGCGACGACGTCCCAGTCGGAGTCGGGCTCCAGATCCCGGGTTTGGCCGCGGCCGTGCTCACTCGGCCGTGCGACGAAACCGGTTGCCAGGCCCGCCGCGCGAGCTGCCGCGAGATCGCCGTTGTGGGCAGCGACCAGCATGAGCTCACCCTCGTCGATGCCCAGCATTGTGGCCGGGCTGCGATAGGCCGCCGGGTCGGGTTTGTAGGCCCGGCTCACATCGGATCCGAGCACCACGTCCCAGGGCAGCCCGCCGTACTTGGCCATATCCACCAGCAAGGCGGTGTTGGCGTTAGACAACGGCCCTACGACAAATTGTGACTTGAGGGCCGCTATCCCCGGGACACTGTCCGGCCACGGCGGCAGCCAGCGCCACGCGCGGGCCAGCCCGTCCAGCGCTGCGGCGGGCAGACCCGCGGTGCCGACTCCGCTCGCACGCAGCACCTCGTCGAGGTTCTCCCGGTGCAGGGTGTCGAGATCGACGAACGGCCGTTCGCCCGACCGGACGCGTTGCATGGCCGGTTGGTAGCGTGCGCGCCACGCGTCGGCGAATTCCTCTGGCACCACGTCGATCTCGTACCGCCGGGCGAATTCCTCGACAGCCGAGGCGATGCCGGTGCGCCAATCGACCACGGTGCCGAACGTGTCGAACAGCACCGCGCGCACGTACCGGCCCGTCGACGGCGAGCGGTATGCGGCGCCGCAGGGCCGGTCGGGCATCAGTACTTCATGGTGCCGCGGTCGACTGCGATCTGCGATCCGGAGATGGTGCGCGACCCATCTCCGGCCAGCCACGCGACAACGTCGGAAACCTCTTCGGGGGCCATGAATTCCTTCAGTCCCTGCTTGCCCTCATGGTCGACAGGCTTGTAGGGCATCGGCGCGAAGCTGTGCAAGAAGGTCGGGTACTTGCCGAAGATCTCCATCATGGCGTCGGGCTCGACCATCGGCGTGTCGATCGAGTACGGGTGGATTGAGTTGACTCGAATCCCAAACTCTCCCAACTCTATTGTCAGCGCATTGGTCAGCGCGGTAAGCCCGTGCTTGGACGCCGAATAGTGACCGTTGCCCGGTGTTGCCTTCAAGCCTGCCGACGAACTGACGATGATGATCGACCCGCCGTGGCCGGCCTCGATCATCGCCGGGACAGCGGCCCGGATGGTCTTCCAGGTACCCGACAGGTTGACATCGATGACGGTGTCCCACTGCTCTTCGCTCATCTCGAAGAGCCGGCCCCAGCTGAGCACGCCGGCGTTGGCCACCAGCACGTCGAGTCGGCCGAACTGTTCCATTCCGTCGGCTACCACTTGTTGCAGGGCGGCCAGGTCGCGGATATCGACCTCGCGGGCGAGGACCTTGCGTCCGGCGGCCTCGACGGCGGAGGCCGTGTCGGCCAGATCTTCGGACGTCGCCATCGGGTAGGTGATGCTCTCGTGGATCGGCTTGCAGACGTCGATCGCGATGACATCGGCGCCGTCGCGCGCCAGGCGGATGGCGTGCGCCCGGCCCTGTCCGCGCGCTGCGCCGGTCACGAACGCGACGCGTCCTTCCAGTGGTGCGTCAGGCATCCGGGTTCCCTTTCATCGGCCAGGGTATTTGCGCGGACATGCA
>DASUGW010000178.1:0-4254 GCA_036273805.1 Mycobacterium sp.
ATGCCAAGGCCGTGATCGCGGAGGGCCGCGTCACCGTCAACGGTGAGGTGGAGACCAGGCGCGGCCGGCAGTTGCGGTCCGGCGACGTCGTCGCGTTCGAAGGCCGCGCCGCCCGCGTCGGGTGAGACCGCATCGCCGGGCAGCCATCCGTCGAGTGTGCGTCCTGATCGGCATACCGGCATTGCGCCGATCTCAGCGCACACTCGACGACGGAGGGTGGGCGAGGCGACCAGCCATCACACCTTGGCGATCGCCGCCCGCGCGCCGTCGCCGATGTCCGCACCGTCCTGCAGGTGATCGACGAAATCGAAACTGGTTGCCAGGATCTCCCCGGCAATCAGGTCGGCATGCGTCCGCGCCCAGGCCTGCTTCTCTGCCGGCACCGCAAGCACCACGCTGATGCGGTCCGACACGTCCAGTCCGCTGGCCTTGCGCAACTCCTGCAATTCCCGGATGCGGTCCTTGGCCCAGCCCTCGGCCTCCAGCTCGGGCGTCACGGTGCCGTCGAGCACCACCAGACCCGCACCGTCGGGCAATGCCGCCGTCCATTCCGGGTCGGCCGCGACCAGCTTGGAGCTGAACTCCTCTGGCAGCAGGGTGGCCGGACCGGCGGAAAGTGTGCCGTCAGCGTTGAGCACGCCTTCGCCCGCCTTGACCGCCTTGATCGCCGCCTGAACGTCCTTGCCGATCCGCGGGCCCGCGGCACGCGCGTTGACCGTCAACTCGAACTGTCCGTAACCGGCGATGTCGTCGGTCAGTTCGACCGCCTTGACGTTGAGTTCGTCGGCGATCAGATCGGCAAACGGCGAGATCAACGCCAGATTCGCTGGGTCTCCCATTGCGACAGTCAATTTGGGCAGCGGCAGCCGCACCCGCAGCTTCTTGGCCTTACGCAGCGAGGAGCCCGTCGAGCAGACCTCCCGCACCTGGTCCATCGCCGCCACCAGGTGCGGATCGGCCGGCACCACGCCGGGTTCCGGCCAGTCGGTGAGGTGCACCGAACGCTCGCCGGTGACGCCACGCCAGATCACCTCGGTGGCCATGGGCAGCAGCGGGGCGACGAGCCGCGCGGTCACCTCGAGCACCGTGTGCAGGGTGTCGATGGCGTCGGCGTCCTCGTCCCAGAACCGGCTGCGCGAGCGCCGCACGTACCAGTTGGTGAGCGCCTCGGTGAATTGCCGTAGCTGTTCGCAGGCGCCGGAGATGTCGCAGACGTCCAGTGACTCGGTCAGCTCATCGCGCAGCTGCGCGAGCTTGGCCATGATGTAGCGGTCCAGCACGTTGGCCGAATCCGTGCGCCAGGTACCGACTTTCGGCGCATACAGCGTCAGGAAGGTGTATGCGTTCCACAGCGGCAGCAGCACCTGACGGACGCCGTCACGGATGCCCTGCTCCGTCACGATGAGGTTGCCGCCGCGCAGGATCGGCGAGGCCATCAGGAACCAGCGCATGGCGTCGGAGCCGTCGCGGTCGAACACCTCGGACACATCCGGGTAGTTGCGCAGCGACTTGCTCATCTTCTGCCCGTCGTTGCCCAGCACGATGCCGTGGGCGACACAGGTTTTGAAGGCCGGCGTATCGAACAGCGCAGTGGACAGCACATGCATGGTGTAGAACCAGCCGCGCGTCTGGCCGATGTACTCGACGATGAAGTCGCCGGGGAAGTGCGCAGTTTCGGTCGCGGTCCCGTCGAACCAGTCGGCGTTCTCGAACGGGTAGTGCACCTGCGCGAACGGCATCGACCCGGAGTCGAACCACACGTCGAACACGTCCTCGATGCGCCGCATGGTGGATCTGCCGGTCGGGTCATCGGGGTTGGGCCGCGTCAGCTCGTCGATGAACGGCCGGTGCAGATTGTCCGGTCGCACGCCGAAGTCGCGCTCGAGTTCATCCAGGCTGCCGTACACGTCGATACGGGGGTAGGCCGGGTCGTCGGACTTCCACACCGGAATCGGGCTGCCCCAGTACCGGTTTCGCGAGATCGACCAGTCGCGGGCATTGGCCAGCCACTTGCCGAACTGACCGTCCTTGACGTGTTCGGGATACCACGTGATCTGCTGGTTCAGTTCGACCATGCGGTCGCGGAACTCGGTGACCCGCACGAACCAGGACGAAACCGCGCGGTAGATCAGCGGGTTGCGGCACCGCCAGCAGTGCGGGTACGAGTGCTCGTAGGTCTCGTGCCGTAGCAGCACCGCACCATTGGCCGCCGCGGAGCCGGTGCCGTTCTTCAGATCGCGGACGATCGCCGGGTTGGCGTCGAACACCTGCTGACCGTGGTAGTCCGGGACGGTGGCGTCGAAGCGGCCCTTGGAGTCCACCGGGGTCGCCGGTTCGATGCCGACGGTATCCGTGGTGGCCTTGTCGTCCTCACCGTAGGCCGGAGCCATGTGCACGATGCCGGTGCCGTCCTCGGTGGTGACGAAATCGCCACGCAGCACCTGAAAGGCTGGAGAAGATTCCAGTGCGCCTTCTTTCCCCATGAAGTAAGGGAACGGCGGCAGATACCGCATGCCCAGCAGATCGGCCCCCGTGTAGGTGCCCAGCACCTCGGGCTCCTCCCCCAGTTCGCGCGCGTAGGCGGCCAGCCGGGCCTGGGCCAGTACGTAGCGCCGACCGTCGGGAGCGGCGACGTCGACGTAGGTGACTTCGGGGTTGACCGCGACGGCCTGGTTGGACGGCAGCGTCCACGGGGTAGTGGTCCAGACCAGGAAATGCGAGCCGGCCAGTGGCCCGTCGGCGATCGCGAAGCCCACGGTGATCGCGGGGTCCTGCCGGCTCTGGTAGACGTCGTCGTCCATCCGCAGTTCATGGTTGGACAGCGGTGTCTCGTCGTTCCAGCAGTACGGCAGCACCCGGAAGCCCTCATAGGCCAGGCCCTTGTCCCACAGCTGCTTGAACGCCCAGATCACCGACTCCATGAAGGTCGGGTCCAGCGTCTTGTAGTCGTTGTCGAAGTCCACCCAGCGGGCCTGTCGCGTGACATAGGCGCGCCATTCGCCCGCGTACTTCATCACCGAGGCGCGGCACGCGTCATTGAACTTCTCGATGCCGAGTTCTTCGATCTGCGCCTTGTCCGTGATGCCGAGCTGGCGCTGCACCTCGAGTTCGGCGGGCAGGCCATGGGTGTCCCAGCCGAACCGGCGTTCGACCTTGTAGCCCCGCATGGTGCGGTAGCGCGGCACGATGTCCTTGACGTAACCGGTAAGCAGATGGCCGTAGTGCGGCAGACCGTTGGCGAACGGCGGGCCGTCGTAGAACACGAATTCCGGGGCGTCCTCGCGCCGCGCGATGCTGGCCCGGAAGGTGTCATCGCCCTCCCAGTAGCGCAACACCTCAAGTTCCTGGGTGGGAAAGTCCGGGGCGCCGCCGGACGGCTTGGGATAGTTCCGCTCGGGTGAGCTGGTCACGGGGTCTCCTGTGCCGATGAGTCACTGGCACGGGGACGACGACGCGCAATGTGCGCGAGCGCCGCGGTACCACCCCGCTTGCACACGCGATCGCGTGGCCGCTCATCTACAGGCGGTGACGGGCCCGACCGTCCGGTTCTAGTAGGCGTTCCGAGCCGTGCCGGCACGCCGTTCTTCCGGAAGCTCCCCGGTGATGGCCGGATCAACGCTGCTAACCGGTCATATTACCGGCCGGGGCAAATCGGTTTGTCAGCCCCCGACCGCTTCCGAGGCGATCTCGACGAGCGCCAGCGGGAACTGTTCCGCCAGTTCCTCCACCGTGTACGGGGCAAAACCGCGGGCGTCGTACCACCAGTCCAGGACTACCTGACCGGCGTCGTCGTGCGTGGCATGCAACGCCAGCAGACAGGCGGAGCCGGTGCCGGTGCCGGCTTCCGGATTCACCGGGTGAGCGTCGGCGGACCGGTAGCACAACCGAATGTCGGTCGGCGTACCCGGCGCCGGGGCCGCCGCGACACGCACCGCGGCGCAGACCGTGGCCAGCAGCTCCGCGGCGCTCATCTCACCCGGTCCGGCACAGCTCAAGGCGCCGCGTCCGCTCCAGTTACCGGTGTCTAGGTCGACCGACAGCAGGCCGTCACCGATGGTCCGCGAAATCGCCCGGCCGAACGCGGCCAGCAAAATCTCGTCAGGTGTCACGCCGAGGTCGCCGGCCGCGCCGCTGAGCTCGTCGGCAAGCACTGAACTCAGCAAACGCGGCAGGTGTGCCATGTCCGTGGCGCCGGGGACACCGACGGTGTGGTGATCGGTGATCCACGACGAGAACCGGCCTGGTTCAGCCAGA
>DASUGW010000179.1:0-4125 GCA_036273805.1 Mycobacterium sp.
TTGCCGGCACCGTTGGCGCCGACCACACCGATCTTCGCGCCGGGCAGAAAGGCCAGGGTGACGTCATCGAGAATCAGCTTGTCACCGCGGGACACCCGCACCCGGTTCATCTGGTAGATCCACTTCATCTGCATTCCTCAAGGTCGACGCGGGCCGTCAACGGTTGACGATCAGGCGTGGGAGCAGGACCGCCAGCGCCCCGCTGAGCACGACGAAAAACCCGGCGATGACCGCGGCCCGATGCAACGACTCGATATGGGCACGCCACCGACTACGCATGTGGCGCCTGGGTGATCACCGTGAAGGTGATCAGATCGTGGATGGAGTGGTCGTAAAGGGCGCCCAGGATCGTGCCACCGGCCAGCCAGGCGAGGCCGTAGGCCGCGGTGAAGGTGCCGTAACCGACTCCACGGCGGGCGGCGGGGACCATGTCTGCGACGGCGGCGCGCGCCGAAGGTCGCGTAGCCCAGCATGGTCATCGCGGTGAACGCGGTGTAGACCCAGAACCGGCGGGAGAACCCCTGATCGGCCGGCGCAGCGACGGTGTGCGACGGCCAGTCCTCGTAGGCCCCCGGGTTCGGGACCGTCCGGCGAAGCCAGACCAGCAGCGCCACCGCGGCCACTCCGGGCACGACCAGCACCCCAAACCCGAGGCGGTATCCGGAGACCGCGACCATGGCGGCTACCACCAGTGGACCGATCACTGCGCCGGACTGGTCCAGCGCCTCATGCACGGCGAACGCCCGGCCGCGACCGGTGCGGCTGCTGGCCTGGGCAAGCATGGTGTCGCGTGCCGGTGTCCGCACGGCCTTGCCAAAGCGTTCTGCGACGACCAGCAGTGCCGCTTGCCACAGCGTCTGAGCCAGTGCTAACAGGGGGACCGCGACCATGGTGATCACATAGACGGTGATCGACAAGGCCCAGTGCCGGCCGGTGCGGTCGGACAGCCGACCGGTGCCCAGCCGCAGCACCAGCGCAACCGCCTCGCCGAACCCGGTCACGAACCCGACGACGAGTGCGCTGGCGCCCATCGTCGCCAGAAATGGGCCGACGATCGCGCGAGCACCCTCGTAGACAAAGTCCGCCAGGCAGCTGACCAGGCCAAAGGTGAGCACGAACCGCAGCGGGGACAGCGGGTTAGCGGCCTTCACGCGAGTCCGGCCACGACCGCCAGCACAGCGAGTAGAGCGATCAACATGTAGCCGAGGTAGGCGTCGAGCCGACCGCTCTGCATTCTTTTCGCGGTGCGCACCAGCCACAGCAGTGGTCGGCGCAGCGGGCGGTACAGGAACCGCTCGACCACTTCGACGACGTCGTTGGTGTAGCCGATGTGGACTCCGGCGGCATCGCGGTGCGGGTCGCCGGTGCGCCCGCCGGTCTGCCGCTCCAAAACAGTGAGCTCAGATCGGGTGAGCAGCAGGTTGGCCAGCACCTTGCGGGTCGGATTGGCGAACCCGAAGGGGGTGTACTGGTTCTCGCCGGCCACCCCGCCGGTCGCCGAGCGCCAGGCCGGAACCCGGCGCACCGCGAACATCCGCCCGCCCGCGAAGGCAACGCTCATACCCAGCACCCCCGACAGGAGCACCGGCATCACGACGACGAGCCAAGACGGAGACAGCGCGGAGAACTCGGAGTACACCGGCTGCAGCACCCACTCCGATTTCAGCGCCCCGGCGGCGACGTCTCGTCCCACCACGGGATCGAGTCCAGCGATCAGCATCCGGATCCAGAGTGGCGCGACCGCGGCCACGCCCAGACAGCCCACCCCGAGCAGGGCCAGCCCGGCGGTGCCCAGCGGGCCGACGTCGCGGCCGGGGATCGTCTCAGCCGATCTCCGAGGCCCCAGCACGATGAGCCCGACGATCCGAACGAACGCCACTGCGGCGAACCCGACGGTGATCGCGACCAGGGCGCCGGCCAGCGCCAGCGGCAGCGCGTAGGCCAGCCGGCCGATCCGGAACTGCTGCATGAGCGATTCCAGCAGGAACCACTCGGACACGAACCCCACCGTCAACGGCAGACCAGCCAGGGTGAGCGCGCCGACAGCCAGACCCGTTCCGCTGACCAGGTAGACGGTGCCCCACGCCGCGCAACGCCTCCAGCTCAGTGGTGCCCGTCGCATCCTCCAGCCCGGACGTAGCCGAGAACAGCAGCGATTTGGCCAGCGCGTGCGCCACCACCTGCAGGGTCGCCGCGAGTAGACCCACGGCGACCAGCGGCGGTCGGTTCACTGCGGCACCGACCAGCGCCACGCCGTATCCGACACTGATCAGACCGCCGTTCTCGATGCTGGAGTACGCCACCACCTCGGCGAGGTCGGTCTGCACGGTGGCGTGCGCGATGCCGAGCAGCGCGGTGAACCCGCCCAGCAGCAGGACGATCACTGCAAGCCAGCCGGGCGGGACCCGCAGCAGGTCTAGGGTGCGCCACATCCCGTAGAAGCCGACGTTGACTGCGACACCTGCCATCACGGCGCGCAGCGGTCCGGGAGCGGCCCGGTAGCCACAGGGCCTCCAGACGTGCAGCGGGACCAGCCCTACCTTGACGGCGAACCCGCCGACCAGCAGCGCGAACGCGGCGTCGCGCAGCCCGGAGCGCGGCACCGACGCCAGCTGGGCGAAGCTGAAGTCGCCGGCGCGGGTGGCCAGCAACAGGAAGCCGAGCAGCAGTGCAGCGCCGCTCACCTTGCTGAGGATGACCGTGATGATCGCCGCGTAGGCGCTGCCGGCTTTGCTCCGCTCGAAGCCGACCAGCAGGTAGAACGCGATCGTGAGCAGTTCCCAGGCGAGCAGAAACAGGAACGGGTTGTCGGCGGTGATGATGACGGCGACCGACCCCAGCGTCAGGCAGTGTGTCGCCGCAAGGCTCCGGTACCGGACCCGACCCGGGCGGGCGGCCCACGCCGCGCAGACCAGGCTCACCGGCACCGCCACCGTGAAACTGATCACCAGGAACAGCGCGGAAAGCCGATCGACGGTCAGGGCTGTGGTGCCGAAGCCCAGCGCTCCAAATCCCAATGCTGAGTCCAGGCCAAGTCGAACGCCCGTACCGGAGATGCCCGCGGCGCCGACCACGACCAGCAGCACCGACGCCGCGGTGGCCACCAGATAGGGCACAGTGCGCGGCATGGCGTGCTCGATCCCGCCGACTTTGATCCCACCGACGAGATCGATCAGTCCGGCGCCGACGAAAGCGAGCAAAGCGGCGGCGAGCAGCCACGCCATCGGAGCACTCACCGACCTTCCGGTGGCATCCGGCCGACGGCCAGCAGCAGTGCGTGCAGCAGGCTGAATGGGGACGGTGGCGAGCCTGAAACCCACACGTCGACGTCGACCAATTCGCCGAGTCCGCCAGCAACCGCATAGCTGGGGAAGACCAGTCCGCCGCTGATCGCGTCGGTTCCGGCCGCGATCACGACCAGCGGTCGGGGAGTGGCTTCCACCGTGCGCCGCAGTGGCTCGCCCATGCCGTGCGACCCGACCCCGGTGATCAGCAGCACGTCGGCGTGCCGGGGGCTGGCGGTGAAAAAGATTCCCAACCGGTGCACGTCGTAGACCGGGTTGAGCAGGGCCAGCACCTCCCACTCCTCCGACCCGTCCGAGCCCGCGTCGACATGTCTGATGTGCACGGATCGGTGAAACATCCGGACTCGGTAGCCAACGCGCGGCGGAGGAGTTCGACGGCCTCGTCGGTTTCCGGGAGCTGCGGGACGACCAGTGCCTGGCGATGCAACCGCGCGGTCTTGCTCCCGGGCACCCAGCTGAAGAGTTCCGGCCGTTCCCGGACACACCGTCCACAGACGATGCATGCGCCTGTGTCAACGCGTAAGACGTCGTCCTCGCTACGGATCGCCCC
Organism: Mycobacterium sp.; assembly: GCA_036273805.1. GTDB lineage: Bacteria > Actinomycetota > Actinomycetes > Mycobacteriales > Mycobacteriaceae > Mycobacterium. The sequence goes on from DASUGW010000179.1 coordinate 3,856, forward strand.
GGTCGGGCACAGCGTGTCGACCGGGCTCCCGTTGGCGGAACCGGTCGCCAGCGGCCGCACGAAGCGGGGAAAGCCTCGGCGTAGGAGTCGGGCCGGCGGGGGTAGCCGGTGGTGAGGACCCCGTTGCGCAGGCCACGCAGCACCCACGGCATTTACATCACCACCCCGGCGATGGACAGCCCGAAGCTGGCCTCGTTGAAGGGGAAGTCGGTCAGGATGTCACCGACGAACGTCGACGGAAACAGCATGAGGTTGTGGACGACGCCGAGC
>DASUGW010000180.1:0-5900 GCA_036273805.1 Mycobacterium sp.
GCACCACGGGTACCGGGACTGGGACCACTGGTACGGGCACCACGGGTACCGGGACTGGGACCACTGGTACGGGCACCACGGGTACCGGGACGGGGACCACCGGGACCGGCACCACGGGTACCGGCACAGGCAGCGCAGGCACCGGGATAGCGGCGACGTACACGGCGACGTCGCAATGGAGTAACGGCTTCACCGCCGATTACACGATTACCAATACCGGTGCGACTCCGCTGACCAACTGGCAGCTCCAATTCAATCTGCCGACCAACGAATCCGTCACCAATCTGTGGAACGGACAGGTTGCCCATTCAGGCACGCAGTACACCGTGACCCCGCAGAGTTATGACAGCACGATTGCACCCGGCAGTTCGGTCACCATTGGCTTTCAGGCCGCTCAGACGGGCGGCTATTCGGCACCGACGAATCTGGTGGTGAACGGACATCCGGTCACCGCCACTGGGACGGGCACCGGCACCGGCAGTAGCGGCACTGGCAGCAGCGGCACCGGCAGCACCGGCACTGGCACGGGCGGCACCGGCACCGGCACCGGCAGTTCTGGCAGCGGCAGCACGGGCGGCACCGGCAGCACCGGCACCGGCAGCACTGGCAGCACGACCGTGATTTCCTCGCAGTACGGAACGACGACGATCGAGGGCGATTACGTCGTTCAGAACAACGCCTACAACATCGGCGGCGGGCAGCAGACCATCACCGTCACGCCCACCGGTTTCGAAATCACCGGCGAAACCGGCTCCGCCCCCACCAACGGCGCGCCACTGTCGTATCCGTCGCTGATTTTGGGCGCGGCCTACAACAACATCTCGCCGGGCAGCCCCCTGCCGTTGCAGTTGAGCTCGGTCCACACCGCCACCAGCAGCATCAGCTACAGCTACCCCACCAACGGCACTTATGACGCCTCCTACGACATCTGGCTGAATCCGACGCCGATCACCAACGGCGTCAACCAGCAGGAGATCATGATCTGGTTCAACCACTCAGGCCCCATCCAGCCGGTCGGCTCGGTGGTCGGAACCAGCACGATCGACGGGCAGAGCTTCACGGTGTGGCAAGGCAGCAACGGTCAGAACCAGGTGGTCTCCTACGTCGCGACCTCACCGATAACCACCTGGAACAATTTCAACGTGTTGGGCTTCGTGGACAATACGGAAACCCTTGAGCCGGTGACCAACTCGTGGTACCTGGACAGCATCCAAGCCGGTTTCGAGCCGTGGAGTGGCAGTGTCGGCGCATCGGTCAATTCGTTCTCCGCCAGCGTCAACGGCGTCAGCTAAGGCGAATCCTCCTCGCCGGCCAGCGCGAACCGGCCGTCGAGCGTCTGCGCCACCAAGCCGTCATCGAGCAACGAATACAGCGCGCGGTCGCGCTGGGCGGTATCGCTCAGCCACGCCACGTCCAGCTGGTCCCTGGTGACCGGAGAAGCGCTGGCGCGCAACACATCCAGCAAGCGACCGCGGACCTGACGATCCGTTCCCGCGTAGGTCTGCACCCGCCGCGCCGGCCCCTGCGCCGGCGGATAGCCGGCGTGGCGCCAGGCGCAGGCACGCAACGGACACAATCCGCACCGCGGTGCCCGCGCGGTGCACACCGTCGCACCCAGCTCCATCAGCGCCGCCGAAAATGTCGGGGCTGCTTCGGTGTTCGGCAAGAGCGCGGACACGTCGGCGTGGTCCCGGGTGGTCGACGGCGCGCCGGCGTCGGCTCGACCGTGCACGGCGCGCGCCACCACGCGGCGCACATTGGTGTCGACGACCGGCACCGGCTTGCGGTAGGCGAAGCACGCCACGGCGCGCGCCGTGTAGCTGCCGACACCCGGCAGAGTGATCAGAACGTCGACGTCATCGGGAACCACATCGCCATGCTCGTGGGCAATGACCGCGGCGCACTCGTGTAAACGCTTGGCGCGCCGCGGGTAGCCGAGCTTGCCCCAGGCGCGCAGCACATCGGCGGCACTGGCCGCCGCGGTGGCCGACGGGGTGGGCCAGCGTCGCACCCATTCGGTCCAGATCGGCAAGACCCGGGCCACCGGTGTCTGCTGCAACATGAACTCGCTGACCAGAATCTGCCAGGCGCTGACGCCGGGGTCCCGCCAAGGCAAATCGCGGCGTGATCGCTCATACCACTCCAGAAGTTCACCTGCCGGGATCGGGGGTGGACTAGTCATGGCTGGTTGCCGCACCGCAGAATGTTTGCCATGCCCACCACAACTCCGGTAACCGCATGGAAAGCACTCAAAGAGGGTAACGAGCGATTCGTCGCCGGTGAGCCCGCGCATCCCAGCCAGAGCATCGAGCATCGGGCCAGCCTGGCCTCCGGTCAGAAGCCCGTCGCGGTCATCTTCGGCTGTGCGGACAGCCGGGTGGCCGCCGAGCTCATCTTCGACCAAGGCCTGGGGGACGTGTTCGTGGTTCGCACCGCGGGACAGGCGATCGATTCGGCGGTATTGGGCTCCATCGAGTACGGCGTCGGGGTCCTCAACGTCCCGCTGATCGTGGTGCTCGGTCACAGCAGCTGCGGCGCCGTCAAGGCGACTATCAGCGCCATCGACGAAGGTGCGATTCCCGGCGGTTTCGTGCGCGACGTGGTGGAGCGGGTTGTCCCGTCGATCCTGGCCGGTCGGCGTGAGGGCCTGACGAGCGTCGACGAGTTCGAGAAGCGGCACGTCAGCGAGACGGTGGCACAGCTGGTCTCGCGTTCGGCGGTCATCGCGGACCGGGTGGAGGCCGGGACCCTCGCTCTCGCTGGCGTCACGTACAACCTCGCCGAGGGCAAGGCGGAGTTGGTCGACCACGTCGGCGAGATCGGCGCCTGACGAGGGCCTCACGGCCCCACTAACACGGCGGTTGGTCAGCTAACCTTGCGACACGCCGGGGCAGGTCGAACAAAACGGCGTGACCTGGACCTACGGTGTGAGCGTGCTGGATCTAGAGCCGCGGGGCCCGCTACCCACAGAGATTTACTGGCGGCGCAGGGGATTGGCCCTTGGCATCGCGGTCGTCGTGATCGCCATCGCGGCTGCCATTGTCGTCGCCTTCGTCAGCAACAGCGCCGGTGCCAAACCGGCCAGTGTCAACAAGCCGGCGTCTGTTCAAGGGGCTCAAGGTGCCCCAGGGCAACCGAATTCGCCTGCGCACCAGGCGCCGCAGGCCGGGCCGGACAGCAACGCCCCCGTGGCGCCGGTGCAGGGGCAAAGCCCGGAGAGCGTCACACCCACCGCCGCGGTGCAACCGCCGCCGGTGTTGAATCCCGGCGACGACTGCCCCGATTCGACGCTTGCCGTCAAGGGCCTGACCAATGCGCCCCAGTACTTCATCGGCGACCAGCCGAAGTTCACCATGGTCGTCACCAACATCGGGCTGGTGGCCTGCAAGCGTGACGTCGGCGCCGCAGTGCTCGCGGCCTACGTCTACACACTGGACAACAAGCGGCTGTGGTCCAACCTGGACTGCGCGCCCTCCAACGAGACCCTGGTCAAGACGTTCACCCCGGGCGAGCAGGTGACCACCGCGGTGACCTGGACTGGGATGGGTTCGGCGCCGCACTGCCCGCTGCCGCGGCCGGCGATCGGACCGGGCACCTACAACCTCGTCGTGCAGCTGGGCAACGTGCGTTCACAAGCGGTGCCGTTCATCCTGAATCAGCCGCCACCGCCGCCCGGGCCAGCGCCGGGCCCAGGCCAGCCGGCGCTCGCGCCGCCGCCTGAGGCGCCACCCGCGCCGCCTGCCGGCTGATCTCAGCCGAGCGTTTCGGCGATCGTCGACTCGGCCAGCTGCGAGAGACCCTCTCGCACGTGCCGTGCCCATAGTGGGCCGATGCCCTCCACCGACTGCAGGTCGTTGGCGCTGGCCGCCAGCAGGCCTTGCAGCGTCGCGAAGTTGCGCACCAGCAGGTCGACGTGCGCGAACTGCAGTCGGGGAATACCGGCCATCGCGCGGTAACCGCGCGGGCTGAGTGCTTCGTCCTGGGCTTCCGTCGTCGTCGGATAGCCGAAAACCTTTGCCAACACTGTGACTTCCAGCAGCTCGGTGTCCGACAGGGCGTCCAGCTCGTTGAGCGTGTTGGCGACTTGCGCCTTGGACGGCGGCTCGGGGCTGGCGTGGTAGTCGAGCACGATTAATTCCCGCGCGATGTCGTTGCCGCCCAGCAGTTCCTCGAGCTGCAGCCGCAGCTGGCGTCCATCGGTGCCCAGTTCGACGGCGTCGTAGTCGATCACCAGACCGATTCGCCGGACCAATTCGAGCCGTTGCGCCACCGTCATCACGTCGCGCAGCGTGACGAAGTCCTCGATCTCGGCCCGGGACAGCTGCCTGCTGACCTCATCGAGCCGGGTCTTGTATCGCTCCAGGGTGGCGATGGCCTGGTTGGCCCGGGACAGGATCATCGCTGAATCGGTCACCACGTGGCGCTCGCCACCGACGTAGACCGTCACGATGTTCATCGAGTGGCTGACCGAGATCACCGGGTAGCCGGTCTGGATCGCGGCCCGTTCCGCCGAGCGGTGCCGGGTTCCCGATTCGTCGGTGGCTATCGACGGGTCCGGGACCAACTGAACGTTGGCCCGCAGAATGCGGCTGCCGTCGGTGGACAGCACGACGGCGCCGTCCATCTTGCACAGCTCACGCAGCCGGGTCGGCGCGTAGCGGACGTCGAGCGAGAAGCCGCCATCGCAGATGGCCTCGACGTGCTCGTCGTGGCCGAGCACGATCAGCGCGCCGGTGCGGCCGCGCAGGATGCGTTCCAGGCCGTCGCGCAGCCCGGTGCCCGGTGCCAGGCGGGCGACGACCTCACGCAGGGTCTGACGGGTCACAGCGTGTCATTGTGCGGTCCGGGTGGGGGGTGCGTCTAGCCGGTGCGGGCCGGTAGGGCTTGCGCTGTGCAGACCGGCGATGTCGATCATGTGCTCCAGCGCCGCCACGATGGTGGGCGCGCACAGCGTGCGCATGCCCGACGGGACCGTGTCGCAACCGGGAGGTATCAGCGCGAGGTTGAACCCCTGCCGGGCGGCTTCGGTCAGACGCCGCTCCATGCCGACGACCCGCCGCAGGTCGCCCGCCAGGCCCACCTCGCCGATCATCACCGCCGTGGTGGGCAGCGGCAGGTCGGCGTACGCGGAGGCCAGCGCGATCGCGACGGCGAGGTCCGACGACGGATCGGTCAGCCGCATGCCGCCGACGGTGGACAGGTAGACGTCGTTGACGGAGATGGTCAGCTTGGCGTGTTTTTCCAGCACGGCGGTGATCATGGCGGCCCGGGCGTGGTCGATTCCGCTGACAGCTCGGCGCGGCGACCCGCACGGGGTGGCCAGCAGGGCCTGAACCTCACCGATGAGTGGTCGCTTTCCGTCCAGCGTGACCGTGATGGCGGTGCCGGGGACCGGTGCCGGCCGCTGATCGAGGAAGAGGTTGGACGGATCGCTGATGCCGTCGATGCCGTTGTCGTGCAGCAGGAAGCAGCCGACCTCGTCGGCGGCGCCGAATCGGTTCTTGACGCCGCGGACCATCCGCAACATCCCGGTGCGGTCACCTTCGAAGTGCATGACCACATCGACGAGGTGTTCCAGCGATCGCGGGCCGGCGATGGCCCCGTCCTTAGTGACGTGCCCGACCAGGATCATCGCCACCCCGTTGGCCTTGGCGGCGGCGGTCAGTGCGGAAGTCACCGCACGGACCTGCGTGACGCCGCCGGCGACACCGTCGGCTTCGGTGGTCGACATGGTTTGCACCGAATCCACGATGACCAGCGCGGGCCGGAGGGTAGCGATGTGCTCCAGCGCCGTGTGCAGGTCGGATTCGGCGGCCAGGTAGACCTGCTCGAACCCTTTGGCCGCCTGGTCTTGGATGCCCGAGCAACCGATCCGGTCGGCGCGCAGCCTGATCTGGCCG
>DASUGW010000181.1:0-20033 GCA_036273805.1 Mycobacterium sp.
ATCTGCCCGACCAGCAGTCGCGGCGATCACAACTACGCCGCCATCCTTGTGGCCGCAGGCCGCATCGTGAACTCGATCCCCGATGTGGTGGCCGCGACCCCGGGGCTGCACACCACGCTGGACATGCCGCTGGTCACCGGCAAGGGCGTCTACCGGCCCGCAGCGTCCGTCTCGCACTGACGTTGCATCCTGGGCGGGAAACGGGTCGGCAACTCGCCCAGGGCGCAATGTCAACGAATGGCGGGTTCCAGAACAGCAGCGCTTCACCCACGCCGGGCACGTGTTAAAGCAGTTGCTTGTAAACTCCCGAGACCGTGGCTGACATCGCTGACCCAACCGTGTCGACATTGGGACGAGTCATCGCCGGCGCGTCGATCGGCAATGCCGTGGAGTGGTTCGACTTCGCGATCTACGGGTTCCTGGCCACCTACATCGCAGCCCACTTCTTCCCGGCCGGCGATGACACCGCGGCGCTACTGAACGCATTCGCGATCTTCGCCGCGGCCTTTTTCATGCGTCCGTTGGGCGGGTTCGTCTTCGGCCCGTTGGGTGACCGCATCGGACGGCATCGCGTGCTGGCGATCGTCATTCTGCTGATGTCGGCGGCCACGCTGTTGATCGGTCTGTTGCCCACATATCGGTCCATCGGTGTCCTGGCCCCCATCCTGCTATTGCTGCTGCGGTGCCTGCAAGGGTTCTCCGCGGGCGGCGAATATGGTGGTGGTGCAGTGTATTTGGCTGAATATGCTGCCACTGCACGCCGCGGTCGCACCATCACCTTCATGGTGTGGTCGGGCGTCGTCGGGTTCCTGCTGGGTTCGATCACTGTGACGGTGCTGCAAGCCTGGTTGCCGGACGCTGCGATGGACGACTACGGCTGGCGCATCCCGTTCCTGATCGCCGGGCCGCTCGGTCTGGTGGGCCTCTACATCCGTCTGCGCCTCGACGACACCCCCGAATTCAAGGAGCTCAGCGCGACCGACAATGTCGCGAAATCACCCCTGCGGGAAGCGGTCCGGACGTCGTGGCGGCCGATCTTGCAGGTGATCGGATTGTTCGTCATCTTCAATATCGGCTACTACGTGGTGTTCACGTATCTGCCGACGTACTTCATCAAGACGCTCAAGTTCTCCAAGACGGACGCGTTTCTCTCCATCGCCGTGGCGTGCCTGGTGGCCATCGTGCTGATCCTGCCGCTGGCGTCGCTGTCCGACCGGATCGGTCGCCGGCCGCTGTTGATCGCGGGCTCCGTCGGCTTCGCGGTGTTCGGGTATCCGCTTTTCCTGCTATTGAATTCGGGCTCGCTGATCGCCGCCGTCGGTGCGCACATCGGATTGGCCGTCATCGAATGCTGCTATATCAGCGCTGCGGTGGCCGCCGGCGTCGAACTGTTCGCCACCCGGGTGCGTTACAGCGGGTTCGCCGTCGGCTACAACGTGTGCGTGGCATTGTTCGGCGGCACCACGCCGTACGTGGTGACGTGGCTGACCGGCCACACCGGTAATCCGCTGTCCCCGGCGTCCTACGTCGTTGCGGCAGCGGTGGTTTCGCTGCTGACGGTACTCGGCCTGCCGGAGACCGCGGATCGGCCGCTGCGGGCGTCGTGATCGGTGTGCGGGCCTGCGCCGAGATCGACGTTTGGATGCGATCTGCTCGCACAAAACCGTCGAAACGTCGGTTTCGACGGGGGATCAGGCCTGGGCTTTGACGGCGACGTCCTTGGCCCAGCGGTAGTCGGCCTTGCCGGCCGGTGAGCGCACGACCTTCTCGGTGCGGATGAACTCCTTGGGCACCTTGTAACGCGCGATGTACTTGTTGCACACCTCGATGAGCTCGTCGTCGGTGGCCGACTTGCCTTCTGCGAACTGAACGACGGCCACAACCTCAGAGCCCCAGCGCTCCGAGGGCCGGCCCACGACGACGACGTCGTACACACCGGGATGCGCGGCGATGGCCCGTTCGACTTCCTCGGCGAAGATCTTCTCGCCGCCGGAGTTGATGGTCACCGAGTCACGGCCGAGCAGTTCGATCCGGCCGTCGGGCAGGTAGCGCGCCTTATCGCCCGGAACCGACCAGCGCACTCCGTCGATGGTGGGGAAGGTCTTGGCGGTCTTGGTCTCATCACCGAGGTAGCCCAGCGGGATCAGGTCGCGCCGCGCCAGCCACCCGGTGTCCTCGGCTTCGCCGGGCGTCAGCACCCGGCTGAAATCGGTGGCCACCACCGCGGTGTCCGCCCCCGGGCTGAATACGGCCGTCTTGACCTCGTCGCCCGCGACGATCGAGGTCATCTGCGCACCGCCCTCCGAGGATCCGACGGCGTCCATCAGCAGCAGGTTGGGCAGCGCCGCGCGGATGCGGTCCCGCACGGCCGGCGACATCGGCGCACCGCCGTTGGTGATCGAGATCAGTCCCGACAGGTCATAGTTTCCGGTCTCGATCTCGTCGATCAGCGGCCGGGCCATCGCGTCGCCGACCACCGGAATGGTCAGGATCCGTTCACGTTCCACCAAGCGCAGCACATCGCCGACGCGGAAGCGTTCGACATCGTCGGGGATGATGATCCGCCCGCCCATGGTGATCAGGTTGTAGAGCGCCCACTGGGCCGCGCCGTGCATCAACGGCGGCAGCATCAGCAGGGACATCGCCCCGCCGGTGGCCTTGGCGCGCTCGGCGAGTTCCTCGTAGGAACCCAGGGTGTCGTTGGAGCCGAGCGGGCGACCGCCCATCGCCGAGACGAAGATGTCGTGTTGGCGCCACAACACACCCTTGGGCATCCCGGTGGTACCGCCGGTGTAGAGGATGTACAGATCGTCACCGCACGGCTCGGGCAGGCCGCCGGTTGCGGCCGGGGTCATCACGATGGACTCGTAGTCGACCGCGCCGGGCAGCAGGTCATTGCCGGAATCATCGGCCACCTGGATCAGCACCTTCAGTTCGGGAACCCGGTCGAGGATGGCCGCGACGTGGGGAGCGAACTCGGCGTTGTAGACCAGCGCGGTGGCCTTGGAGTCGTTGAGCAGATAGATGAGCTCCTCTGCGACGTAGCGGTAGCTGACGTTGAAGGGGGCGACGCGCGCACGGTAGGCGGCGATCATCGCCTCGGCGTATTCGTTGCCGTTGCGCAGATAGAGCCCGATGTGGTCCTGGCCGGACTGATGGCCGGACAGACCGTCACGTTCGGCCGAACAGCCCAGGCCCTTCGACGCGAGAAAGTTCGCGACGCCCTCGACGCGGGCCGCGACCTGTCCATAGGTGAACCGCTTGTCCCGCCAGACCAGCAGTTCGTGATCCGGGATGGCATCCGCCACGGTCCGGAACACCGATCCAAGATCGAAACTCACCGCGTTGCCCACTGTCATTCCTTGTTTCCTCTTGCCTTCTCGGGTCGCTCGACCGCCCAGCAGCTTGCAGCCAATCTAGAACTTGTTGCAACGGTGGCGTGAGCCCGGTCTCTCCGTAGCATCTACGCAGGAGATATCACGGTCGGTTCCGCGAACGGTTCCGTCCATTCCAGTCTGGCGAGTGACGCGAATGTGAGGTGCCGTGGGATCGGAGAACCCGGGGCGCCCGGCACCGGTGCCAGACCGCAATCCGGTCCGCCAGATGTTCGTCCTGCGCCCGGGGCCACCCCGGCGGGCGCCGTTCGCGCTGCGGGCGGGTTTGTGCATGGCGGTACCGGTGCTGGTTGGGTGGGCCGTCGGCGACATCGCCGCCGGGTTGCTGGCCACCATCGGCGCGTTCACCTCGCTGTATGGAGCCAACCGTCCGTACGTTCACCGCGCCGGCTTCCTCGCTGGGCTGGCGGCGTGCCTGGCACTTTTCGTTGCCCTGGGCGACTGGACGGCCTCCATCCCGTGGCTGGGTGTGCTGACCGTGTGTGCGGTGGCCGTCATTGCGACGTTCGTCTGCAATGCCCTCGCGGTCGGTCCGCCCGGGGCGTACATGTTGGTGCTGGCCTGCGCCGCGGGCACCGGGTTGTCTGGAGCCCAGGTGCCGCCGTGGCAGGTGGGGCTGCTGGTCCTGGCCGGTGGCGCATTCGCGTGGCTGGTGCACATGGCCGGGGCACTCGCGGGATTCCGTCGCCCGGAGCGCGAAGCCGTCGAGGCGGCCGCGCAGGCGACCGCGCGCTACGTCGGCGCGGTCGGGTCCGCCGAAGAAGCCCCGGCCCGCCACCAGGCCGCTCAAGCGCTGCACGCCTGCTGGATGATGCTGGTCAACTTCCAGGCCGGCCGCCGGTCGAGTCCGGCACTCGACGCGCTCCGGGTTGCCACGTTGCGCTTGCATGCCTTGTTCGCCGACGTCATGCGGGCAGCCGCAGCGGGTACGCCCGTCGACCCGGATGCCGCCGACCATGCCCGCAGCATTGGCGCGCTGACCGACGACCGGCTTCACGCGCCCGGGCTGTCGGATACCGACCGCGTGCCCCTGGGCCGGCCGGGCACCTTCGATCTGCTTCGTCGCGCCGCCGCGCCGGGGTCGCCAATCCGCAGCATCACCCTGCGGGTGGGCATCGCCGCGGTGGTCGCCGGCTTCATCGCGCTGCTGCTCGGGATCGATCACTCTTATTGGGCGATCGCGGCGGCTGTGCTGGTCCTGCATCAGGGATTCGACTGGATCCGCACCGTGGCGCGCGGAATCGAGCGTTTGATCGGGACGTTCATCGGCCTGGGGCTGGCCGGGTTGGTGTTGACGATCGCGCCGAGCGGTGTGTGGCTCGCACTGACCCTCGGCGTGCTGCAGTTCACGATCGAGATGCTGGTGATACGCAACTACGCCCTGGCGGTCATCTTCATCACGCCGACGGCGCTGACGATTGCCTTCGGCGCACACCACGTGGAAAGTGTCGGCGCACTGCTGGCCGCACGGGGGATCGACACGTTGATCGGTTGCGCCGTGGCCCTGCTCGTCTTCGGTCTGCTGATGCGTCGGCGCACCGGCGCACATCTCGACCGCGCGGTGGTCCACGCGTTGCGGGCGGTGCTCGGAACCGTGCAGTTCGTGGTCGAACGAACCGTAGACTCGGCGGCGGCCAGGCGTGCACGACGCGATCTGCAGCTGAGCCTGATGGGCATGTTGTCCGAATTCGACAGCGCCGTAGGCGGATCCGACCGGGAACGGCGTGCGGCCGAAAGGATGTGGCCGACGGTGGTGGCGGCCGAGGATCTCGGCTATCGGGTGCTGGCGGCCTGCTGGCAGATCGAGCACGGCGAACCCGGCACCGGCACCGAACCGGTGCTGGAGCCGGCGGAGTTGGAGCCCTTTACCGCGGCGGTCGGCGCGGTAATCGCGGCGATCGAAGGCAAGGACGTTGCGGGGCTTTCGGGTGAGCTCCCCGCTTTCGGGTCGGCCGAAGTGCACCGTCTGCGTAGATCGATTGTCGCCGAAGAGAATTGACGGACAGCCCACCCTTGCACGGTCTCGCTGGGCGACGCCCCTACTGAGTGGTGCCGACGCTGCCGTCTGAACGCTGCCAGGTGACCTTGAGTTCGTCACGCTCACCGAAGCGCACCAGGTGGCGGCCGACGACGTCCTCATAGGTGGCGGCGTCGCCGTCGGTGGCGGTGATCTCGATGAGCAATGCCTCCGGCGTGCAGGACAGGTCGACGTGGGCGGCGTTGTCGTTCATGTCCAGAGTGCCGGTCGCGGTGTCCTCGTTCCACACACCGACCGAACGGCGGCCGAGATGAGAGACGAGTTGCTTGCCGTAGCGGGGTGCGCGTGAGGTGGCGACGGCGGCGGTGCTGGTGATCGACGATGGGTTGGTCATAGGTGTACTTCTTTTCTCTGGTGGTGTGAAACAGGTTGGAGCACAGGTTGTTTTGTGTGGTTGCCGGCCGCGAACAGGCCCAGGCAGGCGATCGCGGCGGTGACGACCATGACGATGCCGGCCGGTACCGCGGTGTTCTGGCCGGAGATGCTGACCAACGGTGAGACGGCGGCGGCCAGCAGGAACTGAGCGGCACCGAGGATCGCCGACGCGGTACCCGCGGCACGGGTCGCGGAATCCAGCGCCAGCGCGGTGGTGTTGCCGAACACCAACCCCTGGCTGGCGACGGCGGTCAGCAGTGGCAGGGCCAGCCATCCCGCCGAGGCGCTGCTGAGCGCGAGTGCCAGGACGGCAACGCTGGACAGCAGGACCATCGCCACGCCGACAGCGGCGAGACTGTGCACCTCGTGGCGTGCGGTCAAGCGTGCCGACACTGCGCTGACGACCAACAGGGCTGTTGCGTTGAGGCCGAACATGGCGCCGTACTGGCCGGCGGACAGACCCATCATGGTCTGGTAGATGAACGGGGACGCCGAGATGTAGGCCATCATGCCGGCGAACGCGAATCCGAAAGCGACTGTGTTGCCCATGTATCGGCGTGAGAGCAGATCGCGCAGCGGAGAACCGGCGGCGTCCTTCTGTGCGCGTAGTTCAGACCGACGGTGCTCGGTGTGGGTTTCGCGGACGACGGCCAGCACTGCCAGCAGCATCGCCGCGGACAGCGCCAGGATCACCGTTAGCGTCCCGCGCCATCCGATGGGGGCGACCAGAAATCCGCCGGCCAGCGGCGCAACGACCGGTGCCACACCGCCGACGATCATCATCAAGCTGAAGGCCCGCGCCGCGGCCTTGCCGGTGGCCAGGTCGGCGATGATCGCGCGCCCGATCACCATGCCGGCGGCACCCGCGAAGCCCTGCACAAACCGCGCCGTGACCAGGATGCCGATCGACGGTGCCACCACGGCGACCGCACTGGCAGCCACGCAGACGGCGGCGCCGACGAACAGTGGTTTCACACGGCCGAACCGGTCGGACAGTGGCCCGAAGAGCAACTGCCCCAGGGCCAGTCCCAAAAGGAAAGCGGTGAGCGTCAGCTGCACGGCGGTGGCGGTGGTGTGCAGATCGGACACCATGACCGGGAATGCAGGCAGGTAGAGATCGGTCGCAAAGGGTGCAACCGCGGACAACAGTGCCAGCGTCAGGAGTAGCGCTGGTGTGATCGTTCGGTTCGGTGTGGTTTCTGGCATGGGCGACCCCTGAAGTAGTTATCGATTGATAATTACTATATTACAACTGTTTCGCCAGCGGAAGTATCGACCAGGGGACCTCGCCACAACCCCGCTGGGTGGCGGTGTGCTCATCGAGTTCTATTGCGTTGCAGCATCTTTACCGAATTGTTCGTCGACCGTGTCGTGTGTCACCCCCACAACAGACGCATACCCCAGCCACAGCTTCTACCAAGCTAGGGCCTGCACTCTGAGCGGTCGGGCGGCCCGACCTGCGGCCCAAGGGTGCGCCCGCACCCGCCTATGGAATTTCAGAATGACCCCCGGATGGGGCGAGTGGAACGGAGTCGAGGACATGCGTTTGCATAGAGCGGGATTCGTCGCGGGGATAGGCGCCGTCGCTCTGGGGGCGTTGACGGTGGCCTGTGGTAACCACGCCGAGGCGCCGGCCACGACAACAACCACGCCGACCACGACGACGACCACCGCCACCTCGCCCGCGGGATCCGGGTCGGGTCACGAGCATCGCGGCAATGGTGGCGCGCCTGCTGCAGCACCCGGCGGCGCCACCGCGACCGTGACCGAGACTGCGCCGGCCACCGAGACCGCGCCTGCCACCGACACCAGCCCGGTGGTTCAGACCGAAACCGCGACGGAGACCGTTACAACGTCGGTGACCGTGCCCGAGCGTCAACGCGACGAGGGCAACTACCGCGGTCAGCCCGGTAACCAGTGGGGCAACAACAATCCCGGCGGGAACAACAACTTCGGCGGCGCCAATAGCGGGACTGTGGGCGGCGGAAGCAATGCGTTCGGCGGCGGCGCCAATGCCGCAACCCAGCAAGCGCAACAGCCCGGACGCTGATCGGGCATTGACGGCGGTCGCCCAGTCTGGAAATCTCATGCCGCGAATCTGAGAGCGGCGTTCTCCCGGGGCGTCGCCCGTCGCTCACGAGAGGCTGAAGAAACCCATGGCCAAGGGATACATCGTCGTCACCGAAGACATCAAGGACCCGGAGGGTTTCAAGACCTACATGGGTGAGGCGGCGAAGTCGATGGACGACAGCGTCAAGATCCTGGCCTTCGATCCCAGCCCGGAGCCGCTCGAGGGCGCGTGGCACGGGCCCCAGACGATCCTGATGGAGTTCGAGTCCGTGGAGGCGGCGAAGGCGTGGTACCACTCCGACACCTACCAGGCCGCCGCCAAACTGCGCCAGGCCGCGGCCGACTGCAACGTCGCGATCATCAGCGGAGTCTGAGCCGTTCGCCGCTCGGGCTGCGGTTGCGTGTGCACCCGCAGCCCGGGTGGGCACCTGGTATGCCGGGTTGAACCCGGCTGCCGCATCATCGCCACCCCGTAGGGGCATCCCAATCCGGTGGTTGCTTACAACGCCTTTACGATCGTAAAGTACTTTACTAGTCGATCGTAAAGGCGTTTGTGCGTTGCCGTCGATATGACGGCGCAGCCCGCTACGTCTTTCCAATACAGCCCTTGAGTGAAAGCGACACCATGACCGAGCTGGATCAGCTGGACTTCTTCACCGACCAGACGCTGGTCGCCGACCCGTACCCGTACATGGAGGCCATGCGGGCGGGGTGCCCGGTCCGCCGTGAGCCGCACAAAAACGTTCTGGTGGTGACCGGTTACGACGAGGCCGTGGCCGTCTTCGGCGACGCCGACACCTTCTCATCGTGCACGGCGGTCACCGGCCCGTTCCCCGGGTTTCCGGTGCCCATCGAAGGCCAGGGTGACGATGTCTCCGAGCTGATCGACCAGCACCGCGACGAGCTGCCGTTCAGCGACCAGGTCACCGTCATGGATCCGCCCAAGCACACCGCGCACCGGGCCCTGCTCATGGGATTGATCACCCCGAAGCGGCTCAAGGAGAACGAAGACTTCATGTGGCGGCACGCGGACGCCGTCCTGGACCCCTACTTCGAGGCCGGCGGCGGCGACTTCATCAAGGGTTTTGCCGCTCCGTTCACTCTGGCCGTCATCGCCGATCTGCTCGGGGTGCCCGAGGAGGACCGCGCCGAGTTTGCCAAGCACATGGACCACAGCCAGGGCGGCGTCGGCGCCACCAATGAGAAGTCGATGGGCCACAGCCCGCTGGAGTACCTGTACCAGAAGTTCTCCGCCTACATCGAGGACCGCCGGGCCAACCCGCGCGGCGACGCGCTGTCGGAGATGGGCGCCGCCACCTTCCCGGACGGTTCCACCCCGGAGGTCATGGATGTCGTCCGGATCGCCGCCAACCTCTACACCGCGGGGCAGGAGACCACCGTCCGGTTGCTGAGCACCGCGCTGAAGATCCTCGCCGAAGATCCCGAGCTGCAGGAGCGGTTGCGTAACGAGCGGGACCGCATCCCCAATTTCATCGAGGAGTGCCTGCGCTTCGAGAGCCCGGTCAAGGGCGACTTCCGGTTGGCGCGCCGCAGCACCGTCGTCGGCGGCGTGGATGTTCCGGCCGGCGCCACGGTGATGGTGATGAACGGCGCCGCCAACCGCGACCCGAGTCAGTTCGAGGATCCGACGACGTTCGACGTCGAACGTGCCAACGCGCGCCGGCACATCGCCTTCGGCCGCGGCCCGCACAGCTGCCCGGGAGCCCCGCTGGCGCGCGCCGAGACCAAGGTCAGTCTCGAGCGAATCCTCGACCGCACCACCAGCATTCGCATTTCGGACGAGCACCACGGGCCGGCCGGCGCACGCCGGTTCAACTATGTGCCGACGTTCATCCTGCGTGGGCTCACCGATCTGCACCTCGAGTTCGACCTGAAGTGACGGTGCCGCAATGAAAGTCTGGGTAAACGACGCGCTGTGCCGCGGTCACGGAGTGTGTGTGGCCGTGTGCCCGGAGATCTTCACACTGCTCGACGACGGCTACGCCGAAGCCAGCGAGGACGAGGTACCGGCGGAGTTGGAAGGCTCGGTCGACGAGGCGATCACCAGCTGCCCCGAGCACGCCATCGAGCGCCGATAAGCGCACGCCGAAACCGACGTTTGGGCGGCGACACGCCGTGAAATTGCGCCCAAACGTCGGTTTCGACGCAGAAGAGGGTCAGGCGTTGATGATGATCGGGTCGCCGATGTTGACCTGGTTGTAGTACCACTGCGCGTTGTCGGGGCTGAGGTTGATACAGCCGTGGCTGACGTTGGACACGCCCTGCTGAGCCACTGACCACGGAGCGGAGTGGACGTAGACGCCGCCCATGGTGACGCGCACGGCGTAGTAGACCGTGAGCTTGTAGCCCTCCGGATCGTTCAACGGGATACCGATGGTGCGGGAGTCCATGACGACGGGGTTCTCCTTGGCCAACGCCGTGAAGGATCCCACCGGGGTCGGATGCTTGGGCTTGCCCATTGACGCCGGCATGGTCCGGGCCACCTGCCCGTCGATGCTGACGGTGAAGGTGTGGCCGGAGATGCTTGCCACGCCCACGACCGAGGTGCCGACGTTGAAGTCCAGCGGCATGTTGCCCACCGTCAGTTTCACCTGGGAGTGCGCCGGCCAGAAGGTGTCCGGCTTCCACTGCACCACGTCGTCGCTCTTCCACTCGAAGTGCCCGGCGGCATCCTTCGGCGAGACCACACGGATGGAGCGTTCGACGGCGCCGCGGTTGGCCACCGGTCCGGTGAAGGTGACGATGATCGGCTGCCCGACGCCGACGGTACTGCCGGCAGTGGGTTGCACGCTGGCGACCGTGGCACCCACCAGCGGCGTGGCCGTGGCCGCGGATGCCACGAACGCCGTCGCCGGGGTGGTGAGCAGGGCAGTCGCCGCCACTGTCAGCACGACCAGGACCTCTCGGAACCTTCGCAAGTATCCATCCCTTCCACGCGGTACGCCTAGGTGAGCTGAGGCGAGTCTAGTTCCAGACGCTCTGCGGCTCGGCAAACTGCTGGTGACGGAAGATATGTCGCCGTCAGCTTGCCCGCCGTTACACCTCAATAGTGCCTAACCAGGCATCGATGCGCTCGGCCACACGCTGCCAGCCCGGTTCGAGCATCATGTTGTGACCCATCCCGGGAAACAGTTGCGCCTCGGTCCGATACGCCCGTGCGGTAGCCCGGACCTCGCCGGTGGTGAAGAATCCGTCGAGCGCAGCGCCAAGCACCAGCATCGGCACACTCACCCGCTCGGGCTGGGCCAGGTCGCGGTAGACGAGGTCGCGGTAGAGGACAGTGGTGCTCTCGTCGCGCAGCGCCGTCGCGGTGTCGGCAACGATCTGCTCGGGCGTGTCCGGACAATAGAACGTCGACCGGGAGACCGCCGGGTTGGAAAAGAACAGCAACGGCCGGCGCAGGGCCGAAGGCCGGCCGCTGTAACGCGCGTTGCGCCATGCCACCCGCACCATCGCCTTGGCCAGGCCACGCGGCGGAGCCGAGGCCACCAGCACTCCGGCCGGGGCCGGATGGGTGGCCAGGTACTTCTGCACGACGAACCCGCCCATCGAGTGGCCGATGACAATAGGAGGTTCCGGCAGCGAGTCCGCGACTGCCTTGACGTCCCCGACGTAGTCGCCGACCGAGCAGTCATTCAGCGGGCGGTCCAGTGGGCTGCTTCCATGGCCGCGCAGATTCACCGCGACCGCCCGATACCCCCGATCGGCGAAGAAGTCCAAGAAGTGGGCGTCCCAGCACCAGGCGCCGTGAAAAGCGCCGTGTACGAACAACAATGGCGTGGGATGGATAGCGGTGGCAGCGCCCTTGTCGATAACGGCCAGGTTGCTCACGACGGGCACGCCGGTCCGATCGGCTGCAGCTGCGGGCGCTTGGGCGCGCGGCCGTCACAGGCGGAGCGGCCCCGGGCATGTTCCCAGGCCCACGGCAAGAACATGTTGCGCGTCCACTGCGCCTGGGCAACCCAGCGCATCAGCACGGGCGACGCCGGGCCGGTGCCGGGCATGGCGGCCCAATCATGGTTGGCACCAGGCAGTTCCAATGCCTCGGCCGCCGCATCGGCGAACAGCTGGTGACCACGGGCCGACGCGTGAATTCGGTCGGCACTCCACGTGGGTGGGTAGCACATCGACGGCGCGTGGAACAGGTCGACGAGCCGAAAGCCGTGCCGCCGCGCACCGTCACGGATGACGGCGTCGACCGCCAGCAGCCGCTGCTGCAGCAGCCGTCCCGCCGGCAGAATCCGGGTCAGGTCGGGGAATGTCGTCGTCACCACCGTGGCCCCGGAGTCGGCAAGCCGGTCGTAGACCGTCGCGAGGTCGGCCATGGCACGGTCGAACGTGCGGCCGGGTCGGGTCACGTCGTTCATCCCGATGCACACGGTGATCAGATCCGGCTTCATCGACAGTGCCTGCGGCAGTTGACTATCGAGCACGTCAATCACCCGGTGCCCGCGGACGGCCAGGTTGGCGTACAGCAGGGCCGGGGAATGCTGCTCCAGCCGTGCGGCCAGACGGTCGGCGAAACCCGCCAGTCCGCTGCTGTCGTCGCCGTCCCACAGACCTTCGGTCTGGCTGTCGCCGAGGGCGACGTAGCGCGAGTAGCCGTCCATGCCCGGCACCCTAACGGGGCCCGCGATCTACGGCAGCCCCATCGCGGCGGTTACAGCCAGTCACGGAGTTTGAACATGATGTAGAGGCCGACGACGAGTACCACCATGATCACGGAGCTGACCGTGAAACCCCACTGCACCCCGAACCCCGGGTACGGCACGTTCTGGCCGTAGAACCCGGTGATCGCGGTGGGTACCGCGACGATGGCGGCCCAGCCGGTGAGCTTCTTCATCACAGTGTTCAGTCGGGCGTCCTGCAGCGACAGGTTGGTCTCGAACACCGTGGTGACCATGTCGCGCAGCGACTCCGTCCATTCCGAGACCCGCAGCACGTGGTCGTAGAGGTCGATGTAGAGCGGGTCGAGGTCGGGGGAGTGCACGGCGTCGTGCCGGCGGTGCTGGATCGCACCCACGACCTCGCGCATCGGCAACACGACCCGGCGCAGGTGCACCAGGTCCTTACGCAGCTGGAAGCTGCGCCGCTGAAATGTGCGGCGCTTGGCGCTCGCGCGACTGGGCGGGTCGAACAATTCGTCTTCGAGCCCCTCGATGCAGTCGTCGAGCACCTGCACTGCGTCGAAATGACCGTCGACGACGACGTCGAGCAGCCCGTGCACCAGCCCGGAGACGCCGTAGCGCGGGGTGCCCAGTTCGTCCCAGCGCTGCGACACCGCCTCGATGTCGAATTCGGGAGGTAGTCGCACGGTGACCAATGCCTGCGGCAGCACGAACGCCGAAATCCGGTGTCGGGTCAGCAGAGTCGTCGGCTCGGCGCCGGGTCCGGGCATGGCGACGTCGACGGCATACACCGTGAAGAAGGTGAACGCCGGGTAGATAGTGGCCTTGACCCGCTCGGACGGCGCCACCGCATCCTCGATGGCCCAGATGCTGAGGTTCAACTCATCGGCCAGATCCCGCAGCGCATCGTGGTCGGGCTCGTACATGTCCACCCAGACCAGGGTGTCGGGCTCGGTCAGGTAGTCGGAGATGCGGTCGAACTCGAAGTCGGGCTGCGGGTCGCCCTTGCGCCACACGCGACCGCGCACACTGCATCCCGTAGGCGCCACGCCGTCCATCACAGCACACGTCGGCCGCAGGTGTCAGGAGGCGGCGCCGGAGCGGATCATCTGCTCGGCCGTCTTCTGTGCGGCGGTGTCGGGATGGCCAAGCCTTCCAGGTTGGCCGGAGTGCGGGGTCGACTGCGCACGGTTGTCCGTACACGTCTGCGTGTGGCGGCTGTCAGGTCGAGCCGGTCCAGCCGGACCAGCGGTCAACGGTGACGATGATGACCGGACCTTCCAGCGAAACCCGCTGGTATTGAGGGTATTTGGCGATCAGCAGTTCGCGGCCCCGATCGGCTGATGCGCCGTCGGAGTGAATCTGCGCGCTGCCGTCCGCGCGTACCCACCACAGTCGTGACCAGTCGTCCTCGTAGTGGTCGACGAGCAGACAGACCGCAGGGTTGGTGGCGATGTTGGCCAGTCGGCGCAACCGGGTGGTGGACTTCGGCTTCCCGTCGACTGCGGTGTAGATCATGTCGCCGTCGACGGCAAACACCACCGGTACCAGGTGGGGGACGCCGGTTGCACCGGCTGTGGCCAGTCGCGCCACCGGCGCTGCGGCGAAGCGCTGCCGAGAGGTTTCGCGGGAGTGCGCGAAGTCGCGAGCCATGTGAACCAGCGTAGGTACCGTGGAGACGGCCAAGGGAGGTCTAATGCAGATCAGCGTGCTGGAACATCTGGGTGATCGCGGCGAACGATCGATCATCGATGCCTACGTGGAGCAGGTCGCGCAATTGCGCGACGAGGGATTCGGGCGGGTCTGGAGCGTTCAGATGCCCTATGAGCGGGACCTGCTGACGGCCATGGCGGTGGCCTTCCGGGAGGTCGGCGACGTCGAACTCGGCACTGGCGTGCTGCCGATCCAGAACCAGCATCCGATGCTGCTGGCGCAGCGGGCACTGACGCTGAATGTCATCTCGGGTGGGCGGTTGGTACTCGGTCTTGGGATGACCCATCAGGCGGTTACCGAGGGCATGTGGGGAATCCCTTGGGACAAGCCGATTCGTCGGCTCGGGGAATTCCTCGACGGCCTGTTGCCCCTGCTGAACGGCGAGCAGGCCGATGCCCCCGGGGAGACGGTGACCACGCGTGGCGCACTCCAGATTCCGGGCTCGAGCGCCCCGCCGGTGTACATAGCGGCATTGGGTCCGCAGATGCTGAAGCTGGCCGGGCGTCGGGTGGCGGGCACCATCACCTGGATGACCGGACCGAAGACCCTGGCCGAGCATGTCGGCCCCACGCTGCGGTCGGCGGCTGGAGAGGCGGGCCGGCCCGAGGGCTCGGTGCGGGTGGTGGCAGCACTGCCGGTTGCGGTCACCGACGACGTCGCCGGGCTGCGCAAGGTGGCCGCCGAACGCTATGCGATGTACGGCCACCTGCCCTCGTACCGCGCGATGCTCGATCGGGAGGGCTATGCGGGCCCCGAAGACGCCGCGATCATCGGCGACCCGGGCACGGTGGCGGCCCGCCTGGAAGAACTGCGGGCTGCCGGTGTCGACGAGTACGTTGCCGACACCTTTGATCCCTCGCCCGAGGGACGCGCACAGACGAGGTCGTTGCTGCGCGGGTGGGCTTAGCCTGCGGCTTGGCTGTGCGCCTGGCGGACCAATTCCACTGAAGCGGAACGCAACTCGTCGGCGTTGTGCAGCGGGGCGGCAAATCCGACTCGGGTGTAGGCGATGCCGCGGTCCGTTGTCACCCGCAGGTCCAGGCCGTAACGGTCGGCGGCCGTGCACTCCGCCGACACCGTGTCCGGGTAACCGCCGAGCGAACGGGCCATCAACGCCAGCGAGTCGGCGTGGTCGGCGTTGAGGTGGGCGATGGCCCCGGCGGCGCGCGCAACGACGGGGTCCGGTGCCGAGGCCGAATAGTCGGCTCCGGTCGCGGAGTCCATCCGCCCGTAGCCACCCACCCAGCGCACCCGTTGCACTCGCAGGATCCAGACCGAGAAGTCGCTGTAGTCGATGTAGTACTTGGCGGCGGGCACGGCGTCGACATGGGCCTGGCGCGCGGCGTCGAGTTCGGCGCCCTCGGGCACTGCGACGACGCCGGCCAGCGTGATGCGGCCGTTGGCCAGTGGGTCACCGTCGTGCGATGGCGCGACGACCGAGAGGCTGGCCCGGTGGTCGCCGGCGAGGTTGCGACCGTGCTCGGCCATGTGCGACACGCAGAGCACCGGCGCGCCGTCGAGCAGACCGTAGGTCACCAGCGACGCCCATGGATCGCCGTCTGCGGTCAGGCTGGCCAGCGTTGCGGTGTTGGTGGACGCCGCGATGGTGCGGGCCTCCTCGGCCGCCGACGGCCTGGCCGGGTTCAGTACCGCTGTCAGCGGCGGAGGGATCGAGGGTGCGTCGCCGGGGTCACCGTGGTCGCGGACTGCCATATCGGGACTGTATCTGTTGGGGTCGCGCAGTACTACCAGTGCTCACCGCCGGCGTGACACCACACGTCACTGGGAAAGCGCGGCGTGACCGGCGTTGTACCCGGGGATGAACGTGATACCGGGGCCGCCGTGGCAGCCGGCCCCGCCGAGGTAAAGGCCTTTGATCGGAATCGGTTGCTCCACATAACCTTTCGGCCCGGGACGGTTCTGCCCGATCTGATCGGAGTGCAGCAGCCCATGGCAGTAGTCCCCGCCTGGTGCCCCGAACATGGTGCCCATGTGTTTCGGCGTGAACGTGGTGTGCCGGATGATCATCCGCTCGAAGTTGGGAGCGATGCGGGTGATCTTGTCGATGATGCGTTGGCCCATCTCGGCTTTGAGCGCACCGTAGCTGCTGTCGTGTTCTTCGATCGGGAACCACAGTGAGAACGCCGACGCCGCATGCTTGCCCTCGGGTGCCAGCGCCGGGTCGTGTACCGACGGAATCTGGAATGCGATGGCAGGGTCGGCGGGGACCACGCCGCGGCGACTGGCCTCCCACTGCTGCTGCAGTTCTTCGGGAGTGTTGAACAAACCGATCGCCGACTGCATCGCCGGGTCGTTGAGGATTTCGTAGGGTGCGGCGAACTCCGGGATCCCGTCGAGGGCGAAGTGCATCTGCAGATAGCTACCGCGATGGTCGATGCGGGCGAATCGGTCGCGCACCTCGACGGGCACCGTCGCGCGATCGAGCAGGGTGTTGACGGTGAGGTCGGGCGCCAGGCTGGACACCACGATCGGGGCCGCCAGCGCGGTGCCGTCCTCGAGGCGTACCCCGGTGACCCGGCCGGTGTCGGTGACGATCTCGGTGACTCGGCTGCGGAGCCGCACCTCGCCACCCGCCTCTTCGAAGAGCCCGCGCAGGTGCGTCGTCAGCGCACCGATCCCGCCCTGGAGTTTCTTCATGAGTGCCGCGTTCTCGTCGGGCACCGCGAGGCCATAGGCCAGGGCGGCGGCGGTGCCGGGCACCTCGGGACCGCGGTAGGTGGTGTTGACGGCGAGGAACGCCAGCATGCCGCGCAGCGCTCCGTGCTTCTGGCGGTCGGGCAGGTAGCGGTCGAGCACCTCGGTGACCGATGCGAACAGCATGTCGTCGATCGCACTCCGCTCAGCGGCGGTGGACGCGCACGCGTACATCTCGTCGAACGTCTTCGGCGGGACGCCCGCATCGAAGCGCCCCAGTGCCCGGGTGGGCGCAAGGCTCCACGCCATCAGCCCGGCCATCCCGTTGACGGCCTCGGCGCCGTGCACCTCTCCGAGGTGGGTCAGCAGCTTCATCGGGTCGGTGTAATAGATCAGTGGGTCATCGCCGACGCCACGCAGGGAAACCGACATGACGTCGAGGTCGATGGTGGGCAGGGCGTCGAGGCCGAGTTCCTTGCTGACGGTCAACGCGGTGGGAAACTGCAGCGATCCGGCGATTTCGAACTGGAAGCCGTCGAACAGCTCCACGGTCGAGGCCATGCCGCCGGCATACAGCTTGGCGTCGAGACATACGGTGCGCAGCCCGGCCTGCGCCAGGATCACCGCGGCGGTCAGGCCGTTGTGTCCGGCGCCGATCACGATCGCGTCGAAGACGGTGGATGCGTCCGATGGGCTGTTGGCCATGGTTACTCCTCGGCGCCTGCGTGAGTTTTGTCAATTATGACAAAACTCAGGCCGTGAGGACCCCGGATTCCAGCGTTGCCAATCCGGTGCTGCACAACCGGGCCAACTCGTCCAGCGAGCGATCGTGGCCGAGCATCCAGAATTCCATCGCCCCGAACACCGCTGCCGCGATGCAACGGGCGGCCACGGTCAACTGCAGGCGGTCGTCGGGCGTTCCCGTCAGCGACGCGCCGTGGGTGCGCACCAAGCGGGCCTCGACCGCTTCCGCGAACTCCGCCTCGACCTGCCTGATGTGCCGCACGATGCGGTCGGGTTCGAGTTCGTTTGCGCGCAGCACCGCAATCTTCGTCACGGCATCGACGTCGTAGGGGAATTCGAAGATCGCGGCCTGCACCGAGGCGATCACGGACTCCCCGGCCGGCCGTGCTTCGAGCGCGGTCTGGAACCACTGCAGGCTCGCGTCGTAGTCGGCGAAGAGCAGATCGTGCTTGGACGCGAAGTGGCGGTAGAACGTGCGCAGAGACACCCCGGCGTCGGCGGCAATTTGTTCGGCGGAGGTCTCATCGACGCCCTGTGCCAAGAACCGCACCAGGGCGGCAGTCCGAAGGGCTTCCCGCGTACGTTCGCTGCGGACCGTTTGTGCAGGTCGAGCCATGTGGCCACGCTAACCGGCGGCCAATGGGTTGTCACGATGCACCGGTACCGCGGTGTGTCGGCGACGGCCGGTGGAGCGGCACCGGGAGGGGTCGTTTCGCCCCCCTCCGACTATCGGACCCCAGTATCGGCCTGTAGGGTCACCCCCCGAGGGGAATTTGTGTGGCGATGCTAAGACGTGTGCGAACACGCCGTAATGAATCGGCCGTTCTCCACGATGAACACGCCATCCACCGCGGCGACCCGCGGCGAGATCGAAGCTACGGCGGCAAAGGCGTCGTAAACACAGATTGGCTGGATACAAGAGAATGAAATTCGTTCAGAAGATGCGCGCGAAGTGGGTCCGTCGAATCGGCGTGGCCGCTGTGGCAGCAGCAGCGCTGCCTGGCCTGATCGGCTTCGCGGGTCAGTCCGCGACGGCCTCTGCGTTCTCCCGCCCGGGCCTGCCGGTCGAGTATCTCGACGTCCCGTCGGCTTCTATGGGGCGCAGCATCCGGATCCAGTTCCAGGGCGGCGGCGATAACTCGCCCGCGGTTTACCTGCTCGACGGGCTGCGTGCTCAGGACGACTACAACGGCTGGGACATCAACACCCAGGCGTTCGAGTGGTACCTGAACTCGGGCCTGTCGATCGTGATGCCGGTGGGTGGTCAGTCCAGCTTCTACTCCGACTGGTACCGCCCGGCGTGCGGCAAGGCGGGCTGCGTCACCTACAAGTGGGAGACCTTCCTGAGCTCCGAGCTGCCGCAGTGGCTGCGGTCCAACCGCGGGGTCCGGTCCACCAACAATGCCGCTGTCGGCTTGTCGATGGCAGGTTCGGCGTCAATGATCCTGTCGGTGTACCACCCGAACCAGTTCACCTACGCCGCCTCGCTGTCGGGCTTCCTGAACCCGTCCGAGGGCTGGTGGCCGTTCCTGATCAACGTCTCCATGGGTGACGCCGGCGGTTTCAAGGCCAACGACATGTGGGGCGCGACGGAAGATCCGAACAGCGCGTGGAAGCGCAACGATCCGATGGTGCAGATCCCGGCGCTCGTCGCCAACAACACCCGGCTTTGGGTCTATTGCGGTAACGGCCAGCCGAATGAGCTGGGTGGCGGCGACCTGCCGGCCACCTTCCTCGAGGGCCTGACCATCCGGACCAACATCACCTTCCGCGACAACTACATCGCCGCGGGCGGTAATAACGGTGTGTTCAACTTCCCGGACAACGGCACGCACAACTGGGCGTACTGGGGCCGGGAGCTGCAGGCCATGAAGCCGGACCTGATCTCGCATCTGCTCTGATCCGGCCCGACCCAGAAGTCGACGCGAAATCCCCCGGCCATTGGCCGGGGGATTTCGTGCTTTACGGCCGGCTCGATTCAACTGGCAGATCGCACACGCGGGGCTTACGGTTCGGGAGAACACGATTGAGGACCGCGAGCGGCGGGTAACAGAGGATGCGATGCAACCCTTGAGCCCTACGGAAGGAAGCCGCGTCGAGGACGGGTTCGTCGAGCACCCGCACGCCGACGATTTCGCCAACGCGCGGATACTCCCCGCAGACCGCACCTGGTTCAAGAAAGCGGTCTTCTACGAGGTCCTGGTGCGGGCGTTCTATGACTCGGACTCCGATGGGCAAGGCGATCTGCGCGGCCTGATCGAACGGCTGGACTACCTCAAGTGGCTCGGCGTCGATTGCCTGTGGCTGCCGCCGTTCTACGACTCCCCACTGCGCGACGGGGGCTACGACATCCGGGACTTCTATCGAGTGCTACCCGAGTTCGGCACGGTCGAC
>DASUGW010000182.1:0-4841 GCA_036273805.1 Mycobacterium sp.
GGTCCGTGACGAGGTGCGCGCGTTCGTCGTGGAGCAGCTGGCGCATCCGGACGCGGTGCTGATCTGTGACGAGACTGGGTTCATCAAGAAAGGCCGCGGCTCGGCCGGAGTGCAGCGCCAGTACTCCGGAACCGCGGGCCGGCTGAGGTTCCCCCGGTAGCTCGGAGACTTTCGATCATGGTCTGATAGACCCTGAACAGGAGGTTCTCTGTGTCTGCCCCCCGCAAGTACCCGGAGGAGTTGCGTCGCCGTGCGCTCAAGCTGTATCGGGAGTCCGACCCGAAGCCGGTGATCCGCCGGCTGGCCGAGCAGCTGGGGGTGCACCCCTGAAGATCGAACTGGTCTACCGCAACAACTGGCGCACCCGCGACCAGGCCGACAACGCGATCTTCGGCTACATCGACGGCTGGTACAACCGCGAACACATCCAGAAAGACCTCGGCTGGCAATCCCCCGACGAATACGAAGCCGCCTGGTACACCCGACCCGCCGACGCCAACAACCCCGCTAGCATCAACCCCGAACTGGCCCTGGCCAGCTAACCCACCCTCCGAGAAATCGGGGGAACCTCACACACCTTCCCGGCGTGTGTCCGGTTCCTCGACGACCGGGCCGTCACCGGCGCTAGCAAGTCAGTCAGCTCGATGAGCCGATCAGGGACAATCGGCGTAGGGTTCAACATGTTCCGGGACCGATGACATCCATTCCTGAGGTGCCAGCCACGCCGGCTTAGCCATGGGAGTGCCATGTCCGTTCGTATACACGCGCCGGCTGGACCGCTTCGACTGCACCTGGATCCCACCGGATCACATCGCGCCCTGCTAGACGGTGGCTGGTGGCCGCGCACCACAGCACCCGCCACCGAGCTGGCGGATCTCGTACTGGCCATCGATCGAATCGGCAAGCCGATCACGCGACTGGTCCTCAGCGCCAGCGGATGGGCGGACCATCCACGTCGGCTTTCGGTCGCCGGCCGGGTCGTGCGGCTCGGGTTCTTCACCAGCCAGCCGGACGACCTGTTGACCGCCTTCTGCGGCAACGGTGAGCGGGTCGACCTGCTGGTGGTGCCGCCGGACACCCCCGCCGACGTCGCGGGGGCCGCGATGCTTCGCGCCGCCGATCCTTCCAACGTGCGCCACGCGCAGGACCTCGTCGGTGACGCGACGCGGCAGCTGGGCGACGGACGGTCCGAGCAGGTCTGGGAGACCGACGGTCAGCCGCGGTCGGGCGACACCGGCCGCTGACCCGGTCCGCCGATCGGCATCAGACCCGCCCGGGCGGGAGCTGTCGGGTGAACGCCGGAGACCGGGCTCCGCTTTCTTCCCGTCACCGTGGTGTGACGGAGTCGGTCACGAGGTCATGTGTGCGACCGTCAGCATTGAGGGGCGGCGTCGCGGTTGACACGCCTTGGGTATCGAACCCGCCATGCAGGTGGCGGTCTACCCGTCGGCGCGGAGCAGCCTCCACCTTTGCGCTCTCAGCCGTCGGTGGGCTCCACATCACATGGGACTGGCCGACGCCAGTCGGCCTGGAGTGCGCCGTGGTTGGCGTGATCCTGTTCAGGTGGCCCCTGTCCGTTGCAGCCGTACTGCTCGATCAAATAGGAGCGTCCGCCAGTAAGTGACGGCGGACGGCGGCGATGGCCGGTAGCGAAACGGGCACGAAGTCAGAAGGTCGTGGTCAGTGCAGCAGCACGCATGGCGTGTGGTCCCCGGCTCGTCCCCATTCCGTACGGGCCCAGTCAGGTTGGCCGTGAAGGCAAGCTGGCCTTGGTAGCCTTCGCCAGCGGATGTCTCGCGTGGCACCCGGTTGTCAGCACCGGATGGCGATAGTCCTGTCCTGCCGATCTTGTCCGTGTTGATGTACTGATGGTGTAGTCGGTCGGGTGCCCGACCACTGTCGCGTCGGTGGCTATTCGAGGACGGGTCTGGCGGGTTCGTCACGGGGCGCGCAGCACCACACCGGAGGTACGCGGGTCGCCCCGGTAGTACTGCGAAGGTCGAGGTGGCCGGAGCCGTACTCGGTCGAGCCCACCATCCAGAAGTCCGCCGCCGAGTTACCCAGGCTGGTCGCCGAAGGCCCGATGGTCCTCGCCTACCACCACCACCGGCGGCGGCGTACCAGGAAGGCTGAGCATCGCCACCGCCGAGGCGTCGCTCGGTAGCCGGACCGCGGAGACTTGCCAGCCGGGTGACCACACGATCGCTGGTGAGCAGTCCACATCGACCTGCACCAGATCGGTCGTCCATGCCGGTCTCGATTCCAATGCCACACCGACCCGGATGAGCGACGTGGGTCGAGCATGCGCCGATCTCCAGTGACGCTCGGGTTCGGTAGGGGGCGGCCTTGCGGCGTATATGGTCAGTGGTTGGCCCCAGACCCTGGCGGGCTCAACGCAACTGCTCAGTGGCCGGTTGCCGGGATGATCGAGTTCTTGGTCTGGTTCTTGAGCTTCTTGGCCGACCGCTTCTCTTTGAGGGTCATGGTCGGCTCCTTCTTCGAGCTGGATTTCTTTGGCGACTTGTCAGACACGGGCTGGCCCTTCATGAGCATGCGCGAAAGCGTGCTGGGAGGTTGACCAACAACCGGTGCGGGCATCGCTGGCATGACCCGAGAGCAGGCTGTGATCATCAAGATCACGTGGAGGAGCGTAGTCGCCTGGCACCGGACACACCATCTGGACGGTCAGCGCCCGCACACGGCGCCCGTCACCCGGCCGCGGCATGGTTGGCCATCGGTGGTCGGCGGTCACGGGCGGTTAGTGGATCCGTCGCGCCGGACGGCAACGCTGGCCACGTCCGCGATGTTCTGCGCCAGGACGGCATTGTCGGAGGTCGCGGCCATGACCATCGCGGCCTCGGCTGTTTCTGCGCTTTCTCCCGGGGCCACCACCAGCAGGTCGACACGGTGTCCGCCGTCGCATGTGGCAGTCAGCAGCGAAGGCGGCTGGCTGCCAAAGAAGCCCAGACGGATCGTCCGGCCATCCACCCGCAGGTGCCGTGGATGATCGGACCACCCGTCCGCGCTGAGTACCATGCGGCGTACGGGTCCGTGCAGATGATCGATGGCTCGGACCAGGTCGGGAAGTTCGGTGTAGATGTCTGTGGAGCGCGGCCACCAGCCGCCGTCCAGCAGAGTCTCCCGAAAGCTGAGCGGGCCAAGGCGGATACGCGGGGCGGCCTGTGCCGCGGCAGCGTCGAACGGAGTAGTCACGATGTCCCCTCACAATTGCCGGGCCGGCTAGCATCGGGCTCTACGTGAAAGCGTCGACGACATCGGTAAGAGCTCTGAGACAAATTGATCAGATGTCACCGATTCCGGAATACATTTCAGAGTACACCCGATCCGCGTAGAATGCCGCCCGGCTCGGGAAGGGCTGGCCGCCCTGGGCTGCTGGTACGTGGTCCTGATCGAGGGCAACGACCCACGCCTGATTGACGTAAGACTGCTGTCCCGGCGGCCGGTGGCGCGGTCACGTCATGGCGGCATGCCGTGTTCGACCCGGCCGCCACCAACCCGGTGTTCGGCCGCGACCTGCTGCGGGTGGAGATCCTGCGCCCGGACCGCAGTCGCCGACTGGTCGGGCCTCGCCCAGCCGCGTCCACTGTGCGATGTCGTGCCATGTACGTTCGGACAGGGCCACCACCCTAACGATCCCCCGCAGTTCAGAGCGTTGTTCGAGCTCACGAGCAACGCGGTCCAGGTGACCGCGGTCGTGGAAACGTCGGTGAAAGTGCCGGCTCCAGCCTTTCCAGCGAGGATCGAGGTGGGCAGGTCAGGCCGCAACTGGTCAGGCTGCTGGGCGCTGTCGGGTGGTGTTGTTCGGCAGGGTCACCGTGTCGTAGTGCTCGAGCATGGCTGTGAATTGGAGCTGCGTCCACCGGTCCAGGTCGGCGATGGAGCCGGTCAGCCCGCTGGTTGGGCCGGCGTGCGGTGGGCCGGCCGCGATCAGGTCGAGCGCACGGACACGTTCATCGCGGCGCCGCGTGGCCACGGCGTCCACCCATCGGGCCACGTCGCGCTGCGGCGTGTGGCACCGTGCGTCGAACGCGCACATCCACCAGACCTCGCAGAACGTGGCCCGCAGTACGTGCATCGACTGGACGGGGTCGGGCAGGTGCGCGCGAATGCTGGCCAGTGTCGCGGGCGCGAGCAGCGCATAGAGGCGGCGGAACGCGGCGTGGTCTTCTTGACCGACGCGGGTGGTCAGGTGTTGCAGCGTCGCAGGGGTCGTACGCATGGCTGGTCTCCCGGTCTCTGACCGTTAGGGCTTGTCGGCGACGAGCACCTCGGTGGTCAGGAACAGCGCCGCGATGGATGCGGCGTTCTGTAGCGCGGAGCGAGTGACCTTGGCGGGTTCGACGATACCTGCCTTGATCATGTCGACGTACTCCCCGGTTTCGGCGTTGAGGCCGTGGCCAGCCGGCAGGGAGTTGACCTTCTCGACCACCACGCCGCCTTCGAGACCGGCGTTGATGGCGATCTGCTTGAGCGGCGCGGTGAGGGCGACCCGCACGATGTTGGCGCCGGTGGCCTCGTCACCGGCCAGGTCGAGCTTGTCGAACGCGGTGGCCGCGGCGTTGGCCAGAGCCACCCCGCCACCGGCAACCAGCCCCTCTTCGACGGCGGCCTTGGCGTTGCGCACGGCATCCTCGATGCGGTGCTTGCGTTCCTTGAGCTCAACCTCGGTGGCCGCACCAACCTTGATCACCGCGATGCCGCCGGCGAGCTTGGCCAGCCGCTCCTGCAGCTTCTCCCGGTCGTAGTCGGAGTCGCTGTTGTCGATTTCGGCACGCAGCTGGGTGACCCGGCCCGCGATCTGGTCCACGTCGCCGGCACCG
>DASUGW010000183.1:0-23477 GCA_036273805.1 Mycobacterium sp.
CACGATGCCTGACCTCATTGACGAGGCGCTCGGCGCCGTCGGCGAAAGCCGTTCTGAACGGCTGGATTTGCTTCCCCTCGCCCCCGCCTACCGAGCGATGTTCGCCGATGGCGCCAGCATCGACGTGCACAGCGACGCCGAGCGGATGGCGGCGGCGGTGCGTGACTTCGCCGGTCCGCGGGAGGCCGCCGGCTACGCCGCGCTGCGCGAATGGCTAGAAGAGCTGTACCGCACCGTATTCGCGAGCTTTATCGCCGCAAACTTCGACTCCCCGCTGTCGATGCTCACCCCTGCACTGGCGCGACTGGCGGGCATCGGCGGGTTCCGCCGGTGGGAGACCATGGTCGGGCGGTATATCAGTGATCCCCGATTGCGCCGCGTTTTCACCTTCCAATCCCTTTATGCCGGAGTGGCGCCGCAACAAGCACTGGCGGTCTACGCGGTCATCGCCTACATGGACACGGTTTCGGGTGTGTACTTTCCGCGGGGCGGCGTGCGCGCAGTGCCCGACGCGCTGGCCGGCGCGGCCCAGGACGCCGGGGTCCATTTCCGGTATCGGTCAATGGTGACAGCACTGGAACGCAGTTGCGACCGGATCAACGCAGTCATCACCGACCAGGACGAGCGCATCCCTTGCGACGCCGTGGTGCTGACCACCGAACTGCCACGCAGCTACGAGTTGCTGGGCCATCGTCCCCGTCGGCTACTCCCGGTGCGCGAAGCGCCTTCGGCGGTGGTGCTGCACGTCGGGTGTCCGGCACTGCCGTCGGCGGAGCCGGCGCCGGCACACCACACCATCCTTTTCGGAGAGGCCTGGGACCAGACGTTCACCGACATCATCCGTGACGGCCAACCGATGCGAGACCCGTCGCTGCTCGTCACTCGCCCGACAGCCAGCGACACCCACCTCGCGCCTGCCGGCCGCGACTTGCTTTACGTACTCGCACCCACGCCGAACTTGCGCCGCGGTCGCCTCGATTGGTCCAGTCTTTCCCAGCCGTATGCACAATCAATGCTCGACACGGTGGACCAACGGCTGATACCGAACCTGCAGGATCAAGCCGAGTTGCTGCACATCGACACCCCCGCCGACTGGGCCCGCCAGGGCATGACGGCGGGCACACCCTTCGCCCTCGCGCATACCTTCGCCCAAACCGGGCCGTTTCGACCCGCAAACCGGTTGCGCCGCATCGACAATGCTGTGCTTGCGGGTTCATCGACCACGCCCGGTGTCGGTGTTCCGACGACGCTGATTTCGGGGCGGTTGGCCGCCGACCGCATCACCGGCGTCCCGACCCGGTCGACCACCAATCTGGACCTCAAGGCGAGCTTCTGATGATCCGCACCGAATTGGACGCCGCCGGCATCGACGATCCACGTTTGCGCGCCGCATACCAGCTCTGCCGACGTATCGCGGCCGAGAACGGGCGCACGTACTTCCTGGCCACCAGACTGCTTGCCGCCGACCAGCGGCCGGCCGTGCACGCGCTGTATGCGTTTGCCCGCCTTGCCGACGACATACTCGACGACCTTGATCCGAATCTGGACGCCGACGCCCGCGGCGCTCAACTGCAAGCACTGGCCGGGCGGTTCTTCGGCGGCGGCGACCGTCTCGGCGACCCGGTGCTGGCAGCTGTCGACCATACGGTGGCCCGCTACCGCATTTCCCACGCGCTGTTCGAGGACTTTCTCGCCTCGATGCGGATGGACCTCACGGTCACGGAATATCGGGATCGGGCAGAACTCAACCGTTACATGCGCGGCTCCGCCGAAGTGATCGGCCTGCAGATGCTGCCCGTGCTCGAAACCGTCGTCGATCCGAAAGAGGCCGAACCGTATGCCGCCGCACTGGGTCGCGCGTTCCAGTTGACGAACTTTCTGCGAGACGTGGATGAGGACCTGGTCCGAGATCGCGTCTACCTACCGATGGACGAACTGATGGCATTCGGCGTGGACCGCGAGCTGCTCCGCTGGTGCCACGACCACCGCTGCACCCATCCGCGGGTGCGGGACGCGCTGGTGGCCCAACACGAAATCACCCGGCAAATCTATGGATTCGCCGAGGCCGGGATCGCGCTGTTGGCGCCTCGCTCCCGGCCCTGCGTGAGTACCGCGTTGACGCTGTACTCCGAAATTCTGAATTGCATCGAGGATTGCGACTTCGCGGTGTTCGATCACCGGGCAGCCGTAGGCACAGCCCGCCGGCTGCGGGTGGCCGGCACCGCCCTGTTCCAGTCGTGGCGGGCCCGTACCGTAGTGCCACCGACGTCTCTGGGAACGAAACTCAGGCATCCGAAACACGGTGCCGCATGAACGACCATTGGCAGTACCTGATCCTGCTTGGGCTCTGCCTGCTCATCACCGCCCCCCTCGAGTTTTTCGGAGCGGGCGTCTACCGCCAGAGCGGTCGCGCACTACGCGCGATCCTGCCGGTGGCGGTGGTGTTCCTGATATGGGATGCGGTGGCGATCGCGACCCGGGTCTGGACGTACAACGGCGCGTACATCACCGGTGTCCACGCTCCGCTGCATATACCCGTCGAGGAGGTGTTGTTCTTCCTGGTGATCCCAATCTGCGGGCTGCTGACCTACAACGCGGTCAGCACAATCCTCGGCCGGGGCGATCAACGATGACCGCAGTGGGCTACACGGTTCCGGCGGTGCTCGCCGTCGGTGTGGTCTGCGCGATAGAGCTGATGTGGCTGCGCACCGGGCTGTTTCGCCGGCGGGCGTACTGGCTGTCGATGCTGATCGTGCTCGGCTTTCAAATCCTCATCGACGGCTGGCTGACGAAGCTCAGCTCCCCCGTCGTGATCTATGACGGGCGACACATGAGCGGACTGCGATTTCCGTTCGATATCCCGGTGGAGGACTTTCTTTTCGGCTTCGCTCTCGTCACTGCGGTGCTGTTGTTCTGGGAGCGTGCCGGAAGGGCGCGTCGATGACCGACCCCCGCCGACTGAGACATCCCGCAATGCCGGGGTCACCGGACGCACGCGCACTCACCGAGAAGCCCCGTGTTGTGGTGGTGGGCGCCGGTATCGCGGGATTGGCGGCCGCCACCAGTCTCGCCGAACGCGGAATCGCCGTCGACGTCATAGAGAGCCAGACCTATCTCGGTGGCCGGGTCGGTGGTTGGACAGAACACCACCTGGGTCTCGAATTCGCGATGAACCGGGGCTTCCACGCGTTCTTCCGCCAGTACTACAACCTGCGCGACGTGCTTCGCCGCATCGATCCGGAGCTGAAGATGCTGACTCCGGTCGAGGATTACCCGCTGATCGACGGTGCGGGCCGGCGCGACACCTTTCGCGGTTTGCCCCGTACGCCACCGTGGAATGCCCTCGCATTCGCGCTGCGCAGCCCGACATTTCGGCTCACCGATATGGCTCGCATCGATGCCCGGGCCGCCGCACCGCTGGCCGCCGTGTCGGTTCCCGACATCTACCACCGACTCGATCATGTCGACGCCGAAACGTTCCTGAAGAGCATCAACTTTCCGCCGGCGGCCCGGCACCTCGCCTTCGAGGTGTTCTCGCGCAGCTTCTTCGCCGAGCCATCGCAGCTGTCGGCGGCCGAGCTGGTGACCATGTTCCACATCTACTTCCTGGGGTCCAGCGAGGGCCTGATTTTCGACGTCACGAACCAGAACTTCGATGTGAGCCTGTGGAATCCGCTGCGGTCCTACCTCGAGGGACTCGGCGTCAGATTCCGCCTCGGCGAGAGCGTGCTGCAGGTGGGCACCGGTGGGGCGTCGCGATTCCGCGTACAGACCGACTCCGGCGATCGGATCGATGCGGACGCGATCGTACTGGCCGTAGACACAAGCGGCCTGCAAGCGATCGTCGCGTCGTCGCCCGTCCTCGGAAATGAGCAGTGGCGCAGTCAAATTCGAGAACTGCGCGTCGCACCTTCGTTCGTCGTCGACCGACTGTGGCTTGACCGGCCAGTGTCCCGGCAGCGTCCGGCGTTCCTGGGCACGTCGGGTCATCCTCCGCTGGACAACATCAGCGTCCTGGACCGCTATGAACGTCAGGCGACCACGTGGGCGAGCCGAAACCGTGGCGCGGTCGTCGAACTCCATTCGTATGCCCTCGATTCCGAGCTACCGCGTGCAGAAGCCGTCTCACAACTGCACAAGCTGTATCCCGAAACCGCCCACGCCAAAGTGGTGTACCAGCGCGTATTGCGACGAAGCGACTGCCCACTGTTCACGCCGGGGACCTATCTGAGGCGGCCGACTGTCGCCACCCCACACCCCGGGTTGGTCCTGGCCGGCGACGGGATTCGGGTCGATCTACCGGTGGCACTGATGGAACGTGCGGCCACCACCGGCCGGGTTGCCGCCAACCACCTCCTAGCGCACTGGGGCATCGCCGGCCACGACCTCTGGACCGTCCCAAACCGCGGCCGGTCAGGGCTGCTGAGGTCGCTGGTGCTGCGGACGGGGTGCGCGCGGTGACGAACTTCAGACGTCGAATCCGTCAACGTTTGGCCAAAGTGTCTCCCCTACAGGTGGTTCCGACCACTTCGTGGGCACAGCAGCGGCCGACTTACGGGGACGCGCAACCGGCCATCATCGACACCGCGGTCGACCGCGCTCAGCGACGGCCGACCGGAAACTGGTTCGCGTTCGCCGCCAGCCGTGACGTGTCCAGCCGTCGTCCCCTCGGCGCGCAGGTAGCCGGAATCGAGCTGGTCGCGTGGCGCGACAACCGTTCTCGGCTGAGGGTGGGACCCGGCAGTTGCCCGCATCTCGGCGCCGACCTGAGCACAGGAACCGTCACCAACGGCACATTGTTCTGCCGCTGGCACGGGTTGGCCCTAGACGGCACCACCTGCCGCCTGGGCTGGGCGCCGCTGCCCAGCTACGACGACGGCATCCTCGCCTGGGTCCGTCTCGACTCCGTCGGCGGCGAACAGCCGCTGGACCATCCGGTGATCGTGGCCCGGCCGGCCGGCAGCACCATTACGGCTGTCACCCGCGTCATCGGTGTCTGTGAACCAAGTGATGTCATCGCCAACCGGCTCGATCCCTGGCACGGCGCCTGGTTCCATCCGTATTCCTTCACCCGGCTCAAGGTGCTGGCCACCCCGACCGAGAGTGACGACCGTTTCATCGTTGCCGTCACCTTTCGGATGGGGCGATTGGGCGTGCCGACGATCGCGGAATTCACCTGCCCGGAGGCCCGCACCATCGTCATGCGCATCCTCGACGGGGAAGGGGTGGGCAGCGTCGTCGAAACGCACGTGACCCCGATCGGCGCCGGACCGGACGGCCGACCGAACGTCGCGGTACTGGAAGCCATCGTCGCGCAGTCACCCCGTCCAGGGTTCCGCGCCGCACGCAGGGTGGCCCCATTGATCGGATGGCTGATGCGTTACGCGGGCAATCGGCTGTGGCACGACGATATGCGTTACGCCGAACGCCGCTATCGATTGCGCGAAGGTGTTTGACCCGGCGGCGGGGTCCGCGGCCACTATGCTCGCTCCGGTGCGACCTGATCTGGCCCGGGACGCCCTGACCGGGAGAATCTGAGGAAGAGATGCGGGTACGTGAGTAAGCACCGCGAAGGTGACCCGTCACCCGGCCGGACGCAGCTGGAACGTCTGCTGTCGGCTGATGTACGCGCCATCACCGCCCGGTCCGACCGGATCGGCCGGGTGTTCGCGCGGGCGAACGATGTCAACAACAGCGACTTTCATGCGCTCCTGCACATCATGGTCGGAGAGACCGCGGGTGCGCCCATCACCCCGGCTCAGCTTCGGCAGCGCATGGACGTGTCGCCTCCGGCGATCACGTACCTCGTCGACCGCATGATCGAGTCGGGCCATATTCGACGCGAGCCCGACCCGGCGGACCGACGTAAGTGGCTGCTGCGCTACGAGGATCGCGGCATGAACTTGGCCCATGAGTTTTTCACTCCTCTCGGATCCAAGATCAGCGCGGCGCTCGCGGATCTCACAGACGACGAGCTCGTGGCCGCCCACCGAGTTTTCACGGCGATGATCGACGCCATGTCGACATTTGAGGACGATCTCGGAGGCGCCGAGTCGAAACCTTCAGCTCAGCCCCGGCCGAACGCCGGCTCCGCCGGGCGGCGGCAGGGCAGAGCCGCACCTAGGGATTGAGAGCAATCGTTCCTCGATCAGGTCCGCACCCCGCCCCACGCCCCCCGTTGCTGCGAAGCCGGCGGCAATCCGCCGCGCTCCCGCGGTCATCGTCTGCGCACGCAACACGGCATCACACAGCCGTCGGGGGGTGAGCCGCCGCGGCGGCAGCCGGGTACCGCAGCCGGCCACTTGCACCCGCCGCGCAACTTCGGCTTGATCGCGGCCGAACGGCACCACGCAGACGGGGATGCCGCGGTCGAGAGCCTTGACGGTAGTGCCCATACCGCCATGGGTCACCACGCAGACCGCTCGATCAAGTACCGCCTCATGTGGTGCAAATCGGCAGACCGTCGCATTGGGAACCCGCGGCAGTCCCCGAGGTATCCCGGCGGGGAAGGTCGCCACCACATGTACCGGCTGATCTGCCAGCGCACGCAGCGCGACATGGCCGAGCTGTGCGTCGCGTTGGGCGATCGAGGAGGTACCGACCAACACCAGAGGGCGCTCGATGGCTGCCAGCCAGGGCGATGTAGGGCCAACCTCGTGCTCGAAAGTGCAAGCGCCGACAAAGTGGACAGTGTCGTCCCAATCCGGATGCGGGTATTCGAATGGCTCGCCCCCCACCGCCAACAGCAGGGGTGCCGTGCGCATCAGTGCATCCACCGAGTTGATCGCCGGTGCGGCGAGGCGCTTCCTGACGGCATTGATTCGCGGCACCGCGGGCCTATCGAACAGGTGACTGACAATCGGCCGCATCGTTGCGTCCCGTATATGGCCGGCCAGGCCCGGCAGCGGTCGCAGACCCGGCCCGAATGGAGGCGAGTGCCGTGAACGCAGGTACGGGGTGAATGGGGAGAATACCGACCATGGGATGCCTGCGACGCCTGCCGCCGAGATGGCGCCCCAGCAGTTCGCGTCGACGATGACCGCCTCGGGCCGCACGTGGCGTATAGACCGGCCAAAGTCCTCCACTTCGATCACGGCGCGCCGGCAGATCACATCGATCGACTTCTGCAGAACCCCTATGGCGTTGCGAGCCAACAAATCACGCCCGTCGATGGCCTCTATTGCGGCATCGACCGGTTCTGCATGCAACCCGGCCGCGCGCAGCGCATCAACTTCGCCGGCCATGGTGCGCATATGCACCTCGTGGCCGCGCCGCACGAGTTCCACCAACAGGGCCGCCAACGGGTAGACATGTCCCAGGGCCGGCGAACCGTACGCCAGGATCACCGCCATCGGATTTTCCTAGCCTCGGGGTGCCACACCGAAACGGCGCAGTTCGGTGAGATCCGTTGCCCCGCAGCAGTGTAGGCAGACTTGCAGCTCGTGGATGAAGCTCTGCAGCCATGCGGTGACGGCCGCGGTCGACTCGATGGCCGGCGCAAGAAGCGGGCGAGCGACCGCCACGACGTCTGCGCCCAGCGCAAGCGCGATGGCCGCATCGACGCCGGTCCGGATTCCGCCCGAAGCAACCAGCGGTAGCCCCGGTATGGCCGCACGCACCTGCAGCAGGGCTTCCGCGGTCGGTATCCCCCAGTCGGCCAGGTGCGGGTAGCGCACCTCGCCATATCGAACCAATTGCTCCACCCGTGACCACGACGTGCCGCCGGCGCCGGCCACGTCGATCGCTGCGACCGGGGAGCGCCCGGTCGATCCCAACAGGTCCGCGACGGCCTGCGCCCCGATCCCGTGGCCCACTTCCTTCAGCATGACCGGACAGTTCAGCATGGGCACCACCTCGTGCAGCCGGTGCAGGGAGCGGTCACAATTGGTGTCACCGTTTTCCTGCATAGCCTCCTGCAACGGATTGGTATGCACCGCAAGGGCATTCGCCCCTACTCGGTCGACCGCCTTGACGATCTCCGGAACGGCATCAACGCTGAGTTGCGCGAGACCGATATTGCCGAACAACAAGATGTCGGGGGCCACGTCACGCACGGCGAAGCTGGTGGCAGCGCGGTCGCCGAGAACCCCTGCCAGCATCACGCGCTGCGAACCGAGCATCATTCCAACACCCAGCCGCTGAGCGGCGGAGGCCAGATTGCGGTTGATCCTTCCGGACAGCTCCGCCCCTCCGGTCATGGCGCCCACCAGCACCGGCGCGCGCAGCGTAGCGCCAAGGAAGTTCACCGAGAGGTCGACGTCGTCGAGACTTGTCTGCGTAAGCGCGTTGTAGGGCAAGCGGTAGCGCTCGAAACCCGTTGTCACACCGTGATAGCTCACGTCCCCGTCAAGACAGACATCGATATGCCGCCTCTTGCGAGCGGCCACGTCAGGTCGATGAGCCGTCATCTGACTACGGCTCGCCGACCAGCATGGAGCGGTGTACCACAGCGTTGCCCCTTCGACGCTCCCCAGAGGTGACCGGCCGTCTGGCACGACTAAATATTCAAAAGATTAATATTTCAATATCTTAAGGGTATCGTCGAGATTGTTCCATAGTCCTCGGCCACCGGGCGGGAAATGTTAGCGGCAATCACCCGACACTCAATTGCGGCGCCCCGCTGGGTCATCGGGTTGAGCGCTGCCGTGCTGGTGAGTGCCGCGGTCTTCGGTATACCGGTGGTGTCCAGCCTTTCGGCGGGCGGATTTGTCGATCCGCGATCCGAGTCGGCACGGGCATCGGCGATCATCGCCGACACCTTTCACCAAGGCGACATGCAACTGGTGATCGTGGTCGGCTCCCGCAGCGGCGTGGTGAGTGGCGACGCACGTGCGGTGGGAGTCCAGATCGCGCGAAAGCTGCGCAGCTCACCATGGGTGTCGAGCGTGACCTCCCCCTGGGAGCAGCAACCGCGCCCGGGCATGATCAGCGCCGACGGTACGTCGGCGCTGATCATCGCCTCGTTGACGGGCGACGAGAAGACCGCCCCGAAAAACGCGCAGAGAATCGTCGATTCCCTACCGACGCCGGGGAATGGGGTCACCGTGGGGGAAGGAGGATCCGCGCTCGTCTATTCGGAGATCACCCGGCAGACCCAAGAAGACTTGGTGCACATGGAAGCCGTCGCGGTGCCATTGAGCTTCTTCGCGCTGGTCTGGGTCTTCGGCGGACTACTGGCCGCTGCGGTTCCGGTGGCGGTGGGCGGGTTCGCCATCGTGGGTTCGCTTGCTGTCCTGCGAGCTATTGCCCTGGTGACCGACGTGTCCGTGTTTGCGTTGAATGTCGCTGTGGCTTTGGGATTCGCCCTCGCCATCGACTACACCCTGTTGATCCTCAGCAGGTACCGCCAAGAACTCTCAGCGGGCAGCAGCCGTGACGACGCTCTGCTACACACCATGGCCACGGCTGGGCGGACGGTCTTGTTCTCGGCGACAACTGTCGCCCTGGCACTCGCCGGGATGGCGATCTTCCCGATGTACTTTCTCAGGTCATTCGCTTACGCCGGTATCGCGGTGTTGACGTTCGCCGCATTCGCGGCGGTGGCCATAGCCCCGGCGGCGATTGTGGTGATCGGCGACCGGCTGGACGCCATGGACGTGCGACGGCTGCTGCGAAGGATTTTCGGCCGGGATGAACCGCGACCGCAGGCGATGGAGCGAAAGTTCTTCTATCGCATGGCGAAATTCGTCATGCGTCACGCGATTCCGCTCGGTCTGATGATCACTGCGGCACTACTGGTGCTGGGGACTCCATTTCTCCGGGTCAACTGGGGATACCCCGATGATCGCGTGCTGCCCACGTCGTCGTCGGTGCGCACGATCAACGGCATGGTGCGCACCGACTTCGGGATCAATTCCGATGCGGAGATCAAAATCGTCCTACCCGACACCCACGGGCTGACCGACGGCGATCTGTCCGCATACGCTTCGCGACTGTCGCAGGTGCCCGCCGTGACTGCCGTGTCGGCACCCACCGGCACCTTTGTCGCCGGCGACCGCAGGGGGCCACCGTCGGCACCTACCGGCCTGACAGGTCAGAGTGCCCTTCTGACGGTGCAAAGCGCTGCACCGTTGTACACCCGCGAGTCCGAGCACCAGTTGGACCGCTTGCACGCGGTAGCGCTCCTCGAGCATCGTCGCGTTCTCTTCAGTGGAACGGCCCAGACAAACCGAGACAGTGTCAACGCCATCACCTCGCGCCTGCCGGCGGTGCTCGGTTTCATCGTCCTCGTCACCGGGATTCTGCTCTTCCTGCTCACCGGAAGCGTTGTGCTACCGATCAAAGCCGTCCTGCTCAACATCCTGTCGCTCACAGCGACGTTCGGCGCGCTCGTGTGGATATTCCAGGAAGGGCACATCGGGGCGGCCGGCACCACGGCGACGGGCAGCCTGACCGTCAGCATCCCGGTGCTGATGTTCTGCATCGCGTTCGGGTTGTCGATGGATTACGAGGTTTTCCTGCTGTCCCGTATCCGCGAGTATTGGCTCGCCTCACCGCAAATGGGCCCCGACAATGACGAAAGTATCGCGCTGGGTATCGGGTCCACCGGCAGAGTCGTCACCGCCGCGGCACTGCTGATGGCGATCTACTTCGCAGCGCTGGTGTTCGCGGGTGTGTCGTTCATGCGCATGTTCGCCGTCGGACTGACCATCGCCGTGCTATCGGATGCCACCGTGGTGCGGATGATCTTGGTGCCTGCGTTCATGCATGTGCTCGGACGGTTGAACTGGTGGGCGCCCGTACCGTTGGCTCGATGGCATGAGCGGAGGTTTTCCACTGGGTCGGCACGGGCCCGAGACTCTGTTCGCGTTTGAGCCATCGGCCCCGCGATTGACCTCGCCGGCAGTGGGTGTCGTGACCGACGGGCTACCTCGCGGCCTTCTTGCGTTCGATGTCGGCCAGCGCAGCGGCCAGTTCGGCGCGCTGGGCCGCGGAGGTCTCCCAGTCCAGCTTGCGGTTGCGGACCACCTTGGCCGGCGCACCCACGGCGATCGAGAAGTCCGGCACCTCGCCCTTGACCACCGCATGCGCGCCCAGCACGCAGCCGCGTCCGATCGTGGTGCCACGCAGAACGGTCACCTTCGCGGCGACCCAGGTGTCCGGCCCGATGCGCACCGGGCTCTTGATGATGCCCTGATCTTTGATCGGCAGTTCGATGCTGTCCATCTTGTGGTCGAAGTCGCAGACGTAGCACCAGTCGGCCATCAGCACTGAATCCCCGAGCTCGATATCGAGATAGGTGTTGATGACGTTGTCGCGCCCGAGCACCACCTTGTCGCCGAAGCGCAGCGACCCCTCGTGACAGCGAATGGTGTTCTTGTCACCGATGTGCACCCAGCGGCCGATCTCCATCTGCGCCAGCTCGGGTGTCGCCTGGATCTCCACGCCCTTGCCCAGGAAGACCATGCCACGGGTGATGATGTGCGGGTTGGCGAGCTTGAACTTCAACAGCCGCCAGTAGCGCACCAGGTACCACGGCGTGTAGGCCCGGTTGTTCAGCACCCATTTCAGCGATTCACGGGTGAGAAACTTGGCCTGACGTGGATCTTTGAGCCGGGACCCGCGCCAGCGCTTATGCAGTGGCGCACCCCACATCGTCGTCATGGCCGCAAAGCCTACGCGAGGCCGCATCGGGCTCGGGTTACCCTCGTGGCGACCATGCGCACACCCTGACGAGGAGGGAACGACCCTGGTGCTTCGGCGACTCGCTGCGCAGGCTCGTCTTTCCCTGACAACCCTGATCCTCTGCACCACGGCTGCCGTCGGCGCGGGCTGCGGCAATACCGATCATTGGGTACAGCCTGCACCGTCTCTGGGCTGGCCCGCCCAATACGGTGACGCCGCCAACAGCAGCTACACCGCGACGGCCGGCGCCTCGGCGCTGAAGTTCGCGTGGAGCCGCTCGGTGCAGGGTTCCCTCGGCGCCGCGGTTGCTTTGGGCTCCGAGGGCTATCTGGCCGCCAACGGCCAAACCTCCGACGGCTGCTCGTTGATGGTGTGGGAGAACACCAACAACGGCCGCCAGCGGTGGTGCACCCGGCTGTTCCAGGGCGGTGGGTTCGCCGGCGCGCTCTTTGACGGTTTCGACAATCTCTACGTCGGCCAACCCGGACTGATCGCGAGTTATCCCCCAACCCAATGGATCCGCTGGCGTCAGCAGGTCATCGGGATGCCACAGACCCCGCGGCTGCTGGAGCCCGGCCGGCTGCTCGTGGTCACCCACCTCGGACAGGTGCTGGCTTTCGACGCCCACCGCGGCGAGGTCGTCGGCAATCCGATCGACCTGGTCTCCGGCATCGACCCCACCGATTCGACACGGGGACTGCAGGATTGCGCTCCGGCGCGCCAGGGCTGTCCGATCGCCGCCGCGCCGGCCTACTCACCGCAGTCGCACGTCATCGTGATCTCGGTGTGGCAACCGGGCGCCCCGGCCGCCACTCTGCAGGCCCTGCGTTATCACCCGGGCCAGACGCCGCTGCTGACGCGCGAGTGGACCAGCACCGCCGTCACCGACGGCACGATCGCGTCCCCGGTGCTCTCGCCCGACGGGCAGACCGTCTACGTCAACGGCCGCAATCGGGCACTGTGGGCGCTGAGCACAACCGACGGCAAGGTCAAGTGGTCAGTGCCACTGGACTTTCAGGCGCAGACCCCGCCGACAGTGGCCGCCGGCGGGCAGATCCTGTCCGGCGGCGGACCCGATACCGTGCTCACGGCCATCAAAGACGCGGGAGACCACGCCGAGATCGCCTGGCGACGCGCCGACGTGAATCCGCTCACCACCGCAGCGCAGGCCGGAACCTCGATCGCCTACACCGTCGCCCGCGACGGCACCACGGGCCAGCGATTGGTGGCGTTCTCGCCCGCCGACGGCCACACCGTCAACAGCTACCCGCTGCCGGACGCGACCGGATTCCCGGTCGGCATCTCGATCGGCCACGATCGCCGGGTGGTAGCCGCCACCAGCGACGGTCAGGTCTACAGCTTCGCCCCCGGCGACTGATCAGCAGGCCGGGCAGACCCCCGACGATTCAGTACAGCCCTTCGGGATCGGGCTGGTCTTCCAGCGCCGCCAGCCGCGGGCTTTCGATATACCGGGCCTGGTTGCCGCCTGCCCGCCGCGCATCGGTCATTGCGGCGCGCGCACTCGTCAGCAACTCGTCGAGCACAGCGTCGGGCGGATGCCCGGCCAGCTCGCGTAGCGGTGTGCAGACCACACCGATGCTGGCGGTCAACCGGGGTGGGGTCAATGCGACCGAGCCACGGACCCGCTCGATCAGCGCCGTGGCATTCGTCGACGGGAAGGTGTCGGTGATCAGGAATTCGCCATCGGTGCTGTGCGCCACGATCGCATTCCCGCGGGTGGTTTCCCGAAGCGCTTGAGCGACGCGGACCACCGCAGCGTCGCCGGCGGCATGGCCATTTGTTTCGACCAGCAATCCGAAATTGTCCAGCGATATCAGGACGACGACCAAATACCTGTCGTCCAGACGGCCGCGGATCGACAACAGCTCGGCGGTCGCGCGGTAGTAGGCGTCGCGGTTCAGAAGACCAGTCAGAGCATCGATTTCGGAGTTCGGCTTGGCAACACCGAACATGCGGACCAACGCATAGCTCGACAGCGGCGACAGCAGGTTGACCGATACCACGATCGCCATCGCACACACTGCCAGTGCCGGATTCCCCGCGAGGGCGATGCGAAGGCACAGCACAGCACCGACCACCAGAGCCAGCACGGTGGTGAACCACAACAGCCGGGCGCTGTGGAACAGCACCGCGTATCCGGCGACGAGCGCGAATACCGTGCACCCGAGCACACCCGCCAGCGGCAAAGACTGATTCAGGCACGACGCCGCCACACAGATCGACAAAACGATCACCGAAGCGAGCGATTCGTTGCGCGACGGCCATCGATTACGCAG
This sequence comes from Mycobacterium sp., assembly GCA_036273805.1. Taxonomy (GTDB): domain Bacteria; phylum Actinomycetota; class Actinomycetes; order Mycobacteriales; family Mycobacteriaceae; genus Mycobacterium. The sequence goes on from DASUGW010000183.1 coordinate 13,923, forward strand.
CCATATCGTGGCGAGCATCAGGCACACCACACCGATGCCGTAGGACAGCGACCGCCCCGCCACTCCGACCGGACCAGTGGGGCTTATGGTCACCACCACGGAGATCGCAGCAGACAACAGAAGCACCGCGGCAACCATCCGGCACACAGTCCGCTGAAAATCCCGCGCCGCCAGCATGGCAGTTAGCCAATAGTAATGATCCGGCCAGTGCGCGACGCGCCGTAACGCACCCATCTATGCCCTCACACCCACCGAACCGACTCGCGTGCCATGCTCCCACCCTCTGCTCCGCCAGCTAATGGCGTAGACGCTACCAACCAAATTCACGACGCTGTCGTGCAACATCTTGCCCGATTTGATGGCCGTCCGTAACAGCAATCCGTGTGGTGTCGCCGCCACGCCTACAGCCTGCGCTGTCGCCACGGCTGACAGCCTCTCGACGTATTTCGGCAAACACGGATAGCGCGAAGACGACGCAGTTCGCCGTAGCGGTCCTCCGGCATTGCGAACCTTGCCTCGGCAACACCCCTGCAACGACGCCTCTGAGCCGAAACTAGCGGATTCACAGGCCCAGATCCGCCAGTCACGGTGTCGCACCACCGCCGGTAGGAAAGGTGTTGCTAGCTTGCTCCCAGCATTGCTGGGTGAGGTAGCAGTGAATTTTTCCCAAACGCCGCTGACCTTCGGCCGGTCAGCGCGATGGACGGCACACGAACGCCACCGGCAGGGCCGCCGCGCCGCGGCCAAGCCGGGTGATCACCACAGTCAAGGCCGCAGACCCTTTGAGCCGCAGCCGGCGCCGCAGCGCATCGGGGTCCACCCCCACGCCCCGCACCAGAATTTCCAGCGCGCCGCAGTCCAGCGCCGTCAGTGCGGCACGTATCCGTTTCTCGTTGAAGGGAACCCGGTCGACCACCTCGAACCCGCGCACCCCCGGCGGCAGGTGCTCGCCCGACAGGTAGGCGATGTCGGGATCGAGTTGCCACAATGCGTGCCGGGCGGCGTAGTGGCGCACCAGCCCGGCCCGCACCACCGCACCATCCGGGTCGACGATCCAGCGCCCCGCCGGCCCGACGCCGGCATCGTCGGATTCGGCGTCGGTGATCTGCTCACCGGTGTCGAGCACCGTCGCGCGGCGCGTGACGGTGGGCGACTCGGCGAACTCCGCCGACCACAGACAGGCCTCGCGCACCGAGCCGCCCCAGGAGGTCACCTCCACTTCGCCGGAAAAGCCCATCGACTCCAGAGCGTCGAAATCGATTCCGGGAGCGCACTTCACGACGAGCGGTCGCCTCGCGTAGACCTCGAGAAGCCGATCCAGCGGGGGCATGTAGTCGCGCGGATCGAAGCGGCGACGGCCTCCGCTGCGGCGGGCCGGGTCGGCCACCACCACGGTGTCGCGGGTGATCGGGGTGAGCGCGTCTGCGCGGCACAACAGGGGGGCTCGACCGTCCAGACTCAGGTTGTGTGCGGCCATCGCCAGGCGCACCGGGTCGAGATCCGAACCGACGCAGCCGCCGGCGGTTCGACCGAGCACCGCGAGCTCGGCACCGATCGAACATGTGACGTCCTGCACAACGCGGCCCGCCAGCCGCGTGGCGCGGTGCGCGGCGACCGGTTGCGCGGTGCTCTGTTGCAGTGCTTCGTCGGTGAACAGCCAGCCGGACAAGCCCGGCAGCCCGGCCAGCTTCGCCGCGGCCTTGCGCCGCAGCAGGGTCGTCTCGATCAGCACCGGCGCGCGCTCGCCGTAGCGCGCACGCACGGTCGCGACGTCGGCGATCCGGTCGGCCAAACCCAGTGCCGCGACGTCGGACAGCGCCGCCGCCCCCGCCTCCGACGTCAGGTACGCGACGTCGTCGCGGGTGAACTCAAGCGCCAGGCTTTACCCCGGTGATCATGACGTTGTAGAACCAGCCCTTGGGCACCACCCGGCGCCACACGTTGGCGTCCACCCAGCTCAGCCTGGTCCAGCTGCCGAACGCAAATTTTGCCCAGTTCCAGCCGAGCTTGCCGGCGGGTACCGAGGCCTCGAAGGTGCGCACCGGCCAGCCCAGCATGGCCGCGGTGAATTCCTCACTGGCGGTGCGGACCTCGACGGCGCCGGCGTTGCGCGCCATCCGTTCCAGATCAGCCGGGTCGAAGGTGTGCAGATCCACAACAGCCTCCAGCGCCGCGGCGCGTGAGGACTCGTCGAGTTCCTCCTGCGGACGTCGCCACCCCTGCAGGCCGGGCAGCTTGGTGACGGTGGTGGCCACGTGCCACGTCAGTGTGGACAGTTCGCGGGCGTAGCGATTGCCGACGGTGGTCGGTTCGCCGGCGAACACGAAGCGACCGCCTGGCTTGAGCACGCGCACCACCTCGCGCAGCGACAGCTCCACGTCGGGGATGTGGTGCAGCACCGCGTGACCGACGACCAGATCGAAGGTGTTGTCCTCGTACGGGATGCCCTCGGCATCGGCGACCTTGCCGTCGATGTCCAGACCCAGGTTCTGGCCGTTGCGGGTGGCGACCTTGACCATGCCCGGCGACAGGTCGGTTACCGATCCGCGGCGGGCCACGCCCGCTTGCACCAGGTTGAGCAGGAAGAAACCGGTGCCGCAGCCCAACTCGAGCGCGCGATCGTAGGGCAGCTCGCGCTGCACCTCATCGGGCACCGCGGCGTCGAACCGGCCACGGGCGTAGTCGATGCACCGCTGGTCGTACGAGATGGACCACTTGTCGTCGTAGGTCTCGGCTTCCCAGTCGTGGTAGAGGATCTGGGCCAGCTTGGTGTCCTTGAGAGCGGCCTCGACCTGTTCCGCGGTGGCGTGCGGTGTCGGAGCCGGGTCACCGGCGACAGTGGAGTCGATGCGGGAGTCCGTCGTCATGGAAGGCAGCCTAACCTGCGCTGCGACCGGCTTGGCTGGCAGCAAAGACCTCGACGTAGCGCCGGCGTTCCTCGGCAATCAGCTCCGGGCGTGCAGCCGCACCGCCGTCGATCACGGCCTTGGCGGCGGCCAGGGCACCCGGCGGGACATCGGTGAAGCGTTGCGCCCATGATGCGGCGGCGTCGAAGACGCCGTCCGGTGCCACCAGTTCGTCGACGAGGCGCAGGGCCGCGGCCTCTTCTGCGCCGACGAACCGTCCGCTGTAGACCAGTTCCTTGGCGCGGCTGGTCCCGACGACGGCCGTCAGCCGGGCCATCCCACCCCCACCCGGAATGAGCCCCGCCAGGATTTCGGTGGCGCCCACTTTGACGTTGTCGCCGGCAATCCGCCAGTCGGCGGCCAACGCCAGCGTCAGGCCGCTGCCCAGGGCGTAGCCCGTGACGGCGGCGATGGTCGGCTTTGGGATCGCCGCGAGTGCCTCGATCGCGTCATGGCGTACGCCGGCACCCAACGCGGCTTCCTTGGCCGTCAAGGTGCGCAGCTCGGGAACGTCGTCGCCGGCACAGAAGATCTCGTGGCCGCCGAAGAGAATCACCGCGCTGAGGTCGTCGCGCCGCGTCACCTCAGCGGCCGCGGCGATCAGCTCGCGATACATCTGACGGGTCAGCCCATTGGTCGGCGGCCGATTGAGCAGCACGGTCCCGATACCCGGACGCTGCGGATCGGTGTGGACCGAGACGAACTCGGCGGTCATGCGCGGTCCTCCGGTCGGCGCGGGCCGCGCATCACGGCGCACGCCCGGCGCGCGCGGCGTTGTAGCGGTCGCTGTCGAAGAATTCGATCTCCCAATTACCTTCTGCCACAACCAGGTTGGGCTCGACCGCAGTGACGTTGCGTTGCACCGAGAGCACCTCGGAGACGGTGCGTCCGGCCAGTGAGTCCAGCTGGGTCCAGGTCGGCGGCAGCAGGAACGTGCGGTGCGTGGCGAAATCGTCCAGGGCCCGCTCGGGGGTGGCCCAACCCGCCTTGTCCGACTCGGTGTTCTCGCCGTCGGCGCGTTGGCCTTCGGGCAGCGCTCCGACGAAGAAGTAGGTGTCGTAGCGACGGGTGCGTTCTTCCTTGGGCGTCACCCAGTTGGCCCAGGGCCGCAGCAGGTCGGCGCGCAACACCAGACCTTCACCGCGCAGGAACTCGCCGAACGCCAGGGAGTTGTCGGCCAGCGCGGCGCGCGCCTGGGCGTACACACCGGCGTCGCTCACGATGCCCGGTTCGCCACCCGCTCCGGCCGGCCCGGCAAACAGCACCCCGGACTCCTCGAACGTCTCGCGCGCGGCGGCGCAGACCAGAGCCAGTGCCAGTTCCTCGGAAACGCCGAATCGCTGCGCCCACCACTGCGGCGGCGGGCCGTGCCAGTCGATGTCGGCGTTGCGGTCGCGATCGTCAACGCCGCCGCCGGGAAACACCACCACGCCGCCGACGAACTCCATCGCGCGGTGCCGGCGCATCAAGAAGACCTCGATGCCGTGGGCCTCGATGTCGCGGACGAGCATCACGGTGGCCGCCGGCCGAGCCGGTAGCGGCTCCCGGTCGGCGGGGTTCTTCGGCGTCATGTCTGTCTCCTATGTGCGGCGCGGCTGCGAACCCGCCGCGCGAAGTATCGGCCATCGATGACGTCGAGGGCGATTCGCTGCCCGAACGCCGCGGACAGGTTCTCCGCGGTCAGGACTTCGGTCAGCAGGCCCGCGGCCACCACCTGGCCCTCGGAAAGCATCAGGCAATGCGAGAACCCGGGCGGGATTTCTTCGACGTGATGAGTGACCAGCACCAGCGCCGGTGCGTCCGGGTCGGCGGCCAGATCGGCCAGCCGGGCCACCAGTTCTTCCCGGCCGCCGAGGTCCAGTCCGGCCGCCGGCTCGTCGAGCAGTAGCAGTTCGGGGTCGGTCATCAGCGAGCGGGCGATCAGCACCCGCTTGCGCTCCCCTTCGGACAGCGTGCCGTAGGTGCGCTCGGCCAAATGCTCGGCGCCCACGCTTTCCAGGGTGTCCACGGCGCGCTCGTAGTCGACCTCGTCGTACTGTTCGCGCCAGCGCCCCAGCACCGCGTAGCCCGCCGATACCACAAGGTCGCGGACCAGTTCCTCGTCGGGCACCCGCTGCGCCAGCGCCGCACTGGACAGCCCCACCCGGGCGCGCAGTTCGGCCATTTCGGTGCGGCCCAGCCGCTCCCCCAGCACGTATGCCGCGCCGCTGGACGGGTGCTCCATGGCTGCCGCGATACGCAGCAGCGACGTCTTGCCGGCGCCGTTGGGGCCGATGACGACCCAGCGTTCGTCGAGTTCCACCTGCCAGGTGACGGGCCCCACCAGTACTCGACCGGTGCGTCGCAACGAAACTTTCCGAAAATCGATCAGCAGGTCAGGATCAGTTTCGGCGGCGGGCACCCGACTATGGTAGTCAAGCGAATTCGCCCGGGCGCCAGCCGTCTGGGGCGTTGACGATGACGCGGTCCGCGGTCGGCGCCGTCGGCGCGACACGATCGGAGTTGACGCGGTCCACCGAGTCCACCCAGCGCCGCGCCGCTTCGGGGCTTTTGCCGAATGCGACGTGCCGGGCCACCAATCGCTCGGTGCGCAGTCCGTCGTCGGCGGTGACGAACCACACGGCGTCCATCGCGCGCCGCGCCGTCGTCCAGTCCGGCTCGTCCAGCAGCAGGTAGTTGCCTTCGGTGATGACCAGGCGGGCGTGCGGCAGGACGACGAGCGCCGCGGCGAGAGGTTGCTCGAGGGTGCGGTCGAAACCGGGGACGTACACCGGCCCATCGGTCCGGGTGCGCACCCGGTCAAGCACGCTGGCATACCCTGCCGCATCGAAGGTGTCCGGTGCGCCTTTGCGTTCCATCGCACCGAGGCGGCGCAGTTGCGCATCGGCGAGGTGGAACCCGTCCATCGGCACCTGCGCTGCCCAGCCGGCGCCCTGTATGTCGGTGATCCGGTCGAGCAGTTGGTGGGCGAGGGTGGACTTGCCCGCTCCGGGGCTGCCGGCGATGCCGAGGATGACGCGCTCGCGGCCGTGTGCCAGGTCAATCGCGTCGCGGGCAAGGGCGTCGATGCTCACGGATCACATTCTGCGTGGCCGCTATCCCGATCGACGGTGCGCCAGCGTTCCCCATCCACTGACCGCGAGCACCCGGGCCGGCATGAGGCGCAGCAGCAACTGCACCGAGGGTCCGATGCCGAGGGCGTACACCAACGTCCCGACGCCGACAGCGCCGCCGAGCAACCAGCCGACGGTCAGCACAAGCACTTCAATTGCGGTGCGTACCAAGCGCACTGAGCCACCCGTGCGCCTCACCAGTCCCGTCATCAAACCGTCCCGCGGTCCGGGACCAAGGCCGGCGCCGATGTAGAGCACCGTCGCGAATGCGTTGAGCAGCACCGCACCCAACATCATCGCCACGCGCGCCGGCAGTGCCGCCGGCGCGGGCAGTACCGCCAGCACCGCATCGACGGTCACGCCGATCACGACGATGTTGGCCAGCGTGCCGAACCCGGGCCGATTGCGCAGCGGCAGCCATGCCAGCAGCACGACGGCGCCGACGACCACCGACGCGGTGCCGATTGTCCATTGGGAGCGCAGGGCCAAGCCCTGATGGAACACGTCCCACGGGTCAAGTCCGAGGCCGGCGCGGACCATCAACGCCATCGACGCCCCGTAGAGGATCAGGCCGATTCCCAGCGCACCGAGCCGCGTTGTCACGCATGTTCCCGGAAGCGCGTCCGAACGGCGTCGAGCTCAGCTCTCATCCGGCGAACGTCGGCGTCGGTGTCGACGACGATGCCCTGCCGTGGTTGCGGGACGGTCAGCCAGTGCACCCATCCCCGCGCGAGTCGCGGTAGCCAGTTTTGCGCCATATCGCCATTTTCTGAGGCAAGTGGCTTGCCTTTCAATAGCCAGTTGGCTCAAACTGGCATCTGATGAGCGCAGAAATGGCCGACCGAAGGCTCGATGTGGACCTCCTTGGCCGCGAGCTGGGCAACTGGCGGACGGCCAGCGGCAGCGGACCCGTCTATCAGGGCCTGGCCGACGGTCTGCGGATGCTGATCGTCGACGGACGCGTTCCCATCGGATCGCGACTGCCCAGCGAGCGCACGCTGGCCGACACGCTGCGGGTATCACGGACCACCGTCACCGCCGCGTACGCCCAGTTACGCGAGGACGGCTACCTGCTCGCCCGCCGTGGTGCGCGGGCCACCACCGCGCTGCCAACCGCACCGTCACAACCGGTGCCGGCCCCGCAGGGTGCCATCAACTTCTCGGCAGCCGCCATGTCGGCACCCGTGGCCGTGGTACAGGGGGCCTACGCGGCGGCTGCCGTCGAGATCACCCCGTTCCTGCACCAGCCCGGCCTCGAACTGTTCGGTGTCGAGCCGCTGCGCGTGGCGATTGCCGAACGTTATTGCGCCCGTGGGCTTCCCACCACACCCGACCAGATCATGGTGACCACGGGAGCACTCGGCGCGCTCAGCCTGGTCCTGTCGACCTTCGTCGAACCCGGCGACCGGGTACTGGTCGAGCAACCGACGTTTTCCGGCGCGCTGTCGGCCATCGCCGCCGCCGGTGCCCGGGCCGTCCCTGTCGCGGTGGCGCCCGACGAGGGCTGGGATCTCGATGCCCTGCACGTCGCCGTGCGCCAACTGGCTCCCAATCTGGCCTACCTGATCCCCGATCAGCACAATCCGACGGGACTGACCATGCCCGCCGCACAGCGGCACGAGCTGGCGCGCATCATCTCCCAGACCCGCACCCGCACGGTCATCGACGAAACCATGACAGATATCTGGCTCGACGAACCCGTGCCGGCGCCAGTTGCCGCCGCGGTCGCCAGCCGGCCGGATCTGGTACTCACGATCGGGTCGATGTCGAAATCATTCTGGGGCGGGATGCGCGTCGGCTGGCTGCGCGCCGAACGCGCCACCCTGGCGACACTCGCGGCACGCCGGCCATCGGTCGACCTCGGTACGGCGATCGTCGAACAGCTCGCCGCCGCAAGGCTTCTCGACTCTGGAGACGACGTGCTGATCGAGCGGCGGGATCTGATCCGGCGCCGCCGGGCACTGCTGCGCTCCCTGTTGGCCGAGCAGCTACCGGACTGGCGGCCGTGCGGGGTAGGGCGCCCGACCGGCGGGCTGGCATTGTGGATGCGGTTGCCGGTGCCCATGAGTTCAGCGTTGTCGGCGGCGGCGTCCCGACTCGGTCTGGATATCGCGCCCGGCCCGCGGTTCGGTGTCGACGGAACCATGGAGCGCTACATCCGGGTGCCTTACGCGTTACCCGAAGATCAACTGCGACAAGGGGTTTCACTGCTCACCCAGGCGTGGTCGCAGGTCACGGGCGCCGGCAGGGACACCCCCATCCTGGAGGCCGGCGCGCCGGTGGTCTGACACTTCCAACCGGGCTCAGACAAACACTCGGTCCCACGCGTCGGCGCGCGAAGTCAGGCGGGCGGGATATCCACCCGGCGGACCACACCGTCGACGGCGTCCGCTGCCTCGATCTCGCCACGGGTCACGCCGAGGATGAACAGCACGGTGTCCAGGTACGGATGGCTCAGCGAGGCGTCGGCGACCTCTTTCAGCGCCGGCTTCGCATTGAACGCCACGCCCAGACCGGCCGCCGACAGCATGTCGATGTCGTTGGCACCGTCGCCGACGGCCACGGTCTGTTCCATCGGCACGCCCACCTGATTGGCGAAGTCGCGCAACGCCTTTGCCTTGCCCGGGCGGTCGACGATCTCCCCGACCACGCGGCCCGTGAGTTTTCCGTCGACGATCTCCAGCTCATTGGCGGCCACGTAATCGAGCATCAGTTCGTGGGCCAGCGGGTCGATGACCTGGCGGAAACCGCCGGAGACCACTCCGCAGTGAAATCCGAGACGATGCAACGTCCGGATCGTGGTGCGCGCCCCCGGGGTGAGCTCCAACTCGTCGGCCACGTCGTCGACGACACTGGCGGGCAGACCGGCCAGGGTGGCCACGCGCTCACGCAGCGAGTCGGCGAAATCCAGTTCACCGCGCATCGCGGCTTCGGTGATCGCGGCGACTTTGGCTTCGGCGCCGGCCCGTGCGGCCAGCATCTCGATGACCTCGCCTTGGATCAGGGTCGAGTCGACGTCGAACACGATCAGCCGCTTGGCGCGCCGCTCCAGGCTGTAATCCTCCAGGGCAATGTCGACACCCTCTTCCGATGACACCCGGGCGAGTACGGCCTGCAGCTGCGCCTCGACGCCGTGCGGCACTGACACCCGCAGCTCGAGGCCGGTCACCGGATAGTCGGACACCCCGCGGATGGTGTCGAGGTTGACCCCGAGCGCGGCGGCCTCGCGGGCCAGCACCCCGAACGCCGCCGCGCTGATCGGCCGGCCCAGCACGACGATGGTGTGGGTCGATGGATCCCGCAGGATCGGGGAGCCGTTGCTGCGTTCGATGGCGACGTCGAGACCGAGATCGTTGATCGCAGACTGCACGTCATCGCGAAATGCCGTGCCCTCGGCCACTTCCCGCGGGCAGTCGATCAACACACCCAGCGTCAGCCGGCCGCGGATCACCACCTGTTCGACGTTGAGCAAGTCGACTCGGTGATGCGACAGCGCACCGAACAGTGTCGATGTGACACCTGGTTTGTCCATGCCG
>DASUGW010000184.1:0-2611 GCA_036273805.1 Mycobacterium sp.
GCGGATTTGTTTGATCCCGACCCCGATGTGGTGGGCAAGACCTACACGCGCGCAGGAGCGTTTGTGGCAGACGCCGCCGGGTTCGACGCGGAATTTTTTGGGATCTCGGCGCGCGAGGCCCGAAGCATGGATCCGCAACAGCGGTTGCTGCTGGAGGTGTGCTGGGAAGCGTTGGAAACCGCCCGAATTAATCCGGACACGTTGCTGCGCACCGAAACCGGAGTGTTCGTCGGAGCGTGGTCACAGTCCTACGGCGGCGGCTCTGACGGCACGGAGGGCTACGGCCTGACCGGTCTGTCCACCAGTGTGGTCTCCGGGCGGGTTGCGTATGCGCTGGGTTTGCAGGGCCCGGCGATTACCGTCGACACGGCCTGCTCGTCATCGCTGGTGGCCACGCATTTGGCGTGTCAGTCGTTGCGTAACGGCGAGTCGGCTCTTGCCCTTGCAGGTGGCGTCACGGTGATGACCACTCCGTCGATATTCACCGAGTTCGCCCGGCAACGCGGGCTCGCCCCTGATGGGCGTTGTAAAGCGTTCTCCGCCAACGCTGATGGAACCGGTTGGGGCGAAGGAGCCGCGGTGCTGGTGCTGGAAAAGCTCAGCGATGCCCAACGCAACAACCATCCGGTGCTGGCAGTCATCGCGGGATCGGCGATCAACCAAGACGGCGCCTCCAACGGTTTGACCGCTCCCAACGGGCCCGCTCAACAACGCGTCATCGCCCAAGCCGTCGCCAACGCCGGTATCGCGCTTGATCAAGTTGACGTGGTCGAGGCGCACGGCACCGGCACCACCCTGGGTGATCCGATCGAGGCCGGTGCCCTGATCGCCACCTACGGCGCCGCGCGCGATGCGGAGCACCCGCTGTGGCTGGGATCGATCAAATCCAACATCGGCCACACCCAAGCCGCCGCCGGCGCCGCCGGAATCATCAAGATGATCGGGGCCCTCAACCACGACAATTTGCCCCCGACCCTGAACGTCGATCACCCCAGCCCGCACATCGACTGGTCGGCCGGTACCGTCCGGCTGCTCACCGGTCCGGTGCCCTGGCCGGTCACCGATCATCCCCGTACCGCGGCCGTGTCGTCGTTCGGGATCAGCGGCACCAATGCGCACGTGATCCTGCAACAGCCCCCCGCCCCGGCTGCGCCGACCCAGCACGGTGGTGAGGGCGGGCTGCCGGAAGGGTCGCTGTGGCCGATTTCGGCGCGCACCCCGGCGGCGTTGTGCGCGCAGGCCGACCGGCTGCACCAACACCTGGTTGGCCATCCCGACCTGCATCTCACCGATGTGGCCTACAGCCTGGGCAGCACGCGGACCCATCACCCCTATCGGGCAGTGATCACTGCACCGGCGGGCGCCGCCGACCCGCGCGAAGACCTGCTGAGTGCCCTGGAGGCACTGCGCGCCGGCCAAGCCCACCCGCAGCTGACCCAGCACCATCACCTCGCTCACTTGCGCGGTAAGACCGTATTCGTCTTACCCGGCCAAGGCGCCCAGTACCCCGGCATGGGTCGAGAGCTCTACCAGTGCCACCCCGTCTTCGCCGACACTGTCGATGCCTGTGACAAGGCGTTGCGCCCGGTCACGGGTTGGTCGGTGCGTGACGTGTTGCTTGAGGATCCCGCCGCCCCCGCGCTGGACCGAGTCGATGTGGTCCAGCCGGTGCTGTTCACCGTGATGGTATCGCTGGCCGAGGTATTGAGCAGCTACGGCATCGTGCCCGACGCGGTGATCGGCCACTCGCAAGGCGAGATCGCGGCGGCGCACATCGCCGGGGTGCTGCCCTTGTCTGACGCCGCCAAGGTGGTGGCGGTGCGCAGTCAAGCGCTGAGCGCCCTGCGGAGTGCCGGTGGGATGGCCTCGGTCCTGCTGGATGCCGAGGGGGTGCAGTCACTCCTGCGGCCCTGGGTTGAGGTGTTAAGTGTCGCCGCGATCAACGGCCCGACGCACACCATCGTCAGCGGCGACCCCGCCGCGCTAGCGGAATTCACCGCGGCCTGTGAGCGTGACGGTATCCATATCCGGCAGATCGCGGTCGATTACGCGTCGCACTCCGCGCAGGTCGAACCAGCACGCGAGCGGCTCTTGGCCGAGCTCGCCGACCTGACTCCAGCACCCGCCGGGATCCCGCTGTATTCCACAGTGGGACAAGTACTTTCAGCCGAACCCCTCGACACCACCACCATGGACGCCGACTACTGGTATCGCAACCTGCGTGAGCCGGTCGGGTTCCATGACCGCGTGCTCGAGCGTCTGGCGACCGGTGAGTGCACGTTTGTCGAGTTGTCCCCGCATCCGGTCTTGGCCCCGGCGATCACGGACACCCTGGCCCAGGTCGCCGGACGGACCAGGTCAGCGGTGATCATCACGTTGCACCGGGACCGGCCCGACCTCGACAGTCTGGCAATCACGTTGGCGCAGCTGCACAATCACGGTCACAGCCCGTCGTGGTCGGCGCTGTATCCCCGCGCCCGCACCGTCGGTCTGCCCACGTACGCCTTCGAACACCGACGCTACTGGCTGGCCCCCGCCCCAACCGGCGACGCGGCCTGGCCCGATCCGGTCTCCGCATTGCCCGGCCAGGGCCAGGTCGTGGCTACCGACC
>DASUGW010000185.1:0-46738 GCA_036273805.1 Mycobacterium sp.
CGGTATTCCTTCACCGTATTCGAAAGGCGCTGTCCACCAATCTAATTCAGCTTGATATCCGGAGTTGAACCGCTGTACCGCCTCGGTCAGCGCCGACGCCTGTCCGAGCTCGTAACGCAGCCGGTCATCGAGCACGTGCAGCGTTACGCCGGCCGCTCCCGCCGCATCGACAGCGGCACGCAGCAGTGGCTCGGTACGTTCCCACGCCGATGGCGCCAGAAACGGCAGCCGGTCGGTCCGGCGCCGCAGGATCGCGTCGACCCGGTCGGCGTGGGCGTCCATTGCCGTGTCGGCCGGGTGGAATCGGATGGTCGCCAAATGCGCGACGTCGTCGGGGTCGGGGAGCCGTTCGACGTCGCACGCCCAACCGGCCGCATGCATCACGATCTGCAGGTGGTGCAGTGCCGCGCCGCAGCCGATCACCGCTTCGCGGCCATCGGCATCGGTGTTGCGCACGATGCGTCCACGATCCAGGTGTAGCTCCAGGGCGCCACCGTGGCTCACCCACTGCCAGGGCTGAGTGTTGTGCAGGGAAGGTGCCCGCGACGCCACCGTCACGGCCTTGATGAGCAGGTCCGAGTCGTTCACCACTGTCGTCATCATCGTCAACCGTCCTGTCGTCGTGCCTGACAACTTCAGCTTTCGCCGGCAACGCGGATGCGTACAGAGCCATTGGTCCCACCGCAGGGGGCCGTAAGGTGGCTTCGGCCGGATTTTGTGATGTCGTTTGTGCGTGAATTCTGGCGCTACCGGCGTGTTAAGAGCCGGGCGTGGCGAAGACGAATAGTGCCATGAAGGCGACGTTGATGAAGAACGTCGCTTCCACCAGGCTCACCGTTATGAAGAACGGCGTGTAGAGCCGAGTGAGCGCTTCGGGTTGGCGGGCGGCACCGGCGATGAGTTGAGCACCAGCCACACCGTCGCCGATTCCGGCTCCGATCGCGCCGCCGGCCAGCGCAATGGCACCCGCTAACAGCGCGTTTCCCATGAGTTCTTGCGTAGCCATTACCTGCCTCCTGACGATGCGGTGTTGCGGTGGCCCAGATGTGCCGCGATGATGTCGGCTGCAGCGCCCGCACCGTCCTCGACCCGCAGGAGACCTGAAATCTGCTGAGCGCGTTGGGTATATCCCGGCTCGGATAGTGTTTCGGTCAGGGATGCTGCGAGGGCGTCGGCCGTGAGCGTCACGCGCGGCAAGGCCTTGGGCGCGGCGCCGAGCGCACACAGGCGTCGGGCCCAGAACGGCTGGTCCATGATGCCGGTGACCGGGATTGACGGCACGCCGGCACGCAGAGCGGCGGCCGTCGTCCCCGCGCCTCCGTGGTGGACGATGGCTGCCATGTGCGGGAACAGCCATGCGTGCGGCAGCTCGTCGACGGTGAGGACATCAGCGCCCTCACCGTGCAGGCCGGCCCAGCCGGACTGAATGATGCCGCGCACCCCGGCCTGGCGCAGCGCCGAGACGATCAGACTGGACAACCGCTCGCCCTGCCCGGTGGCGGTGCTGCCTAGGCCGACGAAAACCGGCGGTGGTCCGGCCTGGAGAAACTCCACCACTTCGGGCGGGGGGCGCCACCCGGGTGCGTCGGTGGGCCACCAATATCCGGTGACGCTCAGTCCGTCACGCCAATCCGCGGGTTTGGCGACGACGTGTTGGGAGAACCCGTACAGGATCGGCCAGGTCATTGCGCGTTCACGTTGATAGCTGCGCCGCGACTGTGCGGGCAGGCCCAGATTCGAGCGCAGATCATCGACCAGGGGCGTATACACCTTCTCGCCGAGGTCACCGAGTCGCCATGCCAGCTGGTTACCGAGGCGCCCGAATGAGCGCGCTGTCAGCGGCGGTGGCGCGAATTCTGTTGTGGTACTGACGGGCTGGAGGAAGACCCCGATGCTCGGAATGTCCATCGCCTCGGCGACGTGATAACCCAGCAGGGATCCCACGGGGCCCTCCAGCAGCAGCAGCTCAGCGTCGGTGGCCGCAGCCGCGATGGCCTCGCCTACCCCGGTCAGGTCGTCGCGCATCTGGGCCAGCACGTCCTTGGACGGGCGCATACGCGCGCCGTCGACAACGGCTTGCCCGTAGTTCGATGCGCGGGTCTGCGCTTCGGTGTCACCGGGCAGGCACCGGTAGGTCAGCCCCGCAGCTGTGACAAGGCGCTCGTATGGGCGTTGGGCGGCGAGAACTACCTCGGCTCCGAGCTCATCGCGTATCCGAGCGCCTAGCCCGGTCAGCGGTGCGACATCACCACGCGTACCGAACGCCGCGAGCACGATCCGGGTCATGACCGACCCTGGGTCGCCAGATCGAAGACGGTCACCAATTCTTCGCCGTAGCCGATCACGTCGTAGTCCGGATCTCGGATCGACTCCCACACCGCACCATCGAGTGCGGCCCGCAGCGCGTTCTTCATGAATCTCGGCGACAAGGCCCGAAACTGCCCGCCCGAAACACCGTCGACGAAAATGACCTCTGGATCCAGGGCCGTCAATCCGGCATCCGTTGGCTGTGGTGCGGTGGTCGCTGCCTGGTCGAGACGCAAACCGTCAGGCGTCCGATATCCGGTGAGGATCTCCACCATGGTCGTCGCAGCTACCCGATTCCGCTTGATGAATGCGACGTTGGCGCGAATGTAGGCAGCGAGGCGATCCCTCGGCGACGCCGCAGCAGACACAGCGGGGGCCATCTCGGCGACCGCGGCACCGAATACCGCGGCCACGACCGCTTCGATGATGTCGTTCTTTGTCTTGAAGTGATACAGCACAACGCTTTTGGCGACGCCAATATGATCGGCGATCTTAGCCAGCGACGCCTGCCCGAAACCCGCCTCGGCAATGACCTCCGTCGCCGCTGCGACGATCTGCTCCCGCCGGGCTCGTTCGGTGAAGGTTGAGGTTCCGGCATCAGACCGCATGGTCAAAGTTTAGACCGATCGGTCAGAAATCCACAATGGGCGGTCCTGTAATCGGGCCAGGCACGATGTAGGTATGGCACCCGACCTCAGCGATACCGCGGGCGCGCTGGCCGCGCAGGTGCACGAAACCCACACTGGACTGGTCCTGCTGGTGGGCGATCGTGCGTACAAGTGCAAGAAGCCGGTCGTCACTGATTTCCTGGACTTCTCCACTGTCGAGTTGCGGGAGCAGGCGTGCACGCGCGAGCTGACGCTCAATGGCAGGCTGTCGCCGCAGGCGTACCTGGGCATTGCCCACTTGGACGGACCGCAGCCGGGAACCCGTGAGCCGGTGCTGGTGATGCGTCGCTATCCCGATGCCCAGCGCCTGTCGACCCGGGTGAACGATCCGGAGATCGACGCCGCGGCCTTGGCGGGCGAGATCACTTCTGTCGCCTGCATTTTGGCGGACTTTCACGCCGAAGGCCACCGCGGCATCGAGGTCGACGCGGAGGCGACGCCGGCTGCGGTAGCCCGGCGCTGGTCGGCGAACATCACCGAGATGCGGCCGTTCACCACGGCGGTGCTGTCGGCCGGCTTGCTCGACGAGGTGGCTGCGCTGGTGCAGCAATACGTCGATGGCAGGGCGGCATTGTTCATCGGTCGCATCGACGAACGCCGGATCGTCGACGGGCATGCCGATCTGCTCGCCGGCGACATCTTCTGCACCGCGGACGGACCGGTGCTGCTGGACTGTCTGGATTTCGATGACCGGCTGCGCTATGTCGACGGGCTCGACGATGCTGCCTTCCTTGCGATGGATTTGGAGTTCCTCGGCCGGGGTGAGCTGGCTGCACAGTTTCTGACCGACTACCGCGAACGGGCCGCCGACACTGCACCGGCATCGCTGGCCGACTTCTATGTGGCCTACCGCGCCGGGGTACGTGCCAAGGTCGACTGCATCCGCGTCGCGCAGGGGCATCCCGAAGCGGCCGATGACGCCGCGCGGCATCTGCACATTGCCGCCGATCATCTGCGTGCCGCGACGATTCGCCTCGTCCTGGTCGGCGGTGGCCCCGGCACCGGCAAGACGACGGTCTCCCGAGGTGTTGCGGAAAACATTGGTGCACAGGTTATTTCCACGGACGATGTGCGTAGGGATCTGGTTGATCAGCAGGTGATTTGCGGCGCCGTCGGCATTGTCGAGCAGGGCCTGTACGCACCGGAAAACGTCGCGACCGTCTACGACGAAGTGCTGCGCAGGGCGCAGGCGCTGCTGGCCGGTGGGTGGTCGGTGGTCCTCGATGGCACCTGGAGGGACGACGCCCAGCGTCGCTGCGTCCGCGAGCTGGCTGCGCAAAGCCACGCGGCGCTGACCGAATTGCAGTGTGTCACCACACTGGCCGATGCGCAGGACCGCATCGCGGCCCGCACGGTGACGACGTCGGATGCCACACCCGATATCGCGGCTGCGCTGGCCGCCGGCACCGGCACCGGTAGTGACGGCTGGCGGGAGGCACACCTCCTCGACACCGGCAGGGCAGCGGCCACGGTGGTCGGTGAAGCAACCGAACTGTGCACCCGCTGAACTCTGGGCGCACCTGCACCTCTTCGGTCAGGTCGGTGCCCAATGGCCCGACACTCGGTGACCAGTTCCTCAGTGCCGTTGTCCGCGGCCGGGATAGCGTCTGAAGATGGAGCCGGTCGGTAGCAGCCGGCGCGACAGAAGTGAGGCGACGAAATGTCCGCACACGCAGCGCCGCGTGGAGTCTTGGTCGGTGTCGACGGCTCGTCGTCGGCGAAGGTCGCGGTGGACTGGGCGGCGCGCGAGGCGGTGTTCCGCGACGTTGCGCTGACGGTCGTCGCGGTCTGTCCGCCGCCGGCAATGCTGCTGATGCCCGAAATGCCGATGCCGGGCGAATTTTTGGCTCACCAGGAACGTAGGTGCCGGGAGTATCTCGACGACGCCCGCAAGGTTGCCGAGGAGGCCATGAGCGATGGCCGCGCCGTCGACATTCGAACCGAGATGCCGACCGGCCCGATCGTGCCCGTGCTGGTCGAGATGACCAAGGACGCCGAGCTGGTGGTGGCGGGTTCGCGCGGCCTCGGTGCTGTTTCGCGAGTGCTGCTGGGCTCGGTGAGTTCGGGACTGCTGCGGCACGCCCACTGTCCGGTTGCGGTCATCCACGACGAAGACCCGCTGATGGCCGGGCCGCCGGCGACGGCGCCGGTGGTGGTGGGAATCGACGGCTCACCCGCCTCGGAACTGGCCACCGCGATCGCGTTCGATGCCGCCTCCCGTCGCGGTGTCGAACTGGTTGCGGTGCATGCCATCAGCGATTCCGATCTGATGGAGCTGCCGCGTTCGGACTATTCGGCGCTGGAGTCCCAGGCGAACGAAATTCTTGCCGAGCGCCTTGCCGGCTGGGGTGAGCGCTATCCCGACGTGGCGGTACGGCGCGTGGTGGAATGGGCGCGACCGGCCGCCTGTCTGGTCAAGCATTCCGAATCTGCGCAACTGCTGGTGGTCGGCAGTCATGGCCGCGGCGGGTTCGCCGGAATGGTGCTCGGATCGGTGGGATTCTCTGTGGCACAAGCGGTCCGGATGCCGGTGATCGTCGCTAGAGCACGATAGGTTCCCGGCCCGTCATTTCCGTCGGTGCGCCAACTGCGCTAATCGCGTCACGCCGGCCTCGATGCCGTCGACAAGCACGTCGAGGTCAGGTGCGCCGTCGTAGTCGGCGACGACACCGAATGTCAGGTCCTGTGCGTAGGAGAACATCGCGATACTGGTGCGCAGTCGCAACGCCAGCGGGGGAATCGGGAACATGGCCAGCACGTCGCGGCCCAACACCTGCAACGCCTCGCGCGGGCCGGGAACGTTGGTCGCCAGGGCCACCACGCTGCGTTGCGGCAGGCGGGTCAGCGTGCGCACCGTCCATGCGGTCAACGGGAAGGGGATGGCCCCGGCTGCGCCGACGGCCGAGGTGCCGGCCTGCTTCTGGCCGCTGCACTTGGCTTTCGTCATGCGTTCGTGCACGATCCGGAGCTGATCAAGCGGGTTGGCGCGGTTGACCGGCAGCAGCGGCAGCATCACCGAGACCCGGTTGTCGGGTGCGTCCATCGCATCGTCGTCGTGGGTGTCGCGCACCGACACCGGAACCAGTGTGCGCAAGGTGTTTCCGGTGAGGCGCTCGTTACGGTGCTTCAGCACATCCCGATACCCGTGGGTGATCGCGGTGAGGGCGACGTCGTTGACGGTCACGTCGTAGGCCGCACAGATGTCGTTGACGTCGTCCATCGACACGCGGGCGGTGCGGTAGCGGCGCATTCCGGTGATCGGGCCGTTGAGCGAGGTGTGCTGCGCCGGCATCGCCAGCTCGGAGATGAGGCTCACGGTGCCTTCGGCGGCCTTGCGGACCATGCCGATGGCTCCGGTGGAGAGGCCCCACGCCGTGCGGGTCCACACCAACGGGTTGAGGCTGATGCTCGGCAGTGCGCGTTTGGGTTCGCTTCCGTCCACCTTCTGGGCGAAAGATTCTGTGTGCGGGCCGTTGTCGGCTATCCCGGTCATCAGGTGAGATGCGGAGATACCGTCGGCCATGCAGTGATGCACCTTCATCAGCAGCGCCCAGCGACCTTCGGTCAGGCCCTCGATGACCCAGCATTCCCACAGTGGATGGTCGCGGTCGAGACGGCGTTCGACGATGTCGGCCACCAGCCGAGACAGCGCGGCGTCGTCACCGGGTTGCGGCAGGGCGGCCCGCCGGATGTGGTGGTTTAGATCGAGATCGGCCACCTCGGACCATTCCGGTGCGGACATATCGAGGCGGTGCGTATGCACCACTTGGCGTAGCCGTGGGACCGACTGCAGGCGCTGGGCGAGGACCTCGAAGAGGTCGTCGTAGTCAGGCATCGGCCCGTCGATGATCGACAGCCCGCCGATGGCCAGGTTGGCGTGCGGGTCGGAATCCTCGGCCTGCAGGAACCCCGCGTCGAGTGCCGACAAGTGCTTCATTTTCTGAGCGTGCGCGTGCGGTACCGGTCGCACAAGGGCCTGAGGGCGACGTATGTGGGGACCTTTGGATCAGGTGCCGGTGAGTGTGTGGTCGAGCGCCGCCAGCGAGTCGGCCAGGAACTCGGCGGAAAACGGTGGCATCCCGCCGATGGCGTCGCGGGTGGCCTGCGGCGTGGCGGTCCAGTCGTAGGTCAGCGTCACATCAGTACCGGCGTCCTTCGGTACCAGGTCGTATCGCCACGTCCAGCCACCCGGTTGGTGCGTGCTGTCGTTGATCTGGCCGGGTGACCAGGCGATCGCACGGTCCTGGTCGAATGCGGTGACCAGGTTGTGCATCACGTAGTGGCCGCCGGCCTGCTCAAGGAACATGTTCACCGCGAAGACCTGGCCCACTCCGGTGATCGGCTCAGTGGTGACCGCCCCACGTACCCAGTCGCCGGGCTCGGTGTCCTGATGTCGATCCGGGTCGGTGAGCACAGCGAAGACCTCGGCCGGCGCCGCGCCGACGGTGCGGGTTGCCGACATCTGTTCAGCACTCATTGGTGACTCCCATCTGTGTTTGACTTCCATAGGCCTCGGCGATGTGCTGCGAGGTCGCCCATCTCGAATATGTCGGTGACTGTGGCCAGCCGTCGGGCGAGTTCTGCCACTCTTCCTGGCGGCCGTAGGGGAGAAGGTCGATCAGCGCGAAGGAGTGGCCGAGTTGCTCGACGCCCCGGCCGTCGGTGTGCCAGGTGCGGTACACGGTGCCGGCATCATTGAGGAAGACGTTGATCCCGAACCCGCCGTCCGGTGGCGCGTCCACATCGGCGCCGAAGGAGCTTCCCGCGGATGAGTACCAGTCCATCTTGTTGCCGACCTTGTCCCGGTAGGCCAGGGCTTCGTCGATCGGTCCGTTGGTGACGATCACGAAGCGGGCGTCGTAGCTGTCGAGGAATTCCAGCCGGGTGAACTGTGAGGTGAAGCCCGTGCACCCGGGGCATTGCCAGTCCGCGCCGTCGGACCACATGTGGTGATAGGTGATGAGCTGGGATTTCCCGTCGAAGATATCGGCCAGCCGTACGGGACCGTCCGTGCCGGTCAAGGTGTAGTCCGGTAGCTGCACCATCGGCAGCCGGCGTCGTTGCGCCGCGATGGCGTCGAGTTCGCGGGTGGCGGCTTTCTCGCGGATGCGCAGGTCCTCCAGCGCGGTGCGCCAGGTGCCGGCGTCGACGACAGGGGGTAGTGCGGTGGCCATGGGTACTCCTTCGGATTGTCTTCTCAAAGATTGACCGTCGGGTGTCCGGATACTCATCGCACCGCTGCCACGTGAGCCGGGGATCAGCCCGGGGTGAAGTCGCCCGGGCGCCATTGGCCGTTGAAGGCGGGCTCTTGCGGCCCGTAGATGCGGAAGTAGGCGAACCAGTTCTTCCCAGGAAGGGTTTGGATCCAGTGGCCTTCGTGTCCTGGCGGTGCGGCGGGCCCGAAGTGCAGGTCGACGGTGTCGCCGGTCAGGTCGTTGAGTTCGAACAGTGAGCGCAGTGCGGCCATGTTCTGGTCGGTTTGGATCTGGGAGCGGGTCTCGGTGTCGTAGACGGTGACCGACCAGAACAGATTGGCGGGCACGGGAAGTGGTACCGAGAGGGAGTAGGTGTTCGCGCCGTCGAGCAGAGCGCCGGTGTGGTCGCGGTGGCCGAGCCAGTACAGCGAGCCCGCCCGGGTGTCGCGGCGAAACATCGCCGGCGAGGCGCCGATGGCTTGGTAGAACCATTTCTCCCGGGCCACCAGGTCGGCATAGTCGGTGGTGTTGAAGTCGCCGTCCTCGAATCGTAGTGCGACGTATTCCCATTGACGGTCGTCCCAGACATGGCGCTCTGGCGAGCGGTCGGCGAAGGCCTGCGTACGCATCTGGGCATTGCCCCGCTGGGCGGCGGTAGTAAGGATCCCGATCATTCGTTCGTCGGGTCGAAACGGCTGTCCTTTAGCGATGCCGAGCGCGGCCAGTTCGCCGTAGTGGGTCCGGTATCCCTCGAAAGCTGGTTCGGTGTCGATGGTTTCGTGTAACACCTGCCAGAACCCGATGCCGGTCTCCACCTCCAGTGGGGTGGTGTCCTGGAACTTGCCGGTGAGATCCAGCCAAGCCGGCGGCGTCCATTCGGTGTCGGGGTTCAGCGGGTAGACCTTGATGGTTTGCAGTCGGGCTTTGGCCCCTTCGACGTCACCTGCGACGGGCAGCGAGCGTGCGCCCACGATCTGCTGGTTGCTGCTGGCACGGTGCATGTAGTAGCCGCCGTCGGGTATGTCGGCGGTGTAGTCGGGGCCGACGAGCAGGTGCTTTCCGCCGTTGCCGGCATCGGGGCCGGGCAGACCCATGTCGGCGACCCAGCGCTGGTTGATGTCCATCGACACCACGATCAGGGGGCCGGGCTCGAGTTCCACCACCAAAGGGCCGGCCGCGAGGTCGAGCTGCAGTGGCCCGTAGGGGGTGTCGGAGTTGGCGGTGAACACCAATTGTGTTGGCCCGCAGTCGACTATGCCGAAGACCTTGTTGGCGACCAGACCGGCGGCCTCGTTGCCCCGGATGATCCGCGCTCCGGACACGGTCGGGTAGAAGAATTTGTATGCGGTGATCGCGCGGGTCAGGTCGGCGTCGTCGTAGGCCTGCTGGACCTGCGCACGGAACTCGTCGACATCCATCGCCGTCCCCACTTCGTCGCGACGGCGCCGCCAGACCTCGGTGTAGCTGACCGTCTACATTTCGGACCGATTCCCACCGTAGACGCGAGTCCGCACCCTGGGCAAAGGGCCGACCTGGGGGACGTTCCGGGAGGCCGGGCACATGCGAACATATGTTCGATACGATGGGTGTGTGGGTTGGTTCAACGGGCCGCCGAGCTGGGCCGAAATGCAGCGCGTGCTGGAGAGCCGGCCGCCCGGAGTCGGGCTGCCGGCGACATCGGACAGGGGCGCCGGGCTGCCGGCGACATCGGACAGGGGAGTCGGGCTGCCGGCGACATCGGACAGGGGCGCCGGTCTGCCGCTGGGTCTGGGTGAGCCGGAGGCGGACGGCGGGGACAGCCCGGCCTGGTCGCGTAAGCGTGCCGAGTATCTGGGGCCGGATCAGGAACGGGTGCGTTCGGCGGTCCCGTACGCCGAGCTGCACGCACACTCGGCGTACAGCTTTCTCGATGGTGCGAGCACGCCGGAGGAACTTGTCGAAGAAGCCGCCCGGCTGGACCTGAAGGCCATTGCGCTGACCGACCACGACGGTCTCTACGGCGTGGTGCGCTTCGCCGAAGCGGCCCGCGAACTCGACATGGCCACGGTATTCGGGGCGGAGCTGTCGCTGGGTGGGGGGTCGCGGACGGATGTGCCCGATCCGCCCGGGCCGCATCTGCTGGTGCTGGCCCGCGGTCCGGAAGGATACCGGCGGCTGTCTCGGCAACTGGCCACCGCACACCTGGTCGGTGGCGAGAAGGGGATACTCCGCTACGACTACGACGCGCTGACCGAGGCCGCCGGCGGGCACTGGCACATTCTGACCGGATGCCGTAAAGGGCATGTGCAACAGGCATTCTCGCAAGGCGGACCGGATGCCGCTGTCGCCGCGCTGGTCGATCTGGTCGACCGCTTCGGGGCCGACCGGGTGAGCATCGAGCTCACCAGCCACGGGCACCCCCTCGATCACGAACGCAATGTGGCACTGGCGGCGCTGGCACCGCGCTTCGGCCTCGGCGTCGTGGCGACCACCGGTGCGCACTTCGCCGCACCGGATCGCGGCCGGCTGGCCATGGCGATGGCCGCCATCCGGGCCCGGCAGTCGCTGGACGGGGCCGAAGGGCGGTTGGCACCCCTGGGCGGGGCGCATCTGCGCTCTGGCGACGAGATGGCCAGAATTTTCGCGGACATACCCGAAGTGGTCACCGCCGCAGCCGAACTCGGTGATCAGTGCGCGTTCGGGTTGCAGCTCATCGCGCCCTCGCTGCCACCGTTTGACGTTCCTGCCGGACACACCGAGGCCAGCTGGCTGCGGCATCTGGTGATGATCGGCGCCGCCGATCGGTATGGGCCGCGGGCAGATTTCCCGGAGGCCTACGCGCAGATCGATCGCGAACTCGACATCATCGAGGATCTGAAGTTTCCCGGCTACTTCCTGGTGGTGCATGACATCACGCGGTTCTGCCGGGAGAACAAGATCCTCTGCCAGGGCCGGGGATCGGCGGCGAACTCGGCGGTCTGTTACGCGCTGGGCGTCACCGCTGTCGATCCGATCGCGAACGAGTTGTTGTTCGAACGGTTCCTGTCCCCGGCTCGCGACGGCCCACCGGACATCGACATCGACATCGAATCGGACCTGCGCGAGAACGTCATTCAGTACGTCTACGAGCGATACGGCCGCGACTACGCCGCACAGGTCGCCAACGTCATCACCTACCGGGGCCGCAGCGCAGTGCGAGACATGGCTCGGGCGCTGGGGTTTTCGCAGGGGCAGCAGGATGCCTGGAGCAAGCAGATCAGCCGGTGGAACGGCCGGCCGGACGCGCCGGACATCGAGGGCATACCCGAGCCCGTGGTTGATCTGGCGTTGCAGATCAAGAACCTGCCCCGGCACATGGGTATCCACTCCGGTGGCATGGTGATCTGTGACCGTCCCATCGCCGATGTGTGCCCGGTGGAGTGGGCGCGCATGGAGAACCGCAGCGTGCTGCAATGGGACAAAGACGACTGTGCGGCAATCGGTTTGGTGAAGTTCGACCTGCTGGGTCTGGGTATGCTCTCGGCACTGCATTACGCCGTGGACCTGCTGGCCGAACACAAAGGTCTGCATGTCGATTTCGCGAAGCTCGACCTGTCCGAGCCGGCGGTTTACGAGATGCTGCAGCGTGCCGACTCGGTCGGGGTGTTCCAGGTGGAGTCCCGCGCCCAGATGGCCACTTTGCCCCGGCTGAAGCCGCGGGAGTTCTATGACCTCGTCGTGGAGGTGGCGCTGATCCGGCCCGGGCCCATCCAGGGTGGTTCGGTGCATCCCTACATCCGTCGCCGCAACGAGCTGGACGAGGTGACGTACGACCATCCGTCGATGAAGGCCGCGCTGCGGAAGACATTGGGAGTGCCGCTTTTTCAGGAACAGCTGATGCAGCTGGCCGTCGACTGCGCGGGGTTTTCGGCGGCCGAGGCTGATCAGTTGCGCCGGGCCATGGGCTCCAAACGCTCGACGGAGAAGATGCGCCGGTTGCGCGGCCGGTTCTACGACGGTATGCGCGAGCTGCACGGAATCGAAGGTGCACTGGCCGACCGGATCTACGAAAAGCTGGAGGCCTTCGCCAATTTCGGCTTTCCGGAAAGCCATGCGCTGAGTTTCGCGTCGCTGGTGTTCTATTCGTCGTGGCTCAAGCTGCATCACCCGGCGGCGTTCTGCGCCGCGTTGTTGCGCGCTCAGCCGATGGGTTTCTACTCACCACAGTCGCTGGTGGCCGATGCCCGCCGGCACGGCGTGGTGGTGCGCGGTCCGTGCGTGAACGCCAGCTTGGCCTATGCCGGTTTGGAGAACGGCGGCAATGACGTTCGACTCGGGCTGGGATCGGTGCGCCATATCGGTGACGAGCTGGCGCAACGCCTGGTGGACGAACGAAATGCAAACGGCTCGTTCACATCTCTACTGGATCTGACGGCACGGCTGCAGCTGTCGGTGCCACAGACCGAGGCGCTGGCCACCGCCGGCGCGCTGGGCTGTTTCGGCACCACCCGTCGTGAGGCGCTGTGGGCGGCCGGGGCCGCGGCTGCCGAACGTCCCGACCGGTTGCCCGGTGTCGGGTCGTCGTCGGTGGCGCCGCCATTGCCCGGGATGAGCGAACTGGAGTTGGCGACCGCCGACGTGTGGGCCACCGGTGTCTCCCCGGACAGTTATCCCACCCAGTTCCTGCGGGCCGACCTGGACGCGCTCGGAGTGGTGCCCGCCGCCGGCCTGTTGCAGATACCGGATGGAACGCGAATCCTGGTGGCCGGGGCCGTGACTCACCGGCAGCGGCCCGCCACCGCACAGGGCGTGACATTCATGAACCTCGAGGACGAGACCGGCATGGTCAACGTGCTGTGTTCGCCGGGGGTGTGGTCGCGGCACCGCAAACTCGCGCAGAGCGCACCTGCGCTGATGGTGCGCGGCATCGTGCAGAACGCCAGCGGCGCGGTCACGGTGGTGGCCGACCGGATGGGCCGCATCGACTTGCGGGTGGGTTCGCGGTCCCGCGATTTCCGCTGACCTCCCCCTTCACTTTTCCCGCCGAGCGGCCGTGTCTGTACACAACACACCGTCCAACTGTGTACAAAGACGGACGTTTGGCCCGAAGAGCACGCAGTAGCCTGAGCGAATGACCCTGAACTTGTCCGTCGACGAACTGCTGACCACCACGCGATCGGTGCGCAAGCGCCTGGACTTCGACAAACCGGTGTCCCGTGAGGTGATCATGGAATGCCTCGAGCTGGCCCTGCAGGCGCCCACCGGAAGTAACGCTCAAGGCTGGCAATGGGTGTTCGTTGACGACCCGGCCAAGAAGAAGGCATTGGCCGACATCTACCGCGCCAACGCGACGCCGTACCTGGACATGCCCAAGCCCGAGCGCGGCGACATCCGCGATCAGCAGATTGACTCCGTCATGAATTCGGCCAAGTACCTCAATGAGCATTTCGAAGAGGCGCCGGTGCTGATGATCCCGTGCCTGGAGGGTCGGCCCGACGGTGCACCCGCGGGGCTGAGCGCGTCCTACTGGGGATCGCTGCTGCCCGCGGTGTGGAGTTTCATGCTGGCATTGCGTGCGCGTGGAATGGGTTCGGCGTGGACCACTCTGCACTTGATCGGCGAAGGCGAGAAGCAGGCCGCCGAGGTCATCGGGATTCCGTTCGAGCAATACGCCCAGGGCGGTCTTTTCCCGATCGCGTACACCAAGGGCACCGAATTCAAGCCCGCCAAGCGGCTGCCCGCCGAAGAGCTGACGCACTGGAACACCTGGTAGTCCATAGCGGCGGTTGATTATCGGCGCGGCCGGATTGCCAACGAAATTGCCCGCCTCGCAGCGACTTTGAGCGACTCAGTGGGCATTGGTCTCACGAGGTCGCGCGTTGTCGCTGTGAGGTGGGCATTTCTCGCCGGGTGCCGGACGCGGGCCTAGGCCGGCACCGGTGCCGGACGCGGGCCTAGCGCCGGCGCCGGGGGTGGGCATGGCACCGGCGCCGGACGTCCGTCCCGGGCGGGGGCCTGGGACGGACGCCGGACGGAATCAGGCCTCAGGCAAATGCGCCGAGAGCAGCCAGGCCGGCATGGACTTGCGGCCGTTGGGCTCGTCCCGCAACTCGCCGGACCTGGCGAACGCCTCGAAGTGCTGCAGGAAGCTCTCTGGCACCTGAGCGTGGATGCGTGCCGGGCGGATCTCGTCGATGACCCAATACTTGCCCACCACTTCACGCAGTTCGTCCTCGCTGACCGCGTTGACCGGTCCGTCGCCGGGCATGCCGGCCTTGTCGAAGACCAGGACGTAATACGACGCTCCCGGTGCCGCCGCGCGCACGATCGAGCGCTGGTAGCCGTCGCGCAACTCGACCGGCATCGAGTGGAACAACGTGCTGTCGACGATGGTGCCGAACCGGCCGTCATACCCGGAGAAATCGCTGATGTCGGCGACCTCGAAAGTTGCGTTGGTCAGTCCGCGGCGCTCGGCGTCGGCGCGGGCCATCTCGATGGCGGTGGGGGACTGGTCCAGGCCGACGACGGTGACACCGCGTTCGGCCAGGAACATCGACACCGCGGCCTCACCGCACCCGGCGTCGAGCACATCGCCGTGGAACTTGCCTTCGGCGATCAGGGCGGCGACCTCGGGTTGCGGCTCACCGATGCTCCACGGTGGCCGGTTGCCGGCGCCCATCTCGGCGCTTTCGCCTCGGTAGGCCTGTTCGAACATCGCGTCTGTGGGTTGCTCAGTCATGTCTCCGGTTTATCAATGAGGTTGATATATGTCAATATGATTGACATGAATTTCTCGGGTGAGCCGCCACTGGGATTCCTGCTGCACCGCGTCGCCGCCGCACTACGGGCCGAAGTCACCGCCACCGCGCTTGATCCGCTGAATCTCACGTTCGCCGAATACATTTGCCTGCGCATGCTCTCGATCGGCCCGGGCAAGTCCAACGCCGACTTGGCGCGTGACGTCAATGTGTCACCACAAGCCATGAACATCGTGCTGCGCGGGTTGCAGGAGCGTGGGCTGGTGTTGCGCCCGGTTGCCGCCGCCTCGGGAAGGTCGCGACCCGCCGAATTGACCGCAGAGGGAGTCGCGGTGCTCAAGCGCACCGATGCCGGGGTGCGCGCCGCCGAACACCACCTGCTCGGGCGTCTCGCCGAGGACGACCGTGCCCCGTTTCGCCGGATGCTGGCCGAGTTGGCCTGAGAGTTCAGACGGCTCCGGTGAACCCGTGCTGGCGCCAGGCCTCGTAGACCGCGACGGCGGCGGCGTTCGACAGGTTCAGCGACCGCCGTCCGGCCAGCATCGGAATGCGTACGCGCGCAGTGACATGCGGATCGGCCAGCGTCTGCACATCCAGTCCCGTCGGTTCGGGCCCGAACATCAGCACGTCGTCGGATTGGTATTCGATATCGGCGAACGACGTATCGGAGTGGGCCGTGAACGCGAACACCCGCGCCGGCATCAGCGCGTCCCAGGCGGCATCGAGGTTGCGGTGCACCGTCACCGACGCCAGGTCGTGATAGTCCAGACCGGCCCGGCGCAGCTTCGGCTCGGACAGGTCGAACCCCAGCGGTTCGACCAGATGCAGTTCGGTGCCGGTGGCCGCAACCATCCGGATGGCGTTGCCGGTGTTCGGCGCTATCCGGGGCGAGACGAACATCAATCTGAACACGTCGAACCTTCCCATGCGATACCAGGCAGGTTACGGGCACCGCTCCCGTGCCTTGGTAGCGTGCGCGCAATGGATCACCTGCGTCCGTTCCACATCTCGATGATCGACGGCCCTACCGCGTGAGCATGACGATGGACTGGAGCGATCGCGAGTATCACGGCCATGACTTCCGCGACGAAGACCTCAGCGGGTTGCGCACGGAGCGGGTCGTCTTCGACGAATGCGATTTCAGCGGCGCGAACCTCGGCGAGGGGGTGCACCTCGGCAGCGCATTTCGCAACTGCAAATTCGACCGCACGACGTTGTGGCACAGCACCTTCCGCAACTGCTCGATGATGGGTTCGGTGTTCGCCAACTGCCGCCTGCGGCCGGTTGTCTTCGATCAGATCGACTTCACCCTGGCCGTGCTCGGCGGCGCGGACCTGCGCGGTGTGGACATGTCCGGTTGCCGGCTGCGCGAGGCGTCATTGGTCGAGGCGGACCTGCGCAAGGCCGTGCTGCGTGGCGCCGACCTGACCGGCGTGCGGACGGTGGGCACGCGTCTTGACGAGTCAGATCTGCGTGCCGCCCGGATCGATCCGACGTTGTGGACCACGGCATCGTTGCGCGGAGCCAAGGTCGACATCCACCAGGGACTGGCGTTCGCCGCAGCGCACGGCCTGGACGTGCACGGGGAGTAGCGCCCGAGCGGCCGTATTTGTACGGTTGCAGCGGCGTGTTGCCGTACAGACACGGCCGCTCGCGCGAATAAAGGGGGAACCCTAGCCGCGCGGCAGGCGGATCTTCCAGCGCACGAATCCGGTGTAGACGATGCAGATCACAGCCAGCATCGCCATGTTGAACAGCCAAGCCGATGGGGTGTGCTTCCAGTGGCTGTCGTCGGGGAGCAGTGGCGCGGGGACCAGTCGGGTCAGGTCGATCGTCGATGCCGAGCTGGCAAAGCCCCAGCGCGCCGGCGTGACCCACGACAGCTGGTCAAGCACGATACGGCCCGTCACGGGAATCATGCCGCCGGAGAACACCAGCTGACTCATCACGGCGACCACCAGCAGCGGCATGATCTGCTCGGCGGATTTGGCCAGCCCCGACAATGCCAGACC
Source organism: Mycobacterium sp. (assembly GCA_036273805.1). Lineage (GTDB taxonomy): Bacteria > Actinomycetota > Actinomycetes > Mycobacteriales > Mycobacteriaceae > Mycobacterium. The sequence continues at coordinate 16,899 of DASUGW010000185.1, forward strand.
GGTCATGGCTGCGGCCACGCACGTCGCGGCGACGTCGACGAAAAGCTCCAGCGTTCGACCGTGCAGCAGGGCCCCGGAATCGACGGCCCCGGCGCCCCAGCCCTTGCCCACGACCGTGATCGTCGTGACGATCGCCGACTGGATGATCGCGAACGCCGTGAAGACCCCGACCTTGGCCAGCAGATAGGCGGTCGTCGAAAGTCCAACGGCCTGCTCGCGCAGGAAGATTGCGCGCTCACCGATCAGTGCCCGGATCGTCAGCGCGGTGCCCATGAAGATGGCGCCGACGTTGAGCATCACGAGAATCTGGCCCGGTTCGTTGGGCGCCGCACCACCTTGGATCGCGGGGATCGGCAGGCCGAATCCGACGTTGGCGCCGTTCGGTCCGCCGCCGGGTACCGACAGCGACAGCACACCCATGATGAACGGCAAGAACAGCAGAAACGCCGAATAGCCGCGGTCGGAAATCACCAACCGGACCTGTCGGCGGGCAATCGTGAAGAGCTGCCGCTTCAGACTGGTCTTGGCCGGTTTACCCAGATCAGCAGGTTGCTGTGACGGCGGCTGCGGCGGTATTGGCGGGGCGCTGGACAGATAGCGGCGGTGCGCCTCGTTGGGGTCGCCGGCCACTGTGCTGAAGATGTCGGCCCAGTTGGTGGTGCCCAGGCGCGACCCGATCTGGCTGGGCGGCCCGTAGAACGCGGTCTTTCCGCCGGGCGCCAACAGCAGTACCTGGTCGCACACGTCCAGATAGGTGAGCGAGTGCGTCACCACCAGCACCACGCGGCCGGCGTCGGCCAGCTGTCGGAGCATGGTCATGACCTGGCGGTCCAGCGCCGGGTCCAGGCCCGAGGTGGGCTCGTCGAGGATCAACAGCGACGGGCCGGTGAGCAGCTCGAGGGCCACCGAGGCGCGCTTGCGCTGCCCGCCGGAGAGTTTGTCCACGCGGGTGTCCAGATGCTTGGTCATTTCGAGCTCTTCGAGCACCTGCATGACGACCTGCTCGCGGTCGGCCTTGGTGGTGTCCGGCGGCAGTCGCAGCTCGGCGGCGTACATCAACGCCTGCCGGACGGTGAGCTGGCCGTGCACCACGTCGTCCTGCGGCACCATGCCGATCCTGGACCGCAGCGAGGCGTACTCGGCGTGCACGTCGTGGCCCTCGAAAGTGACTGTGCCACTTGTTGGGTGGGTCAGACCGGCAACCTGGCGGGCGAAGGTCGACTTGCCGGCGCCGGACGGCCCGATGACGGCGGTCAGGGTGCCGGGCCGGGCGTCGATCGAGATGTTGTCCAGCAGCGTCTTGCTGCCCTCGATGGTCCAGGTGAGGCCGCGTACCTCGAGGCCACCGGTGCGGGTGTCGGCCTCGGTCTCCGAGCGGCGGCTCAGCACCCCGTCGGCGTAGACCAGGTCGACGTTGCCGATGGTGACTACGTCGCCGTCGGTGAGAGTCGCGGCATCTACTCGCTGCCCGTTGACGAACGTGCCGTTGATGCTGCGGTTGTCCAGGATTTCCGCGGCCCCGGAGCCATCGGTCGCCGGCACCAGCGTGGCGTGGTGGCGAGAGGCCAGAACGTCGGGGATGACGATGTCGTTGTCGGTCGCGCGACCGATCTTCAGCGCACCGGCTGGGACGTCCGCGGTCCGGCCGGGCCGCAGAATCTTGAGCATGCTCGTCGCGAGGTTGCCGTCGGCCGAGGTCGACCGCGGCGGGATTGCCGTCGGGCCCATTTGCGTGGGCAGGTTGCCGGAGGCCGCCGGGGGCGGCGTGGGCAGGCGGGGCTGCGACGCGCTCGGCGGGTATTGCGGGCGGACGCCCGTCGGGGGCGCGTTATAGCCGGTGGTTGCGCCGGTCTGGTACGGCGGCGGGGGTGGCGGATAAGACGGCTGCGTTCCGGTGCTCTGGTAGCCGGTCTGCGGGGTGCCCGGATAGGGCGTCTGCGGGCCGCTCGGCGGGTGGGTGGTGGGCGCATGTAGTGCGTGTGGGGCGCCGGTCGGCAGCTTGACGGTCTGGGAGCCACCCTGCGGGGACACCGCGGACTCCGCCTGCGGCGGTCGCCCCACATTGCCCGTGTGCCGACCGACCTCGAAGTGCAGTGACGGGCCGTCCGGATTGCCGAGGTTGACCCCGAGCCCGTCGTGGATATCGACGGTGGACACCCGGCGGCCGTTGACGAAGATCCCGTTCAGCGACCCGTTGTCGATCGCGAGCCACCGCCCGCCGGCGGGGTCGAATCGCAGGATCACGTGGGCGCGGGAGGTCAGCGGGTGGGCGATCCGCACGTCGGCGCGCAGGTCGCGGCCGACCACCACGTCATGTCCCGCGGCGAAGGTACGCTCCGACCCGTCGTACCGAACTGTCAGTGCGGGTGCGACTGGTCCACTCATCGCGTCAACTCTAACGGTCAGGTTTACCGGTCCGGTGCTCCTGTGACGACACAGTGTGTGTGGCTATAGATCGTTGGCATGCAGAGGTTGCAGTGCGTGCACAGTGACTTGACCGTGTGCGCGTCACCGTCGGCCTCGATGCGGTTGAGCAGATCCGGCTCGGCCAGCAGTGCACGGCCCATCGCGACGAAGTCGAAACCGGCGGCCATCGCGGTGTCCATGGTCTCGCGGTTGGTGATACCGCCGAGCAGGATCAGCGGCATGCTGAGCTCGGCGCGGAACTTCTCGGCGTCGCGCATCAGATAGGCCTCGCGGTAGGGGTACTCGCGAAAGAACTTGTGGCCGCTCATGCGGACGCCCCAGCTGATCGGCGGTTTGAAGTTCGCGGCGAATTCCTTGACCGGGGCGCCACCCCGGAACAGGTACATCGGGTTGACCAGTGAGCTGCCGGCGGTCAGCTGCAGGGCATCCAGGCCGCCGTCCTCTTCCAGCCACTTGGCGGTCTGCAGCGACTCGTCGATCGAAATGCCGCCGCGTACGCCGTCGGCCATGTTGAGCTTGGCGGTCACGGCGATGCGGTCGCCTACCTCCCGGCGCACGGCGCGGACCAGCCCGCGCGCCACCTTTGCGCGGTTCTCCAGGGAACCGCCGAACTCGTCGGTGCGGCGGTTGATCAGCGGCGAGAGAAACGAGCTCGCCAGGTAGTTGTGACCAAGATGGATCTCGACGGCGTCGAAGCCGGATTCGATGGCCAGTCGAGCGGCGTTGGCGTGGGCCGCCACCACGCCGTCGATGTCGGCGCGGGTGGCCTTCTTGGCGAACCGCATCGAGAGCGGGTTGAAGAACCGCACCGGTGCCAGTGCGGTGGCCTTGTTGGTGCGCGCGTTCGCGACCGGCCCGGCGTGACCGATCTGCGCGCTGATTGCGGCTCCCTCGTCGTGCACGGCGTCGGTGAGACGGCGCAGTCCCGGAACGGCCTCGGGGCGCATCCAGATCTGCCAGCCGTCGGTGCGACCGCCCGGAGCCACCGCGCAGTAGGCGACCGTCGTCATGCCGACACCACCGGCCGCGGGGCGACGGTGGTAGTTGATCAAGTCATCGGTGACCAGGGCGTGTGGGGTTGCCGCCTCGAAGGTCGCGGCTTTGATGATGCGGTTGCGCAGTGTCAGCGGGCCGAGCTTCGCCGGACTGAACACATTTGGGCTGGTGTTCACATATGCACTCAACACGGCGTTTTCACCGGTGTCAAAGGAATCCGGTCGGCACGCGATGGAAGAATGGCCGGCGTGGGTGCAACAGTTCTGGACGGTAAGGCCACGCGGGACGAGATCTTCGTCGACCTCACGGAGCGGGTGAGCAAACTGACTGCCCGCGGCATCACGCCGGGTTTGGGAACCATTCTCGTGGGCGATGACCCGGGTTCGCAGGCCTACGTGCGCGGCAAGCACGCCGACTGCGCGAAGGTCGGCATCACCTCGATTCGCCGGGATCTGCCCGCCGACATCAGCCAGGCCGAACTCGAGGCGGTGATCGACGAGCTCAACGCCAACCCCGAGTGCACGGGTTACATCGTGCAGCTGCCGCTGCCGAAGCACCTGGACGAGAACGCCGCGCTGGAACGCATCGACCCCGACAAGGATGCTGACGGTCTGCACCCGACCAACCTGGGCCGGTTGGTGCTGGGCGCTGGACACGGTGGCGCGGCTCCGCTTCCCTGCACACCGCGCGGCATCGTGCATCTGCTGCGCCGCTACGACGTGCCGATCGCGGGCGCGCACGTGGTGGTCATCGGCCGTGGTGTCACGGTCGGCCGACCGCTGGGGCTGCTTTTGACGCGACGCTCGGAGAACGCCACCGTGACGTTGTGCCACACCGGAACTCGTGACCTTCCCGCGCTGACCCGCCAGGCCGACATCATCGTCGCGGCCGTCGGGGTACCGCACATGGTGACCGCGGACATGGTGCGGCCCGGCGCGGCGGTGGTGGATGTCGGTGTGAGCCGGGTGGACGGCAAGCTGACCGGCGACGTGCATCCCGAGGTCTGGGATGTCGCCGGGCACGTGTCGCCGAATCCCGGTGGCGTCGGGCCGCTGACTCGGGCGTTCCTGCTGACCAATGTCGTCGAGCGAGCTGAGTTGCAGTGACGTTTCGAAGCGCCGTGTGATCCCAGTGGCCGTTGGTGACCGTCTGGGCCATTTTCGTCGTGGCGTTTCTTCTTGTCGCGTTTGGCTTTTGGCGCCGCGGTGCGCTGCTGATCGGGGTGGGGGTTGCCGTCGCAGCCGCACTGCGGTTGTCGCTTCCCGAGGACAAGGCCGGCCTTTTGGTGGTGCGCAGCAAGACGCTCGACTTCGCCACGACGGCCTCAGTCGCCGCGGCGGTGTTGTTCACCGCGTGGACCATCGACCCGCTGGGCACGTCCTAGCGGCGCGCGACCGGCACGCATTTGTAATGGCGTCAGGGCCGGGTTTGGATCTGGCTGGTAGACGGCTACTGCGCTCGGTGCTAGCTGACACCGCGGGAGGGGCGTCTCTCTGCCAGAAGTCGTCCAGCAAGCGTCAACTTGTCACTGCCCGCGAGGACCTTTCCCGGGCGCAGGATCGGTACCACGATGCGGTGCTACACGCCCGCAGCGTAGGGCTGTCGTGGGGCGAGATCGCCACAATTCTCGGCGTGTCCAAACAGCATCTGCACCAGCGCTACCGGGCTCGCGACCCGGCGGCTCTCAGGCGAGCGTCGCGCGGATGCACACCGTGACGTAGGGCAGCGCCACACCCGTCGACTGCGCCAGCGCGGGATGGGTGGCCAGCAGCTCGCGCACCTCGTCGAGGGTCCTGGTGCGGACCTCGTCCGGCGAGGTGATGCAGTAGCTGCGGGACGCCACCAGGTCGACAAGTGCTTGCGGCGTAAGGTAATTCGTCCACTCCACTTGATGCCGCTGCGCGTCGGTGAACGGCGCCGGAAGCGATACCTGCTGGCTGAACGGATCGTGCTCGTGACCGATGATGCGGCCCAAATCCCTGACCCAGCCAAGCCGTTCGTCGCGGGTGTTCCAGACCAGGCCCAACCGTCCGCCGGGCCGCAGTACGCGTGCAACCTCCGGGATGGCGCGTTCCGGGTCAACCCAATGCCAGGCCTGCGCCACCAGAACTGCGTCGACACTGTTGTCAGGCAGCGGAATATCTTCGGCGGTGCCGAGGAGCGCCGGGGTATCCGGCAACGAATGGTGAAGAACCTCAAGCATTTCCGCGATCGGGTCCACCGCAATGACATCGAGGCCGCGTTCCACCAGGCGGGCCGTCAACTTGCCGGTGCCGGCACCGAGGTCAAGCACGTCGCGCGCACCCTGTGGCATCAGCCAGTCGATGGCGTCCGGGGGATACGACGGGCGACCGCGTTCGTACGCCGCGGCTTCGGCACCGAACGAGAGCGAACGCTCTGTCACCGGGCGGCCATCGCCAGTGTCCGGCGGATCAGTGCGCCGACGGCCTCAGTCTCGACCAGGAATCCGTCGTGACCGCACAGCGACTCGACGACGTTGAGCCCGTCGCAACCGGGCAGCAGTTCGGCCAGCTCTTCTTGCAGCCGTAGCGGATAGAGCCGATCCGACGTGATGCCACCGACCAGCACCGGCACTCGGCAGGAACGCAATGCGGCGGCAACTCCGCCGCGACCGCGGCCGACGTCGTGGTTCGACAGCACCTCTGACAGCGCCACGTAGCTACCCGCATCGAACCGGGCCACCAGCTTCTCGCCCTGATGCTCGAGATAGCTCTGCACCGCATAGCGGCCACCGGCCAGCGGATTCTCATCCCCCTGGGCGTCGTTGCCGAACCGGCTGTCGAGTTCGACCTCGCCGCGGTAGGTCAGATGCGCAATGCGGCGGGCGATCTGCAGACCGGCGTCCGGCTCACGACCGCTGCCGTAGTAGTCGCCGTCCTGCCAATCCGGATCGGCTTTGATCGCGGCGATCTGCGTGCTCTGCGTGCCGATTTGATCGCCGGTGGCGCGCGCCCCGACGGCCAGCACCAGTCCGCTGCGCACCGCGTCGGGGTACATGACGAGCCATTCGAGCGCGCGCGCACCGCCCATCGAGCCGCCGATGACGGAGGCCACCTCGGTGATGCCCAGTGCCGCGAGCGCGGCCACGTCGGCGTTCACCTGATCGCGCACTGTGATCGACGGGAACCGCGATCCATACGGCTTGCCGTCGCGGGCAAGTGAACTCGGCCCGGTGGAGCCACGGCAGCCGCCCAGCACATTGGTGGACACCGCGCACCACCGGCTGGTGTCAATGGGGGCGCCGGGTCCGGCCACGCCGTCCCACCATCCCGGTGTCGGGTGGCCCGGACCGGCCGGCCCGGTGATGTGCGAATCGCCGGTCAACGCATGCAGCACCATCACCACGTTGTCGCGGCTGGGCGACAACTCACCCCAGCGCTGCACGGCGATGCTGACGTTGTCGAGCACCTCACCGGATTCCAGTGTGAGAGAGCCGATGTCGACGATGGTGGTTTCGCCCTCGGCGGGCAGGGGCACGATGTGGCGCCCAGGGCGCACGCGCTCTTCAGAAATGGTCATGTCAGTCTCGCTCAAAAGGCCGCCACGGCTTGGGCATCGGACGGAGCGCACACCGACCGGGCTGCGGCCAACCCCCGCTCCAGATCGGCGAGGATGTCGCCGATGCCCTCGATGCCCACGGCGAGCCGGATCAGGCCGGGCGTCACCCCGCTGGCGCGCTGCTCCTCGTCCGACAGCTGCTGATGGGTGGTCGACGCCGGGTGGATGACCAGGGACCGCACATCACCGATATTGGCGACGTGGCTGTGCAACGTCAGCGCATCGACGAAGGCCTTGCCCGCGGCTACACCACCGGCCAGCTCGAAGGCCAGCACCGCACCGGTTCCCTTGGGGGCCAACTTCTTAGCCCGCTCGTACCAGGGCGAGGTGGGCAGCCCCGCGTAGTTGACGCTGATGACCTCGTCGCGCCCGAGCAGGAACTCCGCCACTTGCTGCGCATTGGCGACGTGCCGCTCGACGCGCAGGCTCAGCGTCTCCAGGCCCTGCGCGATCAGGAAGGCGTTGAAAGGTGCGACGGCGCTGCCCAGGTCGCGCAGCAGTTGCACGCGGGCCTTGAGCGCGTACGCCGGTGCGCCGAGGTCTGCGAACACCACGCCGTGATAGCTCGGGTCCGGCTCGGTAAACCCGGGGAACCGTCCGCTGGCCGCCCAGTCGAACTTGCCGCTGTCGACGATCACGCCCGCGATGGCCGAGCCGTGACCGCCGAGGTACTTCGTCGCCGAATGCACGACGATGTCGGCGCCCTGGGAGATCGGCTGGATCAGATACGGGGTGGCGATGGTGTTGTCGACGATCAGCGGCACACCGTGCTCATGGGCCACCGCCGATACCGCGGGGGTGTCGAGGACGTCGATCTGCGGGTTGGAGATCGTCTCGGCGAAGAAGGCCTTTGTGTTCGGCCGCACGGCCGCGGCCCAGGACTCCGGGTCGTCGGGGTTTTCCACGAAGGTGGTTTCGATGCCCAGCTTCGGCAGCGTGTAGTGCAGCAGGTTGTAGGTGCCGCCGTACAGTCGCGGGCTGGACACGATGTGATCCCCGGCGCCCGCCAGGTTGAGGATCGCGAACGTCTCGGCGGCCTGGCCGGAGGACACGAACAGCGCCGCGACCCCGCCTTCGAGGGCGGCGACGCGCTGCTCGATGACATCGGTCGTCGGGTTCATCAGCCGGGTGTAGATGTTGCCCGGCTCGGCCAGGCTGAACAGCGCCGCTGCGTGATCGGTGTTGTTGAACGTGTAGGAGGTGGTCTGGTAGATCGGCAGCGCGCGGGCGTTCGTCGCTGCGTCAGGCGCCTGACCGGCGTGGATCTGCTTGGTTTCGAACGACCACGATGCGGTCGGATCTTGGGTGCTCATGGCTACAGGTCTCCCTACTCATGGGGCCCGCTCATGGGACCCGCGCTTGCCGTGTAGCCGCGTGCCGACTACTCAACCTGGTCATCACCCGGGGCACCCCACCGCGGTTGGAGGGTTGCCGGCCAGCAAGCCGGGGCTTGATGCTGGCGCTCATGACCGATGAGAAGAATATCCCAGACTGTGCAATCGGTGCTAGTGACCTCCCCGCAAACCGGCCTGGCCTGCAGTGATGCGCTTCACGTAGGCCTCCGCCGGACCCGCATCTCACATACCCTCTGCACCGAAGCGATACTGATAGCCGCCACCTACGCAGAACGTAACTCAGTCCGGGAGACACCACATGAGCGCCGAGCAGCCGACCATCATCTACACGTTGACCGACGAGGCCCCGCTGCTGGCGACCTACGCCTTCCTGCCCGTAATCCGGGCCTTCGCTGGGGCCGCCGGCATCGACGTCAAGACCAGCGACATCTCGGTGGCCGCGCGCATCCTTGCCGAATTTCCCGAAAATCTGACCGACGAGCAGAAGGTGCCGGACAACCTCGGCGAGCTCGGCAAGCTGACGCAGGATCCGGACACCAACATCATCAAGCTGCCCAACATCAGCGCCTCGGTGCCGCAGCTGGTCGCCGCCATCAAGGAGTTGCAGGAAAAGGGCTACGCGATCCCCGACTACCCCGGCGACCCGAAGAACGACGAAGAGAAGGCGATCAAGGATCGCTACGCCAAGTGCCTGGGTAGTGCGGTGAATCCGGTTCTGCGCGAAGGTAACTCGGACCGTCGTGCCCCCAAGGCGGTCAAGGAGTACGCGCGCAAGCATCCGCACAGCATGGGTGAGTGGTCGCAGGCGTCGCGCACGCACGTGGCAACCATGAAGCACGGCGACTTCTACCACGGCGAAAAGTCCATGACGCTGGACAAGCCGCGCAAGGTCAAGATGGTGCTCGACACCGCTGCGGGCGGCGGAGACGCTAAGACCTTGGTGCTCAAGCCCGAGGTCAAGCTCGATGCCGGCGACATCATCGACTCGATGTACATGAGCTGCAAGGCCCTGTGCGACTTCTACGAGGAGCAGATCGAGGACGCCTACAAGACCGGCGTGATGTTCTCGCTGCACGTCAAGGCCACCATGATGAAGGTCAGCCACCCGATCGTATTCGGGCATGCGGTGAAGATCTTCTACAAGGACGCCTTCGCTAAGCATCAGAAGCTGTTCGACGAACTCGGCGTCAACGTCAACAACGGTCTTTCTGACCTCTACGACAAGATCGAGACGCTGCCGGCCTCCCAGCGCGACGAGATCGTCGAGGATCTGCACCGCTGCCACGAGCACCGCCCGGAACTGGCGATGGTGGACTCGGCCAAGGGCATCTCGAACTTCCACTCGCCGTCGGACGTCATCGTGGACGCGTCCATGCCGGCGATGATCCGCCTCGGCGGAAAGATGTACGGCGCCGACGGCCGGACCAAGGACACCAAGGCCGTCAACCCGGAGTCGACCTTCTCCCGGATGTACCAGGAAGTCATCAACTTCTGTAAGACCCACGGCCAGTTCGACCCGACGACCATGGGCACCGTGCCCAACGTCGGCCTGATGGCGCAGAAGGCCGAGGAATACGGCAGCCACGACAAGACCTTCGAGATCCCGGCGGCGGGTGTCGCCAAGATCGTCGACATCGACACCGATGAGGTGCTGATGAGCCAGGAGGTCGAGGAGGGCGACATCTGGCGGATGCCGATCGTCAAGGACGCACCGATCCGGGACTGGGTCAAGCTGGCCGTCAACCGTTCGCGGTTGTCCGGCATGCCGGTGGTGTTCTGGCTCGACGACGAGCGCCCGCACGAGAACGAGCTGCGCAAGAAGGTCAAGGCGTACCTCAAGGACGAGGACACCGAGGGCCTTGAGATCACCATCCTGCCGCAGGTGTGGGCCATGCGGTACACACTCGAGCGGGTGATCCGCGGTAAGGACACCATCGCCGCGACGGGCAACATCCTGCGCGACTACCTCACCGACCTGTTCCCGATCCTGGAGCTGGGCACCAGCGCCAAGATGCTCTCGATCGTGCCGCTGATGGCCGGTGGTGGTCTGTACGAGACCGGTGCCGGCGGTTCGGCGCCCAAGCACGTCCACCAGCTGGTCGAGGAGAACCACCTGCGCTGGGATTCGCTCGGCGAGTTCCTGGCCCTGGGCGCCAGCCTGGAGGACCTGGGCAACAAGACCGGCGACAAGCGCGCCGCGATCCTGGCCAAGACCCTCGACGCGGCGACGGGCAGGCTGCTGGACAACAACAAGAGTCCGTCGCGCAAGACCGGCGAGCTGGACAACCGGGGCAGCCAGTTCTACCTGGCGCTGTACTGGGCGGAGGAGCTCGCCGCCCAGACCGACGATGCTGAACTCGCGAAGCACTTTGCGCCGCTTGCCAAGTCGCTGGCCGAAAACGAAGAGACCATTGTCGCCGAACTCGCTGCGGCGCAGGGCAATCCGGCCGATATCGGGGGCTACTACTACCCGGACCCGGAGAAGACCACGGCCGTCATGCGCCCGTCGAAGACATTCAACACCGCGCTGGACGCGGCCAACTAAGCGCGCGAGCAGACACAGAGTTCCCTGTTCTCACCCTGAACGGGGTAATTCTGTGTCTGCTCGCGAGATTCGGGGCGCGGTGTTCGCGTCGACGAAATCGGCGATCAACTGCGTGATCCGATCCGGTGCCTCCAGCATCGGAATGTGACCGACACCGCTTAGCCGGCTCACTCGCGCCGTCGGCGGCAGATTGTTGGTGAAGTGCCGGCTGAAGCGCGGATGCGGCAGCACGCGGTCGTATTCGCAGGTAACCAGGTGCACGGGCGCCTGGGCGTGCATCAGCTGCTTGAGCCCGGGCGCGGTCAGCGACTTGATCAGCAGCTGGTAGTAGGCCGGGCAGTGGGTGGCGTCGTCGATCAGCGCCAACAGCTCTTCTTCCGGGGGGCCGTCGGCCGGCCCGCTGATGGGCCAGGTGGCGACGCGGCGGGCAAACGGCAGCCGCAGGATCCGCGGGCCCAGCAGCCGCGCGGCCAGCAGAGCCGGGCCGCCGAGCATGAACTTGGTGACGATCTCGAACTTCACCGGTGAGTAGTCGCTCCAGCCGCCGGCCGGCGCGATCGCGGTCAGGGAGCGGGCCCGGCCCCGGCGTTCCAGTTCGAACGATACCCAGCCGCCTAACGAGTTGCCCACGATGTGTGCGGTCTCCCAGCCCAGCGCGTCGAGCTGGCGTTCGATCGCATCGGCGAACACGTGGGTGTCCAGCAGCCAGGATTTGACGGCCGGGCCGCCGTGATGGCCGACCATGGTCGGAGCGAACACCTCGAACCGGCCGGTGTCGGCGAGCTGGGCCGCCACTGTGGACCACACCTGCTGTGAGCACAGGAAGGGGTGCAGCAGCAGGACAGGTTCTCCGGACCCAAGGTGGATCGGTTCGCGATGGAAGGTCATGGAGCCGACTGTAACAAGTATCCGGTACCGGCGGTATCGCGTGAGCCTCGTCGAAACCGACGTTTCGGTGACGACACGCCGAGATTTTGCACCCAAACGTCGGTTTCGGCGAGGTGGTGGGCGGGCGATAGTGTCGGTCCCCGTGATCGTCACCACCATCAACGTCAATGGCATCCGCGCTGCGGTCAAGGAACGCTCGACCGAGAACCTGGGGCTGCTGGCGTGGCTGAAAGAAACCCGCGCCGACGTCATCTGCCTGCAGGAGACGCGCGCCGACGACGATCAGCTTGCCGACGCCCTGGCACCCGCCCTGGCCGACGGATGGCACCTCGCTTCGGCCGCACCGCACGTCAAGGGCCGCAACGGCGTGGCCGTGCTGGCTCGCACACCCTTTGACGAAGTCCGAATTGGTTGCGGTGCAGACGAATTCGCCGCACATGGCCGCTACATCGAAGTTGACACCGCGGGCATCACGGTGGCCAGCGTCTACCTCCCGACCGGTGAGGCCGAGACCGACCGGCAGCTGGAGAAAGAACGCTTCATGGCCGCGGTCGAGGCACGGATGGCGCAGCTGATGGCCGCCGCGGTGGCGGGCGGGCGCCAGGCCCTGCTCTGTGGCGACTGGAATATCGCCCACACCGAGAACGACATCAAGAACTGGAAGGGCAACCTGAAGAAGGCCGGGTTCCTTCCGCAGGAGCGCCAGTGGCTGACCGACCTGCTGGGCGCGGGCTGGGTGGACGTGGTGCGCAGCATGCACCCCGAGGTGGCGGGGCCCTACGCGTGGTGGTCATGGCGCGGTCAGGCGTTCGACAACGACGCCGGCTGGCGCATCGACTACCACCTGGTGACTCCGGGGCTGGCCGCCCGCATCGCCGCCGCGCACACCGAGCGTCCGGCGGCGTACGCGCTGCGCTGGAGCGACCACGCCCCGGTGACGGTGGAGTTCGCCTGACCTCCACGCGAGCAGACGGAAAGTCGTTTCGCGGGCATGAAAAGATCGAGGACATCATGACGAAACAGGTCGTTTTCTCGGGCGCGCAGCCCACCTCGGATTCCCTGCATCTCGGCAACGCGCTGGGTGCGGTCAAGCAGTGGGTCTCCATGCAGGACGAATACGACGCGTACTTCTGTGTGGTCGACCTGCACGCCATCACCGTTCCTCAGGACCCGGAGGTGCTGCGCCAGCGGACCCTGGTGACCGCCGCGCAGTACCTGGCGCTCGGCATCGACCCCGCCCGGGCGACCGTGTTCGTGCAGAGCCACGTGCCCGAGCACACCGAACTCGCCTGGGTGCTGGGTTGTTTCACCGGGTTCGGCCAGGCTCAGCGGATGACGCAGTTCAAGGACAAATCGGCCAAGCAGGGCGCCGACGCGACCACCGTCGGGCTATTCACCTATCCGGTGTTGATGGCGGCCGACATCCTGCTCTACGACGCGAATCTGGTTCCGGTGGGCGAGGATCAGCGCCAGCACCTCGAGTTGTCGCGAGACGTGGCCGGGCGGTTCAATGCCCGATTCCCGGATACCTTCGTCATCCCCGAACCACTGATCCCGAAGGCCACCGCCAAGATCTACGACCTGCAGGATCCGACGGCCAAGATGAGCAAGTCGGCGGCCACCGATGCCGGATTGATCAGCCTGCTCGATGATCCGGCGAAGACGGCCAAGAAGATCCGCTCGGCGGTCACCGACAGCGACCGGGAGATCCGCTTCGACCAGGAGAACAAGGCCGGGGTTTCGAATCTGCTGACCATCCAGTCGGCCATTACCGGCACCGACATCGACACGCTGGTAAGCGGATACGAAGGTCGCGGCTATGGCGATCTGAAGAAGGACACCGCCGAGGCGGTGGTGGAATTCGTCACGCCGATCAAGGCCAGGGTCGACGAACTGCTCGCAGACGCAGCAGAACTGGAAGCGGTGCTGGCTGCCGGGGCGCAGCGGGCACGTGAGGTATCCGCAAAGACGCTGCAGCGGGTGTATGACCGCCTAGGGTTTTTACCGCAACGCTTCTGAGGTGAACGGGGAGGCTGGATGACGGCACCGGCGGCACCCTCGCCCGAGGTCGGCGACAAACCCGGGTTCGTGGACCGGCTGCGGGCCCGTTGGCCGTGGTTCGACCACGTCTGGCGCGCGCAGGAACGCTACAGCGGAAGCAAGGGCGACTTCTACGCCGCCGGCATCACCTACTTCACGGTGTTCGCCATGTTCCCGTTGCTGATGGTGGGTTTCGCCGCGGGCGGTTTCCTGTTGGCCAGTCGGCCGCACCTGCTGATGCAGATCGAGGACCGGATCAAGGCGACGATCAGCGGCAACTTCGGCGACCAGTTGGTCAGCTTGATGGATGCGGCGATCTCGTCACGGTCGACGGTCGGCATCATCGGTCTGGCCGTCGCGCTGTGGGCCGGGCTCGGCTGGATGGCCAACCTGCGGGAGGCGCTGAGCCAGATGTGGGGAACGCAGCGCGGTGAACGCCCGGGCTTCCTGAACACCAAGCTGTCCGACATCGTCGCGCTGTTGTCGGCGTTCGTCGCGATCATCATCACCTTGGTGCTGACGGCGCTCGGGTCGCAGCCGGTGATGGAGAAGCTGCTCGGCTGGTTGGGTCTGCACGACTTCCCCAAGCTGGCAGGTGTTTTGGGTGTGGTCTCGCTGCTGGTGTCGTTTCTGGTGGCGTGGTTGTTGTTCACTTGGATGATCGCTCGGCTGCCCCGGGAGTCGGTCAGCTTCGGCAGCAGCGTGAAAGCCGGGCTTATCGCCGCGGTGGGCTTCGAGGTGTTCAAACAGGTGGCTTCGATCTACCTGCGGTCGGTGCTGCACGGCCCCGCCGGGGCGACGTTCGGGCCGGTGCTGGGCCTCATGGTGTTCGCCTACATCACTGCGCGGCTCGTGCTGTTCGCGACCGCATGGGCGGCGACATCGCGGGAGAACCTGCGCGAGGAGATCGTGCCGCCGCCGGCGCCGGCGGTGGTCAACAACCGCGTGATCACCCGGCCCGCCCTGCAGCGCGATCAGGCGATCCTCGCGGCTACCGCCGGAGCGCTTGGCGCACTGGGCCTTTCACGAATTCTCCGGCGACGCCCGTGACGCGTCTCGCCACGTCCTGGTCGGCATCCCTCGGCCTGACGGTGCCGATTGTCAACGCGCCCATGGGTGGTGCGGCCGGTGGCCGACTGGCGGGCGCGGTGTCGGCCGCCGGTGGGCTGGGCATGATCGGGATGGGAAGTGCGGGCACCGCCGCCGGGCTGCACACCGAATTGGACCTGCTCGGCGAGCCGGCATGGCCGTTCGGGATCGGGCTTGTGCATTGGGTGACGGCGGGCGCACCGGAACTCTTGGAGGTGGCGCTGGCCGCGCGGCCGTCGCTGTTGTGCGTCAGCTTCGGTGACGAATGGTCCTGGGTCCGTGTGGCTCACGCCCACGGCATACCGGCGGCTACCCAGATCGCCACCGTCGACGCGGCGCGGCAGGCGGTCGACGCCGGTGTGGACATCCTGGTCGCGCGCGGCCTGGAGGGCGGGGGACACGGGGCGCTCGCGTTGGGCACTCTGCCGTTGCTGGCGGAAGTGCTGGACGCGGTCGACGTGCCGGTGCTGGCGGGGGGCGGCATCGCCTCGGCGCGTGCTTTGGCCGCCGTGCTCGCTGCCGGGGCAGCGGGTGCATGGGTGGGGACGGCGCTGGCCGCGTGTACCGAGTCACTGACCCCGCCACCGGCGCGTGCACAGCTGGTGGCGGCGGCATCGGATACCACGACGGTCACTCGCGAGTTCGATGTTGCATCTGGATACCCCTGGCCTGCAACGCTTCCCGAGCGGGTGCTGATGGATGACGAAGGCCACGCGACACCGGTGAACGCGGGTCAGGGTGTGGGGGCGGTGACGGCGGTGCGGTCGGCATCCGAGGTGCTGCGTGAACTGTCCGGCGGTGCCGAGGCGCTGCTGCGGCGTTGGTGTTAGTGGCGTCGGCGCGGTAGCAGGCGCCGTTGCGGGTCACTGTCCGTCGATTCGGATGATGGCGTGAGCCACGAGCCATGCCTGAGCATGATGGATGAACCCCTCAGCGGCTAGGTGAACCACTTATCGAGCGCGTCCGGCAATCCGTCGGTGGTGCCTTCTCCCACCCAGGCGACGTGGCCGTCGGGTCGGACCAGGACGGCATCGGGCGCCGTTACGCGGCCTATCACGGGGAGCTTCCACGTTCCGTCATATTGCACATCGACCACCGACACGTGATCCGACCAGAGCGTGATGTCCAAGGCCGGCTTTTGCTTACCGAAATTCAACAAGATGCCGCGTGCCTGATGCAGAAGTGTGAATAGCCGGGCGGGTCCGAAGGGCGTATACAGGTCGAGGTCTGGGACGCGACGACCGAGCAGTGGGTGTCCGTCACCGAGGTCGTAGTGGATGTCGAGACCGCACATCATGGGGGCGATGCGGATACGAGGTTCCTGCATGTTGAGCAGTTCGGCCACGGTGTCACGCAGAGCGTCGACGCGCTCGCCCGATGAGTTGAGCGCGGTCTGGGCCATGGTGTTGTGTAGTACTCGTGCTCCGACCGGATAGCGCTCCGCGTGGTAGGTGTCGAGCAGGCGGTCGCTGGAAATTCCGCTAACAACGTGAGCTAGCTTCCAGCCCAGATTGACCGCATCTTGAATCCCGGTATTGAGGCCTTGGCCGCCGATCGGGAAGTGAATGTGTGCTGCATCGCCGGCCAGCAACACCCTGCCGGTTCGGTAGGTTGCAGCTTGACGTGTTGCATCGGTGAACCGGGAAACCCAAGTGGCGCTGCGTAATCCGTAATCGGTGCCGCATAGGGTCATAAGCGCTGTGCGCAGGTCGGCCACGGTAGGCTCGGCAGTGTTTTCCACCCGTTGCTCAGCCACCATGACACGGACGGTGTCCTCATCGGCGAATTTGATGAACGAGTGGAAACCGCCCTGCCGGTGCAGTCCCCAGGGCGGATCATCGACCATATCGACGTCGGCGACCAAGCAACTGATCGAGGGTTCCCATCCAGGGAAGGCGATGCCAGCGGTTTTGCGGATGATGCTGCGGCCTCCATCGCAGCCCACTAAGTACTGGGCGTGCAGCCTCGATTCATCGGACGCGGCGGCGGTGACACCGGAGTCTTGTTGAGTGAAGGTGGTGAGCTCACATCCGTAGTGAACTGGCACGCCCAATTCGGCGATCCAGTCCGCCAGGATCGATTCCACGCGGTACTGCAGTAGGCCAAGCCCATAGTTGTGTCGGGTCGGGAGATCGGCGATATCGAAGAACAGCCCGGCGTAGTGGCTGTTTTGCCCGATGGTGCCCGCGCTAAGGAATCGATCGGCGATACCGCGCTGATCGAGGACCTCAAGGGTGCGCGGTGTCATGCCGCCTGCACGCGAGCCCGCCAGGCTGCGATCGGCGCGCCGCTCGAGGATCGCAACGTCGACTCCTGCGAGTGCCAGTTCGCCGGCCAGCATCAAGCCCGTGGGACCAGCGCCGGCGATCACCACTTCGTGTTCCGTCATCCCCGTCTCCAAATGGTAAACAATGTTCACCACGGACGCTATGGCGGTCTAGCTCCTCTGTCAACTGCGCCGGCTCTACGCTGGTAGCGATGGTCAAGCGTGGATTAACCCGTGACGTGTTGGTGGCGCTCGCTCATGACTACGTCGCCGCCAACGGGTTGGATGCGCTGACGATGCGCCGACTCGCGGCATCGGCCGAAGTCACTCCCGGGGCGCTGTACAAACACTTTCGTGACCGCAAGGACGTACAACGTGCGATGGCTGACGCTATCTACGCCACCATCGACCTCTCCGACATCGACCCGGGCGCACCGTCGGTTGAGCAGGTCAAGACGTGCTGCGAACGGATGCGCCAGGCAATGCTGGCCTTTCGCGACGGCGGACGCATCATTGCCGGCTCGTACGCGCCGTTAGGCGCAACACTCACACTCTCGGCAACGCTGACGAAGCAGTTAGAAGCGGTCACTGCGCCTGGCTACAGCCCTGGCCAGTTGGCCGCGTTGTTACGTTCCTACACAACCGGTTTCGTGATCGACGAACAGGCATTCCTCGAGCTCAATGCGAGTAATGAATGGGATTCGCTAGTGCAGCAGATCGCCGATAGCGGCCACCAACGGCCCGCCGACGCCGACGACCTCATCGCCATTCTCACCGGCGACCGCAGTCAACGATTCAAGGCCGGACTCGACATGATCCTCACCGGACTCGTCCGAACCGAACCGGTATCAACAAGCTGACGAAGACCCTGCCGGCCCTCACTTCACCGTTTCATGGTCCCAAGCCGCCAGGGGGCGGCCTCGTCAACAACGTCCTGTCCCCGCATCTAGTTGGTCGTTGGTGGTGCTTGGGGGCGGAACGGTTCGTACCACCACCAGTCGGCGCGTTCACCGGTGGGTCCGGGGTGGGTGGCGACATCGGGTGGTGGTTTGGTGAGTGGCCGGGCCAGCGATCCGGGGCGCAGTTGTGCGCCGTCACTGTCGGTCACGACGAGCTGATCGGCGGGTCCGGTGATCGTGATGACGCCGCGATGATGCAGACGGTGATGGTAAGGACATAGCAGCACGAGGTTGCTCAGCTCTGTGAGCCCGCCGCCTTCCCAATGCCGGATGTGATGGGCGTGCAGATCCCGGGAGCCTCCGCACCCGGGCACCCTGCACGCGGCGTCGCGGTGTTCGAGGGCGCGGCGCAGTCGGCGGCTGATCGTGCGGGTCGATCGACCACAGCCGATCACCTCACCTTCGCGTTCGAACCACACCTCACAGGTTGCGTCGCACGTCAGGTACTGGCGCTCGGCATCCGAGAGCAGCGGGCCCAGATGCAGTGCGCCAACCCGCTCTTTCGCATCTACGTGGACCACCACCGTGGTGCGCTGCCCATGGGGTCGGCGCTGCACCTCGGCGTCCCAGCCGGTCTCCACCAACTGCATGAACGCATCGACATTCGTCGGCATCGGGGCCTGCAGATCAGACACCCCACCACCGTCGCCGCGGTGGTGTTTCCAGCTGGTCATGAGCGCATCGCGATGCGACTGCAGCGCGGCGTCGAACGTCGCCGACTCGGCATGCCGGAGCGTGATCCGCCAGTAATCGAACTCGCCATCACTGGTTTTGGTGATCGCCGGCTGCCGCGATGGGCGGGCATCGGGCTCGGGGCGGGGCTCCAATTTGATGGCGGTGCGCAGTTGGGTGACGGTGGCAACACTGGCCAATTGCGCGTAGTGCTCGTCGGATCCGTCGGCGGCTCGGTGCGCGATCACCCCGACCTGGTCCAGGGACAAGCGACCCTCCCGCATCCCTTGGGTGCAGCGGGGAAATGCCTCGCTGCGGTGCGCCACGGTCGCGATTGTGTCGGCGTTGCTCGGTGACACGCCGGTCTTCCAGGCCACCAGGGCCGCGACCGATCGTGCACCGGTGTTGCCCCACAGTTCGTCGCGCTCGATCTCCGCGACGATCTCGACCACGCGTCCGTCGATCGCATTGCGCTGACCGGTCAACTCCGCCAACTCATCGAAGAGCACTTCGAGACGGTCGCTCGAAGGCAGATCGACGCTGCCAGACGTCGCTGACGGGAACATGACAACAGCATGACAGGGGGGAACGACAAATTTGAGGCATGCTCCGTCATCCAGACACCTGATCGACGGCGCGCACATCGGCCGGTTCCGCGAAAATCCCTGGCGCTCAGCACAATGCTGCGCCTACTGTGCGGGCATGGACATCGACGCGGTGGCGTTCAGTCGTATGTGGGAACAGGCCTGGAACTCTCACGATGTCGACGCGGTACTCGCGCACTTTCACGACGACGTTGTGTTCACCTCACCGGTCGCCGCACAGTTACTGCCCGAGACGGCGGGCAGGGTTGAGGGCAAGGCCGCGTTACGGCGGTACTGGACAACCGCGCTACGCAGCTATCCCGATCTGCATTTCGTGGTCGAGCAGGTGTACGCGGGCGTGGACACCCTGGTCCTGGCCTATCGCAACCAGCTCGGCGTGCTGGTCAGCGAAGTGCTGACCTTCCGCGGCGACCGCGTGAGCACCGGCCACGGCACCTATCCTCTGTAGTGAGCGCTCGCCGCGAAAAGATGGGTGGCGGCGCATCAGGCCGGCTGAGACACTCGGCTCTGTGCCCTACAGCCTTGACCTGTCACCCGATGATCTGCTGACCACGACCCGGGCGGTGCGCCGCCGGCTCGACTTTGACCGTCCGATCGACCTGGAGCTGATCACCGAATGCATCGGTATCGCACTGCAGGCGCCGTCGGGATCGAATCGTCAAGGCTGGCATTGGATAGTCGTCACCGATCCCGGACAACGGAGCCGGATCGCTGAGCTGTACCGCAGTGCATTCGACGAATACCGCCGCACCGCAACTCATTCCGGGAGCCTCTACGCCGAAGGCGGACAGCAGGACCCGTCCCGGCGACGCATCGCCGACAGCGTCCAATACCTGGCTGACAACCTGCATCGCGTTCCGGTGCTGTTACTGACCGGAATCATGGCGCCGGGCAGCGCGGTCCTCCCGGATACCTCCGCGGCATCCATGTGGGGGTCGTTGTTTCCGGCGGTGTGGAGTTACATGCTCGCTGCACGGGCCCGCGGATTGGGCACCGTGTGGACCGATCTGCACCTTCGTCACGAACGGGAGATGGCCGAGATCCTGGGACTGCCCGGGGATCTCCGCCAGGGCCCTCTGGTCCCGACCGCGTACAGCATCGGTACCGATTTCCGGCCCGGCACGCGCGTACCGGTGACAGACGTGCTGCACGTCGACCGATGGTGAACCGGCGCTTGAACGGCTGGGCTGTTAGCTCTGCGGTCGCCGGTTGATCTGGCGGGCAGCCATGATCAGGCCGAACACCAACAATGTTCCGACGACGGCCACGCCGACGCGCACCGGGGCGGAGTCGGCGCCGGGCAGGATGGCCGAGGCCTTGCTGGCGACCGCGGCGTCGTCTTTGGTCTTGGGCAGCAGCGACGGATCGGGGTCCACCAGGGTGCCCACCCGGGTGCCCGGTGGGGTCGCGAACCCGTAGTCGAGCAGGTGCGCGGCCTGTTCCCACGGGGCGATGGGCTGCCGGGTGCCGTGGAGCAGGATCGCGACCAGGCGGCGACCGCCACGTTCGGCCGCGCCGACGAACGTCTGTCCGGCGTCGTCGGTGTAGCCGGTCTTGCCGCCCAGCGCGCCGGGGTAGTTGTAGAGCAGCTGGTTGTCGTTCTCCAGCGTATAGGCGGGGTGCTCGCCGCTTTCCGGTGTGGAATGGCCTGGGAATTGGAACTTTTCGGTCTTCACGATGTCGGCGAACACCGGATGCTGCCAGGCGTAGCGGTAGAACAGGCCGAGGTCGTAGGCCGAGGTGCTCATGCCCGGGCCGTCGAGCCCGGACGGGGTGGCCGCCCGGGTGTCGGTGGCGCCGAGCTTGCGGGCCAGCGTGTTGATCTTCTGCACCGCGACGTCCATACCGCCGAGTTGCATCGCCAGTGCGTGGGCGGCGTCGTTTCCGGAGTGCATGAGCAGGCCGTGCAGGAGCTGGTTCACGGTGTAGTTGCCGCCGACGTCCACGCCGACCCGGGTGCCTTCGGCCGCGGCGTCGTCGCTGGTGCCGGGAACCATCTTGTTCTGGTTGAGCTCGTTGATGGCCTCGGTGGCGACGAGCACCTTGATGATGGAGGCGGGCCGGTGGCGGCCGTGCGGGTCGCGGGCGGCGATCACCTCGCCGGTGTCGAGGTCGGCCACCAGCCAGGCCTCGGCGGAGATGTCGTTGGGGACGGCCGCGGTGTTGGGCGCGGTGACGATGTCGCAGTTGCCCATGGCGTCGCCGCCGACCGGTTTGGCGGGCACGGCCAGGGCTGCCGGTGTCGGGTCGCCCGGTTTGGGTACCTCGGAGGCGTCGACGGCTTTCGGGGTATTGGTCCGGTACGGGCAGGGGTCCGGGCCGGCGGGCGGGTCGGCGTGCGCCAGCGCCGGGCTGCCCAGCAAGAAGAGTGCTGTCGCCAGGCTGGAGGCGCGCTGTAGTGACTTCCGCATGGTGCCTGCAGACTAGGTGACGGCCATCCGTCGGCCGGGGAGGCGCGCTGTGACGGGTGTGACTATTGGGATTTGTGACGTCGCCGTTGGCGGGCAGTGCCGGTCGAACTCAGCGGCCCACTCAGGCGGGCAGCGGGCAGTGCGCCAAGGCCGGAAATGCGATGTTGGACATCCACAATTTGCCACCCGATTCCACGACGCCGGTGACCGCACCGAAGTCCGGGCGATGGCTCTGCACACCGCTGACGGCCGCACCGCTGTCGCCGTCGAAAGCCACCACCCACACCTGCGGTTTGAGCTTCGGCTGCAGTGCCTCCGGCAGCCGCCACAGTAGTCGGCGCAGAGCGGGCGCACGTGGGGCCAACCGCTCGGCGGCCGTGATGATGGGGCTCACCATCGCGACCCAAATGCGGCCGTTCGAGCCTGTCGAAATGTTGTCGGGCATGCCCGGAAGGTGCACCGCCAACGGGGTCACCGTGCCGGCCTGTGGTCCGGTGAGCCAGTATTTGGAGAGCCGCCGGCCCTGGGTCTCGGCGAACACCAGCGCCGACTCGTCGGCGGTTGCGGTGACGCCGTTGGCAAAGTACAGGCCGTCGACCAGGGTGCTGACAGTTCCATCGGGGGCGAGCCGGTACAGGCCACCCGTGCCCCGGGCCTCGACGATCGCGCTTTCGTAGTGCTCGAAGTGGAACCGGCTGGTGGACTCGGTGAAATAGATTGTGCCGTCTGAGGTTTCGGTGACATTCGAGCAGAACACCAGCGGTCGGCCGTTCACCGACTCGACCAGCGTCGACAGCTTCGCGGTCGACGGGTCCAGCGCCAGCAGACCTCGGTGGCTGTCACAGATCAACACTCGGCCGTCGCGTGCCACGTGCATGCCGAGCGGACGCCCACCGGTTTCGGCCACCACCGTTGTCGCTCCGTCGGGAGAGACGCGCACGATGCGACCGTCGATCAGGCCGGTCCACAATTGCCCGGCTGCGTCGGCGACGACATCCTCGGGCTGGTCGCCGGGCATCGGTACGACCGTCAGGTCGGCGGCCGGGAAAGCCGGAAGATCGTCGACCGGTGGCGGGGTCCAGCGGACAGGATCGATCGGCGGCCTACGCGACATCCGGCAGACTGTACGCCCGAAACGACAACGGCCGAGCGGTTTCTGCCCGGTAGGCCGGTGCCTACACCCGGTTGGATGCCTCGGACAGTACGCCGTGCAGCACCTCGTAGATGGCGTCGAACTCGGCCTGCCCGCACGTCAGCGGGGGAGCCAATTGCACCACCGGGTCCCCACGGTCGTCGGCACGGCAGTACAGCCCGGCTTCCCATAGCGCCGGGGTCAGGTAACCCCGAAGCAGTCGCTCGCACTCCTCGTCGTTGAAGGTCTCCTTGGTGGTCTTGTCCTTGACGAGTTCGATGCCGTAGAAGTAGCCCTCGCCGCGGATGTCGCCGACGATCGGCAGTTCGTACAGCTTCTCCAGTGTTGCGCGGAAGGCCGGAGCGTTTTCATGAACCCGGTCGTTGAGGCCTTCGCGTTCGAAGATGTCCAGGTTGGCCAGCGCCACTGCGGCCGACACCGGGTGCCCGCCAAAGGTGTAGCCGTGCCCGAACACGGTCTTGCCGTCGTTGAACGGTTCGAACAGCCGGTCGCTGGCGATCATCGCGCCGATCGGCGAGTAGCCCGAAGTCAGACCCTTGGCGCAGGTGATGATGTCCGGCGTGTAGCCGAAGTCGTTGCACGCGAACATCGATCCGATACGGCCGTAGGCGCAGATAACCTCGTCGGAGACCAGCAGCACGTCGTATTCGTCGCAGATCTCGCGGACCCGCTCGAAATAGCCGGGGGGCGGCGGGAAGCAGCCGCCGGCGTTTTGTACCGGCTCGAGGAATACCGCGGCGACGGTGTCGGGGCCCTCGAACTCGATCACCTCGGCAATGCGGTCGGCGCAGTATTGCCCAAATGCCTTGGGGTCGTTGTCGTACGGTGCCGGCGCGCGGTAGAAGTTGGTGTTGGGCACGCGGAAGCCACCGGGTGTCAGCGGCTCGAACGGAGCCTTGAACGCCGGGATTCCGGTGATGGCCAGCGCGCCCTGCGGCGTGCCGTGGTAGGCGATGGAGCGCGAAACCACCTTGTGCTTGCCGGGTTTTCCGGTCAACTTGAAGTACTGCTTCGCCAGCTTCCACGCACTCTCGACGGCCTCGCCGCCGCCAGTGGTGAAGAACACGCGGTTCAGGTCGCCCGGGGTGTAGGTGGAAATCCGCTCGGCGAGTTCGATCGCGCTCGGGGTGGCATAGCTCCACAGTGGGAAGAATGCCAACTGCTCGGCCTGCTTGGCAGCCGCTTCGGCGAGCTCTTTGCGGCCATGGCCGACCTGGACCACGAAGAGGCCGGACAGGCCATCGATGTACTTGCGGCCCTTGTCGTCCCAGATGTGGATACCCTCGCCGCGGGTGATGATGGGTGGCGTGATTCCGGCACCGTGCCGTGAGAAATGACCCCACAGGTGGCGGTTGGCCTTGGCGGAAAGTTCGTTGCTGGTAGCGGAATTCATCAGCGAGTACCCCAATTGTATTGCTGTTTAACGAGTTTGAGGTATACCAGGGTTTCAGTAGTCATCACGCCCGGCACAGCCCGGATCTTGGTGTTCAATAGTTCGAGCAGTCCGTCGTCGTCCTCGCACACCACCTCGACGATGATGTCGAACGATCCCGCCGTCATCACCACGTAATCCACTGCATCGAGGGCGGCCAATTGGTCGGCGACCTTGAAGGTGTCGCCGGTGCATCGGATGCCGATCATCGCCTGCCGGGAGAACCCCAGCTGCAGCGGATCGGTGACCGCCACGATCTGCATGACGCCGGCGTCGACCAGCCGTTGCACCCGCTGGCGCACGGCCGCCTCGGACAGTCCGACCGCCTTTCCGATGCCCGCATACGAACGGCGTCCGTCCTGCTGCAGATTCTCGATGATCGCCTTGGACAGGTCGTCGAGCTGCACCGACTGGGGCGTGGACCCATTGACCACGCGGTTGGGACCTGGCTCACGCATGTGTCCGATTGTCACGGAATTCGTTGTTCTAGGCAAATGTGGCGATCAATATCGCCTGTACGGAAATGCCGAAATACCGGAATGCGTAGCTTTTGGGTGGTCCGATGGGGGAGTGGTCGACTAGCGTTGCCCCATGATCGCAACGTTACGGGACAGCAGGATCGCCAGCAGTTGGATCAACGGTGCAGCCCTGCTGACCAGCGGCGCTCTGCATCGCGTCGTCAATCCGAGCGACGGTTCAACCGTCGCCGAGCTGGCGTTGGCCGGCCCCGCTGACGTCGATGCCGCGGTCGCCGCGGCGCGCACCGCGTTCCCCGACTGGGCGCGTGCGACGCCTGCGGAGCGGGCAGGCGTTCTGGCCAGGCTGGCCGAGTTGATGGACGCCAATGCCGAGGTCTTCATCGCCGAGGAAGTGGCCCAGTGCGGCAAGCCGGTGCGACTCGCCACCGAATTCGACGTGCCGGGCAGTGTCGACAATGTCGCGTTCTTCGCGGGCGCGGCACGCCACCTGGAAGGCAAGGCCACTGCCGAGTACTCCGGCGATCACACCTCGGCCATTCGTCGTGAGGCCGTCGGTGTGGTCGCCACGATCACGCCGTGGAACTATCCGCTGCAGATGGCGGTGTGGAAGGTGGTGCCCGCGCTGGCCGCCGGTTGCGCGGTCGTCATCAAGCCCGCGGAGCTGACACCACTGACCACGCTGACTCTGGCCCGCCTCGCCACTGAAGCCGGCTTGCCCGACGGCGTGCTCAACGTCGTCACCGGTGCAGGGGCTGATGTGGGCACCGCGCTGGCTGGGCATCGCGACGTCGACGTGGTGACGTTCACCGGCTCCACGGCGGTGGGACGCAAGGTGATGGCCGCCGCCGCGGTGCACGGACACCGAACCCAGTTGGAACTCGGAGGCAAGGCGCCGTTCGTGGTCTTCGACGACGCCGACCTCGGCGCCGCTGTGCAGGGCGCGGTCGCGGCGGCGCTGATCAACTCTGGTCAGGACTGCACCGCCGCGACCCGCGCGATCGTTGCTCGTTCGCTGTACGACGACTTCGTCGCCGGGGTTGACGAGGTGATGTCCCGGATCGTGGTCGGCGACCCGTTGGACCCCGACACCGATATCGGCCCGCTGATCTCAATTGCCCACCGGGACAAGGTTGCCGGCATGGTCTCCCGCGCGCCGGATCAGGGTGGGCGGGTGGTCACCGGCGGCATCGCCCCGGATCTGCCCGGAGCGTTCTACCGGCCGACGTTGATCGCCGACGTGGCCGAGTCTTCCGAGGTGTATCGCGACGAGATCTTCGGGCCGGTGCTGACGGCGCGGGCCTTCACCGACGACGACGATGCGCTGCGGCAGGCCAACGACACTGAGTACGGGCTCGCCGCCTCGGCCTGGACGCGCGACGTCTACCGGGCGCAGCGCGCCTCGCGGGAGATCGACGCCGGCTGTGTGTGGATCAACGACCACATCCCGATCATCTCCGAGATGCCACACGGCGGTGTGGGCGCATCCGGCTTCGGCAAGGACATGAGCCAGTACTCGTTCGAGGAATACCTCACCATCAAGCATGTGATGAGTGACATCACCGGTGAACCCGAAAAGGGTTGGCACCGGACAATCTTCGCGAAGCGTTAGCGAGCGCGGCGTAGACCCTGCTCTGTGCAGGCTGCTCGACTACACCGTCGGAACGTCGGGCGCCGTTGCGCCGGCCACCGCCGTGATCAGATAGGTGATGAACGTTCCGGGGTATGCCCCGGTGTAGACCACGCCGTCCGGCAGAGCTGGGATATCGCCTTCCCCGTAGTCGCTGAGGCCGATGGCGATCACCTGGCCGTCGGAGCGCAGCAGCACGGTGTGGTAGTAGCCGGGGGTGATCGCGGTGTAGGTGAGGCCGTCGGGCAGAGCCGGGACGTTAGTCTGGCCGTTGCCGCTGTAGCCGACGGCGATGGCGTTGTTGACGGTGCCGATGGCCGTCGGGGTACCGGTGACGGTGGTCGACCCAACGGATGCGGTGGCAGTCACGATGATCTGGGCGCCGGGATTGGCTGCAGCCCAGGCGGTGTCGCTCACCGTGACGGTGTAGGTGCCGCCGGATCCGGTGATGCTGACGTGCGTGGGGTCGTCGGCGCTGAGCGAATATGTCACGGCATGGCCGTAGGTGTCATGGCCGTTGACGGTCACAGTCCAGGTGTTGCCGACCCGCGGGGTTGACGTCACGCTGTCGATGACCGGTGCGACGTGAGTGTTGGTGGTGGTCACCGACAGGGTGACGCTCGCGGAGCGGTCGAACTGCGATGACAGCGCGCCGGGAAGGTTGCCGACGAACCACGATCCGGGCTCGGTCGCCACGAACTGCAGCTGATCGGTACCGAGCGTTTTGGTGCTGTATGTGTAGGTGCCATCGGCGTTGGCGGTCAGAGTCCCGGTGGCACCGTTGACGGTGTGGTAGGTCAGGGCTTCGCCTTGGGCGCCGGCGAAATCCACCGCCAACGTGACGACGGTCTGTCCGTTGGTGAATGCGGTGCTGACCACGCTGGCGCTGACGAACTGCGGTTTGTCGGGTTCGAAGACGGATTCGTAGCGGCGGTACAGACCCCATAGGCCCGCCAGAATCGGGTTGTTGGTAGCCCCGGGTGCCGAGTTGAACCCGAAGATGCCGAGCACGCCGAGGACGAGGCCACGGAGCGGATGCACTACGGATACAGGTGGCGCGGTGACTGCGGTGACGGTGAGCGACGCCTGTGGTCCGGACGTGGACACCGCTGCCGAGCTTGCGTCCGTCGTGGCCGCACTCTTCAGGACTGTGGCCGCGGGTGAGATCGCTGCCCGAACAGCCGTGTCGGTGTTCGTGGTTGTTGCCGTTGCCGGCCGTGGCACACCGGCATCGGTCACTCTCCCCGGCTGATGGACATCGGCCCGCGACGTGCTGTCCTTCGAAGCCGTCGCGTCGGCGTCGCTGGTGCGTGCGCGCTTGGTGGACTCGGCGTTCTTGCTTTTGGCGGTGCCGAACGAAGCCAGGACGAGGGATTCGGCGGCGCCGGTCCGTGAGCCGGGATCAGCAGGGCCGCTGCTCTGCTCGCCTCCACTCTCAGCCGACACCGGCTTGGTGGAATTGGATTGAGCCTTTGGTCTTGTTCGGAGCCTTGGCGCCCTGTCGGCCGGCCCGCGTCACCGCTCGCTGCGGACGGGGAGCAGCCCCATCGCCACCACTGAGAGACGACGGTGCAGCTGGGCCGGAAGCGTCGTCGGCCCAGGCGATTTGGGGATGGTTGACAGCCCCACTGACCCCGAGCGCAACAGCTAGGAGCCTGCTGAATTAGTGGTTTGTTGGGGGCGCGCTCGTTGGCGCGTGTGCGAAGTCAGGCCCGGAGGTCGACAGATACGAGATCGCCGCGCCGCTTCGGCAGTGACGTCCGATGTTCCGGTCGGCAGGGCAGGTGTTTCTGGTCTCAGGCGATGGCCCAGGTGATGCCGGTGTGGGTCAGGCCCATGGTGAGCAGTCGGCGCAGGTTTAGCGCTGCGGTGCGGTGGTGCAGCCAGTGATCGTTCTTAGCCACACCGCGGTAGCGAACGTTGCGGTTACCTCGGGTGAGCCAGGCGATCAAGCGTTCCACCATGGGTCGATGCCGGCGGTACTCGGCCTGCCACTCGGGTGTGCGCGCCGTTGCCCGTGCTGCGCGCAAATGGTGTTCGTGTGCGCTGATGGTAAGTTTGCGTCCGTGCTTGGCGGTGGTGCACTGCGTCCGTAAAGGACATGAGCGGCAGTGCTTTTCAAATTTCGCGCCGCCGCTGGGGGTGATCGCGACGGTGTGCGCGGCCGGACAAGTCACGGTGCGGGCATCGAAATCGATGTGGAAGTCGTCACTGGTGAATTCGCCGGGCACCGGCGTCCGCAGCGGGATCGGCTTGATCACCGCGGCGTGCTTACGATCAGCCAGTGCCGCCCGCGCTGCACCAGTGCCATAGGCCGAATCGCCGAGCACCCGCACCGCAGCCCGTTCGTCGTCGAGCAGGGCCAACCCGACCACGGCCTCGTGGTTGTCGACGCCACCGGCCTTCGTCAAGACGCAGTCGGTGATGATCCCGGTGTCAGGTTCGACCGCGATATGGGCCTTGAAGCCGTCCTGTCGGCGGTGCACCGTTTTGTCCACGTGGCGGGCGTCAGGATCGACGGTGGAGATGACCCGGTCCGGGGCGACCGTCTGCGCAATGCGCCACTGCCCGTCGGTGCCGTCGGAGCCCTCGATCGGTTCGACGTCCTGGCCGGCGACCAGCGCCAACAACGCCACCGCTTCGGCGGCCAGGGCCCGAGATCCTGCTCGGGGAGATGACCGAGCTGCCGGTGCACGTCACCGACCAGGCCATCAACGAGCTGGTCACGGACGGGTTTGTCGTTCCAGGCGATCGCGGGTTTGCCCGGGTCGTCATAGTCATGCGCGGTGCACTGGGCCTCGATGACCTGCGCGGCGCCGGGTACCTCGTGGCGGACCCGGCGGATCGCGGCGATCAGCTGCGTGACGGTGTCCTGGGTGGCGACCGCGTCGTCCAGGACGGTGGAATCCAGCGCCCGCCGTGTCTTTTTGGCCAGCGCTGCGGTCTCGGTGACAACGGCTTTGACCGCCTCGAAGATCCGGTTCGGGCGGTCTGAGGCGGCCAACCGGCGCCGCCAGTAGGTCAACGTCGTGGAGTGAAACGCCGTCGCGGTGATCGGCATGCCGCAGGCCGCCTTCCACCGCAGATCGAAGGTGACCGCCTCGACCGTCTCGTTGTCCGACAGGCCGTGCAGCGCCTGCAAAGTGATCACTGAGGCCATCACCTCGGCCGGAACACTCGGTCGGCCCCGCCTCGACGGAAACAGATCGGCGAACATCTCCTCGGGAAACAACTGCGAACGATGCGCCGCCAAGAACGCAAACATGCTGTCGGACTTCAACAAATGCCCGGCAACCGACTCCGCATCCAACAACTCA
>DASUGW010000186.1:0-4391 GCA_036273805.1 Mycobacterium sp.
CCCGGGCTGGCCGTACTGCGGCTGACCGGGCTGCCCGTAGGGCGGCTGACCGTACTGCGGGGCACCGTAAGCTCCCGGCTGCTGGCCGTACTGCGGGTACTGCGGCTGCCCATACTGCTGCTGGCCGTACTGCGGCACGCCGTACGCGCCGGGCTGCTGGTAGCCGGGCGCAGCGCCGGGGTCGGGATATTGCTGAGGCTGCTGATAGCCGGGCTGTGCGTACGGCGAGTACTGCGGCGGCGTGTAAGCGGGTGTCTGCTGCCAGGTTGTCGACGGATCGGGGGTGGCGGGTGGCTGCCAGCTGGTGGCGTCCGGCGTCGGCTCGGACGCGGCGTCGGCCGGCTGGTCCGAACCCGGGTACGGCTGCGTCGGGTCGGATCCTTGCGGTCCCGTCATCGTCTCTCCTTGGTGATCTCGTGGATCTCGTGTCATGCCGGGCGATGCCCGCCTCAGGTCGGCGCCGGGCATACCGGTCTCAACCGTAGCGTTTGCCCCACACTACCCGCTGTCAACACCCATCCCGGCGAACCGTTACCGTGTCGTAAGAGTGCCGTTTTTCCTGGTGAACGTCGCTTTCACGAACGGCAGACCGCACGCGCCGCGAGGACCCCGAGTGCCGCATCGTCGATGTTGCGGCTTTCGGCGAGAAAGTGCGAGAGCACCAACCGCACCAGGTGCTCGGCCGCTTGGCGCGGCGGCATTGCCAGCTGCGGCCGGTGGCGCGGATCAGCCAGCACCGGCTCGACGTACGAGGTGACCAGCTCGATGACGTTGAGCTGCGCCCCGTCGTGCGTGATGACAAACGTCAACAGAGATTCGGGCTCCAACTCGCGCACGCGATTCAGTCCCCGGTGCCGGCGCAGATAGCCGAGCGCGAAGGTGACCAGATCCGCCGCCACCTGTGCGGTCGGCGCGGTGAGATCAAGTTCGGCCATTCCCGCCACGACCATGAACTGCATTTCGCGCGCGGCCAGTTGCGCCATGAGATCGGCACGCCCGGAAAACATCCGGTACACCGTCGCCCGCGACACTCCCGCACGTTCGGCCAGTCCGGTCAACGACAACGTGCGCACACCTTCGGCGGCCACATGACGCAGGGCCAGCGTCAGCGCCTCGTCCTTGTCCACGGAATCCCCATCCGATAGCGTCTGAGACGAATTCACTAATCATCTCACAAGGTGGGTCATGACGGCACAGCTCAACGCTCCGACGCTCAAGCCCGGTACCCAGACCTACCTGAACTCGTTAACCGAGCCTGAGCGCCTGGCCGCACAGCGCCGGCTCAGCGCGCTGCCGGCAGACGACATCGCCGCCCTCGGCGTATCCGAACCGCTGCACCTCGAATACGACTACGAGCTCGCCGAAACGACGGGTGAGCTACCCGCGGGTCTTCGGGGAACTCTGTATCGCAACGGCCCGGGCCGCTGGGAGGACTACCGGCATCGCCCGCTGCGGCATTTGTTCGACGGCGACGGCATGGTGTCCAGGTTCGTCATCGAGGACGGGCGCGTGCATTACCGCAACCGGTACGTCCACACCAGGCACTACCGCGCCAAGGGGCCGACCCGGCATCTGGGCACACCCGCACCGGGCGGCTGGCTAGCGAACATGATCGCACCGGCACCCCCGAATCTGGCCAACACCAACATCATTCGCCACGCCGGACGGCTGTTCGCGCTGTGGGAGGGTGGTCCGCCCTACGAGCTGGACCCGACCACGCTGGAAACCCGCGGCGCACGCCGGTTCGGTGGCCGCCTGCACTGGATCGGGTCCTATTCGGCGCACCCGAGCGTCTGCCCGCGCACCGGCGAGATGTACAACTTCGGCGTCGAACTGTTCCCCACCGCACATCTGCGCATCTACGCAATGAACAGCGCGGGCCGGATGCGGCATTTCGGGTCGGTGAAGCTGCCCTACCCGGCCATGGTGCACGACTTCGCGATGACGGAAAGTCAACTGGTGTTCGTGATTTCGCCGATGATCCCCGACGTCATACCGGTGGTAACAGCCCGCAAGACCATCGGCGAGGCGCTGCGCTACCGCCCTGAAAAGGGCAGCGTCATCATCCTCGTCGACCGCAGCAACGGGCAGACGCGCTCGGTGGAGACCGACACCGTGCTGCAATTCCACCTGAGCAACGCCTATGAGCACGCCGGGGACACGGTGATCGACGCCATCACGTACGCCGACGGCGAGATCGTCGGCTGCATCGCCGATTTCCGAACCCGAAGCCTGGCTGAAGCACCATCGGAATTCACCCGGCTGACGGTGACGGCGCGCGGAACGGTTCGTCGCGAGCGGATCAGTAACACGGTGTGCGAGTTCCCGCGCCACCACCCCGATCGCGAGGGCACCCCGCATCGGTACGCCTACATCGCCAGCCGCCACCGATTGGGCAGCCTCTACGACGCCGTCACCAAGATCGACCTGCAGACCCAGACCGAACACACACATCACTGCGAAAGGGCCGGAAACAGCTTCTGCGAGCCGGTCTTCACTCCGCGGCCAGATGCCGTCGACGAGGACGACGGTTGGCTGCTGACCGTCGAATACGAAGCGGACCAACACCGTTCACGTCTGGTGGTGCTCGACGCCCGCGACGTCGCAGCCGGACCGGTCTTCACCGCCGCGCTGACGCATCACATACCGCAAGGGTTCCACGGAAACTTCTACGCCGGCTAGCTCAGAAGTCCACGGCGACCACACCGCGTCGCACATCGTCGATGGCCCGCTTGGCCACCGCGCGCAACGTGGCATCCGGTGCGGCGATTCGCACCTGGTCCAGCAGGTCCAGAATCTGCCGGCACCACCGCACGAAATCCCCTGCCAGCAAAGGACTCCCACCAGACGGATCGGCAGCATCGAGCGCCGACGCCAAATCTCCGGTGCTTGCCCAACGGTAGGCGGCAGCGACGAAGCCCTCGTCGGGCTCACGCGACGGCGCCAGCCGGTGCCGGTTCTCGTCGGCACGCAATTGGCCCGACAGCCGGCGGGTGGCCACCAGCGCCCGGCGCAGCCCCGCCGTCGGAACATCCTGCAGTTGCGGCGACGGACCGTCACTGCCACGCGCCTCGAAGACCACCGCCGACACCATTGCGGCCAGCTCGGCGGGCGCCAGATCCTTCCACGCGCCCGTACGCAGGCATTCGGCGACCAGCAGATCGCTTTCGCTGTAGATGCGTGCCAACAGCTTGCCGGCATCGGTGGCCTGCACCACTGTGCGGCCGTGCATTTCGGCGGCCGTGATGAACCCGCGTTCGGACAGCAGGCCGACGATCCGGTCGAAGGTGCGGGCCAGCGAATTGGTGGCTGCCGCGATCTTCTGGCGCAACTGGGCGTTCTCCCGTTCCAGGCGCAGATACCGTTCGCCTAGGCGGGCGCTGGTTTCGCGGTCGGGGGCAGAATGCGCGGGATGGCGGTGCAGTTGCTCGCGCAGCTCAATGAGTTCCGGATCGAAGTCCTCTTCGGACCGGTTGCTGCGCTTGCCCTTCGCGCTCGGAACCACCAGACCGGCGGCGGCAGACCGCAGTGCGGAAGCCAAATCCCGGCGCACCCGTGGTTGGCGGTGCTCCACCCGTTTGGGCAGCGACATCGTGCCGATCGCACGTGATCCGCCGGAGTAATCGGCCGCCGAGATACGGCCGGCCCAGCGGTGCTCCGAGAGCACCAGTGGCCGCGGATCGTCCTCGTCGCGGGCCGGCTCCAGCACCACGGCCAGGCCCCCGTGCCGACCTCCGGTGATGTTGATGATGTCACCCCGGCGCAGCTCGGTCAGCGCATCGTTTACCGCTTGCCGGCGCTGCAGCCGCGACGAACGTGCTTGTGCGCGTTCCTTTTCGGAGATCTTCGCGCGCAACCGCATGTAGTCCAGCGCCGGGCTGTCGAGTCCGCCGAGTTCCTCGGCAATCTCCTCGAGCATGCGTTCACCGCGCTCGGCGCCGCGCACCAGACCGACCACCGAGCGGTCGGCCTGATACTGCGCGAACGATCGCTCCAACAGCGCGCGGGCCGCCTCCGGACCCATCTGCTGCACCAAGTTGATCGTCATGTTGTACGACGGCGCGAACGAACTCTTCAGCGGAAACGTGCGCGTCGAGGCCAAGCCCGCCACCTCGGCCGGTTCGGTGTCGGGGTGCCAGAGCACGACGGCGTGCCCTTCGACGTCGATCCCCCGACGGCCCGCGCGCCCGGTCAACTGGGTGTATTCCCCCGGCGTCAGCGGGGCGTGCTGCTCACCGTTGAACTTGACCAGCCGCTCCAGAACCACCGTGCGGGCCGGCATGTTGATGCCTAAAGCCAGTGTCTCGGTGGCGAACACGGCCCGCACCAGACCGGCGGCGAACAACTCCTCGACGGTATGCCGGAAGATCGGCAACATTCCCGCATGGTGG
>DASUGW010000187.1:0-15763 GCA_036273805.1 Mycobacterium sp.
GTCCCAGATGGTTTGCGCCGAACTGCAATTCGAAGCCATCGTCGGTGGTCTGCTTGGCCGGCGGGGTCATCACGCCTGCATTGTTGATGAGGATGTCGATCTGACGACCCTCGGCGCTCAGGTCCGCGGCGAAGTCCTCGACGCTGGCCAGAGACGCCAGGTCGACGAGCTTGACGCGGACCTTGGCCTGCGGGACCGCCCGACGAATCTCGGCCGCGGCGGCATCCCCTTTGGCGCCGTTGCGTACCGCCAGCACGACGTCGGCACCGGCGGCGGCGAGGTGTTTGGCCAGCCCGAAGCCGAGCCCGCCGTTGGCCCCGGTGACGACAGCGTGCCGGCCGGTCTGATCGGGCACCGTCAGCGCCAGATTCGGGCGGTTCACCACGTGACCGGCAATTCGTACAGACCGTAGGACAGCGCATCGTGTTTGAACGGGAGCTCGTCGCGGGGAACGGCGAGCTGCAGGGTCGGAATGCGGCGGAACAACGTCGGCAGGGTGATCTGTAGTTCCATGCGGGCCAGCTGCTGACCCACGCACGAATGCCGCCCGTATCCGAAGGCGACGTTCGGGCCGTCCTCGCGATCGAGCTTCAGCTGGTCCGGTTGCGGGAATTGACGGGTGTCCCAGTTGGCCGGGGCGACATCGAGGATGATGCCCTCGCCGGCGCGAATGGTCTCACCTCCGACCTCGATGTCCTCGGTGGCGATGCGCCGCTGGCCGGTCTGGATGATGCTGCAATAGCGCAGCAGTTCCTCGACGGCGACCGCGACCACCTTCGGGTCCTCGGTGTCACGCAATATCGCCAGCTGTTCGGGGTTCTCCAGCAGCGCCACGATGCTGACGGCGATCTGGCCCGCGGTGGTCTCATGGCCGGCGATCAGAACGCCGGTGGCCAGCTGGGCCGCCTCCCGCAGCGAGATCTCTTCTTCCTTCACCCGCTCGGCGAGATCGGACACCAGATCTTCGCCGGGGTCCTCCATCTTCTTTTCCAGCAGACCCTTCAGGTACTTCGCCAGGGCGCCAGCGCCTTTCGCGGTGTCCTCGGCGCTGGCATAGCGACCCATGCCCATGTGGGACTGTTCCTGGAAGAACTCGGCGTCCTCGTACGGCACACCCAGCAGGTGACTGATAACCAGTGAAGGGATCGGCAGGGCCAACGTCTCTACCAGGTCGGCGGGTTGCGGGCCGGCCAGAATGGCGTCGACGTGCTCGTCGGTGATCTTCTGTACCGCATCGCGAAGGGCCTCGACGCGGCGAAACGTGAAGGGTTTGGACAACATGCGGCGATAGAAGGTGTGTTCCTCGGCATCCGAGGTGAACACGGACCGGGGCCTCTTGTGCACCGTGGACAGCATGCCTTCGTTCCAGTGCGGATAGCCCGGCTTGCGGTCGTCGACACTGGCGCGCGCGTCGGTGAACAGTGCCCGGATCGCTTCGTACCCGGTGATCAACCATGGGGTACTGCCATCCCAGATCCGCACCCGGAACAGCTGGTTGGTCTCGCTGCGCTTCAAGACATCCGGCGGAGGCGCGAACGGGAATCCCGCAGCGCGTGCCATGGGGAAATCGGGTATGTCCGTTCCCTCGTCGGCGGGAACGTCGGTAGCGGTGTCAGACATCAACGACTTCCTTCACTGGGTGCACGCCGGCACGTCGAAGCGGATCGCCTGCCCGGCGGTGTTCACAGCTCTCAGTGAACAGTACGGAGATGAATAAATCAATCAATTTATTTGATTGGTCGCGACGGTCACGGCGCTTTTCGGGGCGTCGTCAAGGGTGCGCCAGCGGGGCCGCCACTAGGTCGGTGATGATGCTGCTGAGGGAGGTCAGTCGAAGGTGTCCTCGCCGAGGAATCCGGGGCGCGACTCGGTCACCTGCCCGGGGCGATGGCCATTGTTGTTGAAGAGCGCCAACCACAAATCGGCGCGCGATGAATTATCCAGTCCGACAAGCTATGCAGCGCTGCGCAACTGTCGGTGCCAGGGTTGGTCGTGGGCACCTATTGTCTGTGCAGCCGGCAGGTCAGCGCTTGCGGGGGAGCCGGCTCAGCAACCAGTCGAGCCGACGTTCCGACAGCGACTGCTGGCCGGTGTCGCCGGCCTCACGTGCCGCTCGCACCCGTGCCAGCGCCACGGTGATTTCACTGTGCAGATCAGTACCGGCCTTTTGGGCGATGGCGGGCATGGAACCTCCATATCGATCCCGGAACGGCCCGACGCACTGCCGTGCCGTCAACCGTGCGAGCAACCAGCGCCATTTGCGGTGGCGTCGGTTGTCGACGCACTTTCTCTCGCTCAGGTGTTTGTATTATCCGTAGTTGCTAGCAGTGTTAACCACTTCGACACGCCGTTAAACACGTTCAGCTCTATCAGTTTCGGCAGTCGCGTACGTCAATTTTTGGTGAGTTCGGCGTACCGGGTCACATGGGCGTCGGTGGTGCCGTATTCGTATTGGACTGCGGTGAGCCGCTTGAAATAGTGGCCGATCGCCAGCTCCTCGGTCATGCCCATCCCGCCGTGCAACTGCACAGCATTCTGGCCGACGAAGCGGGCCGCGCGCCCGACCGTGGCCTTGGCGGCCGACACCGTCTTGGCGCGGATCTGCGGGGTGGCCTCGAGGTTGAGCACGGCCAGCAGCACCGCGGAGGCGGCCTGCTCGACTTCCATGTACATGTCGACCATCCGATGCTGGAGCACCTGGAAGCTGCCGATCGGCTGGCCGAACTGGTGGCGCTGCTTGGCGTACTCGACCGTGTCGGCGAGTACCTTGCGCATTCCGCCGACAGCCTCGGCGCACACCGCCGCCGCACCCTCGTCGTGCGCGAGCTGCAGCGAATCCGCCGCCGGCCCGAGGTGAGTCGACCCGGGCAACCGGAGGCCGTCGAAGGTGAGGTCGGCGGCCCGCCGGTCGTCGATGGTGCGATACCCGTGCACCTGCAGGCCCGCTTGCGGCGCCTGCGCGTCGAACTCGGTGAGGAACAACGCAATTCCGTCCTCGGTCGCCGCCGTCACTAGCAGATGGGTGGCCAGCGGAGCATCCGAGACCACGATCTTGCTGCCGTCGAGTACCCAGTCGTCACCGTCACGCACCGCCGTGACTGCGCTGACGGGCTCATCGGCCAGCGCGACAATCGCGGTACCCTCGGCGATTTGGCCGAGCACCGTCTCAGCGGCCTCGCCGCCGGCGCGGACCAACAGCCCGGCCGACACCACGGCGGTATTGATGTACGGCTCGACGGCAAGCGCGTAGCCGAGTGCCTCGGCGATCACCATCACCTCGACCGGGCCGCCGCCCATCCCGCCGACCGCTTCGGGCAGCGCGGCGCCCAGGATGCCGAGTTCGTCGGCGAACGACCGCCAGATCTCGGGCTGCCAACCGGGGCCGGTCTTGGCGGCGGCGCGGCTGGTGGTGAGGTCATAACGCGTCGCGAGGAATTTGGTGAGGCCGTCACGCAGCAGTTCCTGCTCGGAGCTGAGGTTGAAATCCATGTCGTTCCCCCTACAGGCCCAGGGCCGCTTTGGCCAGGATGTTTCGCTGAATCTCGTTGCTACCGGCGTAGATCGAGCCCGCGCGGTCGTTGAAGTAGCGCAGCGGCGCGACCGCCTGCCAGGGTTGGCCGCTGACGTAGCCGTCGGCCGGCGGCCGGTACTCGGTCACCGGTCCGCCCGGACGGGTCGCGTGCGGCTGGTAGACGCGACCGCGGGGCCCGGCGGCCTCCATCGCCAATTCGGTCAGCGACTGACTCAGCTCGGTGGACAGCACCTTGAGCATCGACGACGCGGGGCCCGGGTTGCCGCCTTGCGCGACGGTGATCAATGTGCGGAACTCGAGGATCTCGAGCACCTCCGTGCGGATGCGCGCATCGGCGAGCTTGCGTGCGAACGCCGGGTCGTCGATGAGCCTGCCACCGGTGGGGCCGGGTTGTGCGGCCGCCGCGGTGGCGATCTCCCCGGCCAGTACCTGCAGTGCCGGAGCCGTTGCGCCACCGCCGCGTTCGAATTCGAGCAGATACTTCGCGACGGTCCAGCCGTCGTCGATCTTGCCCAGCACGTTGGCCTTCGGCACCCGCACGCCGTCGAAGAACACCTGGGTTTGCACCTCTTCGCCGGAGGTCATCACCAGCGGGTGGATCTCGATGCCCGGGCTGGTCATATCCAGTAGCACGAATGTGATGCCCTGCTGTTTGCGTTCGGAGCGGGTGGTGCGCACCAGGGCGAACATCCAGTTGGCCTCGACTGCGTGGGTGGTCCAGATCTTGGAGCCGGTGAGTATCAGGTCGTCGCCGTCTTCCACCGCCGACATCTGCAGGGAGGCGAGGTCCGAACCGGACTCCGGTTCGGAGTAGCCCTGACAGAAGAACACCTCGCCGGTCAGGATGGCGGGCAGGAAGAACTCCTTCTGCTCCTTGCTGCCGAACTTCATGATCGCGTGGCTGACCATCCGGATGCCCATCGGGGACAGGCTCGGGGCCCCGGCGAGCTGGGATTCGCGGCTGAAGATGTAGTGCTGGGTGAGCGTCCAGTCACAGCCGCCGTGCTCGACCGGCCATGCCGGGGCGGCCCAGCCGCGTTCGTGCAGGATCGCCTGCCACGCCATGCTGGCCTCGTGTTCGGCGTAGACGCTGGTCATCAGCCGGCCCGCCGCGCGCAGATCGTCGGTGAGCTTCTCGTCGAGGAACGTCCGCACCTCGTCGCGGAATGCAAGATCGGCGTCTGACCAGTTCAGGTCCATATGTTTCCTCCGCGGCGGTGGGGCCAGTGTGGCAATTATATTTGATCAAATCTGCGCATGGGTGTCGGGTCCGGGTTTTGGGGCGGGTACGTGATGCGGACTTCTGCGTCGAGTGTGCGCCCCGGATTCGACGCCGGTGCGAGATCTATGTTTCTATGCACACTCGACGAGCGGTTGACGCGCGCGGGCCTTTCGGTAGCCCGGCGCTGGCCGCTGACCCGCGCCTTTGCCGTGAATCAACTACTTGGCAAACAATGTTGCGCTGCAGTATGACGTTCAGAACCGGACGAAAGTCCGGTGGAAGTGCGGCTGAAGTCTCGATAGGCTCGGCCGGCGAACGTTGTTCTGCACTGCGGCAGGACGCGAATCTTTGCAATGCAAACACCGCAAGGAGGTTTGCGATCGTGAACCGAATCGAACTCTATCTACCAGGCCGCATGTGCTTGACGATGATGCCGGGCCGGCCTGGACGCGGTTTGCGTCTGGGGCTGCGGAGGCTCCCGTGACCGGCCCGACAATCACCAACCGCGCCGAGAATGTCGTCTACAGCGTCGCCCCGGAATGCTGTCCCAGTATCCGCTACCGCTCCATCCCCAGCGAATGCGGTGGCGCCGCAACGACCCTGGCCGAAGCGCGGTCGAGCTATCGGGCGCAGCTCCTGGACCGGCTGCATGTGAGCAAGGATGGGCTGCCGCCGGTGACCGAACACCTCGAAGCCGTCGTGCGCGGGATGTGGGTGCGCGAGGAGATCGGCACGGTGCACCGGGACCGCTATGCGGACCGGATGTTCCTGCAGACGCTGCTGGCGCCAGGTTGTGCCCAGAGCCGGTTGCGCGCACATGTCGAGCAGGCCGCGCAGTGCGGCGCGCAACCGGTCGTGGTGCTGGTGGAGGCCGACGAACCGATTGCCGCGGTACTCGACCAGATGACCGCGCACGACGCGGTGGTGGTGGCCTACTCCGATCCCGAGGACGCGGTGGGCTGGGCGGCCATGTATGGCATTGATTCCGTTGGTGCACGGGAAGTCTCGCAGGACTGGCAAATGCCGTCCGGTGAGGATCTGCGGCGCATGCCGGTCGAGAGCTTCGTTCGCGGCTGCCCGTCCGGTCAATCGGTGCGGGTACCCGCAGAAGCGCTGGCGTCGTTACCGGATGCCTGCTGAGAGTCCTTCGTAACCGCCGGTTGATAGGGACCGTTCCACGAATCGATCGTCTGAACCGTCCAGAAAGCGGAGAACTCCAAGATCAGCAGGGTTTCCAGCGCGAGGATCCAGTGGTTCCACGTCGGCAGACCCACGTGTAATGCCGTAACGGCGATCAACGTGGCCGTCATCGCTACCGCGATCGCCAGGTAGAACGCGGCGAAGCGGCCCCGGCTGGCACACCGGCAGAAGTGTTGCGCCGCATAGCATGCATACAGGATGACCACCGCGATCATGCCGGTGAACAACCCGATGGCCGCGGCGCCGTGTCCGTTGACGGTGAACGAACGCCGGTCCACGGCGAACCACACCAGCCCGGCGACCAGCGCGATGACCACCACCACTGGCGCGACGACTTGCGCCGCGCGCAGAACGAACCCCGCGATACGCGCCACCGGCCCGCCATTTTCTGCTCCACCGTAAGGGATTTCGGACACCGGTGCGGGTTTGGCCCGGTCGGCCACGAACAAGTACACGGCGACGCCCGCGACCGTTGCGATCAGCAATGCAACGATGTTGTTGGACACCGCCGCGCTCGCGGTGTCCAGGGTGGGCAGCCACAATCCGCACACCGGTGCCGCGGTGTCCTTGGGGTTGTTGGTCGGGCTCGCGGTCGGGACGAACGCGACCACAAAAGCCAGGAAACCCGAGAAGTTCAGCAGGACGTCCTCGGCCCTGGTGGTTCCCTTGTAGGCGATCATGCAGGCGCCCGCCGCGCACAGAGCGGCGATGAACACCGCATGCGAGGTCGTGAAATAAAAGGCACTGATCGAGTTCTGCCAGCAGTTGCGCGGCGCGGCGGTCAGCACCACCGATGCCAGCAGTCCGGCGACGATGGCGATCAGCAGCAACCTCACATAGCGGTAGGTCGCCAGGGGGTAGCCGATGCCGTTGGTCGTGGTGGCGTTCATAGTCGTCCCATCGCCGAGAGCAGTTGCTGCAGTACCGGCAACTGCGCGCCGTAAGAGCCATCGATTTTGGCCAAAAGCGTTGTGATTCCCGCTAGCTCGTAGCGGTGGACGCGTTCGGCGATCACATCGGGCGTGCCGACCAGGTTCGTCAGCGCACCCAGGTCCAGTGGCACCGCGGCGCGGGCCCGATCTCGTTCGCCGTCGTGCCAGAGCCGAGCCACCTCGGCGACCTCGCTCCCGTAACCCAGACGGGTGAAGGCGTCGTTGTAGAAGTTGCGTGCCTGTTGACCCTGTCCGGAACCCATGGCGCCGATGGTGAACGCGTAGCCGTCGGCGTGCCGGCGCGCAGCGGCGGTGCTTTCCGCCGCGTTGCGGGTGAACTCGACGGCGACCGGGGCGACCAGGTCCAGGTCGCTGACCTTCCGACCGGCGCGGTGTGCCCCCTCGGCGATGGGGTCCAGGAAAACGTCGGCAGCCTCGGGAATGAAGGCGTTACCCAGCCAACCGTCAGCGACCTCGCCGGTGAGGCGGAGGTTTTGCGGCCCCATGGCAGCGATGTAGACCGGAACCTCGCCGGGTCGCACCATTGGCACCAGTGCCGCGCCGCGGCTGTCGGGCAACGGCAGCGGATAGATCTCTCCGCGATGTTCCAGACGCTCTGCACGACTGACGGTACGGATGATTTCGACGGTCTCCCGGGTGGCCTGCACCGGCCGGTGAAACCGGACACCGTGCCACCCCTCCAGGACGCGGGGTCCCGAGGTTCCGACGCCGAGCACGAACCGTCCGCCGGAAAGTTCCTGCAGACTGAGTGCCGACGTCGCCAGCAATGCCGGACTGCGCGAACCCAATTGCACGACAAAGGTTCCCAGGCCGATCCGGGTGGTGCGCGCGGCGAGAAACGCCAGCCCGGTCAGGGCGTCGTATCCCCAGACTTCCGGCACCCACAGTGAGTCCACGCCGAGGTCCTCGGCGGCGAGGGCGAACTCGACCGAACCGGGCAATCGCGGTTCGATGAGGACGCCGACCTTCATGGATAACCAGTGTGGCACGCTGAATCGCATGCGATACCGAGATCAGCCGACGGTCGAGGCCACCCAGCGGGTGCGCTGCGATGTGGCCGCCGCGTGGAAGCAGGTCACCGACATCGAACTGCCGGTTCGGTGCTCGTCCGAACTTCAGGCTGTGCAGTGGCTGGGTGACGACGACCGGGTGCGTGTCGGGGCCCGTTTCCGCGGGCGCAACCACAATGATGCCCTGGGCACGTGGGACGCCGACTGCGAAATCGTCGAGGTGGACGACGTGGGCGAGGTCCGACGGTGGGTCTGGAATGTGTTGGTGGAACAGGGTGTGGGCGCAACGTGGGCATTCGAGGTCGAACCCACCAGCGATGGGGTGCTGGTTCGGCAGTGGGCCCGCATGGGCCCCGACCCATCCGGGTTGAGTTACGCGATCGCCGCGACTCCGCAGTTGGAAGCCCGCATCGTGGCGCGCCGGCTCGCCGAGTGGGAGCGCGGGATGCAGGCGAACCTCGACTACGTGCGGGGTGCCCTGGAGGACCCTGCTGCCCCCGAAGTCCGTCCAGACCCCGCAGCCCGTGCAGACCCCGAAGTCCGCGCAGATCCCGAGGACCGGGCGGCGCCCGGCGCGGCCGCTCGCGCCTGACCACCGGAACCGCGACCGCGGTTGCCACGGCGGCGCTGTCCGGATGTAGCGGGCTTGCGCTGGGACGGCCCCTGGGCCTTGACGGGCTGCACGGGTTTGGCTGTCGGTGCCTGATAGGGCGCGCGTTCGCCGATAAGTGCGGTCACCTGAGCTGAATCCGCCGATACCTCCTGGGGTTTGGCGTTGATGCCGGCTCGGCGCAACACCGCCGCGGCGTCCTTGCGCTGCTCGGGCAACACCAGCGTGACCACGTCACCAGAGCTGCCCGCGCGCGCGGTACGGCCTGAGCGGTGCAGATATGCCTTGTGTTCGGCCGGTGGGTCCACATGCACGACGAGTTCGACGTCGTCGACGTGGACACCGCGGGCGGCGATGTCGGTGGCTACCAGCACGCGCGCCTGCCCGCTGCTGAATGCCGCGAGGTTGCGGTCACGCGCCGGCTGAGACAGGTTGCCGTGCAGGTCAACCGCGGGCACACCGGCATCGGTCAGCTGCTTGGCAAGCTTGCGGGCGTGATGTTTGGTGCGCATGAACAGGATTCGGCGTCCGGTGCCGGAGGCGAGGTCGTGTACCAGCTTCTTTTTGGCCTCGGTGCCCGAGACGTGGAAGACGTGGTGAGTCATGGCTGCAACCGGCGAGTTCGCCTCGTCGGTGGAGTGCAGGACTTCGTTGCGCAGGAACCGCTTGACGAGTTTGTCGACGCCGTTGTCCAGCGTCGCCGAGAACAGCAGCCGCTGCGCGTCGGCGGGCGTGGCGGCCAGGATGCGGGTGACGCCGGGCAGGAAGCCCAGGTCGGCCATGTGGTCGGCCTCGTCGATGACGGTGATGCGGACGTCGTCGAGCGTGATCAGCTTCTGGCGCATCAGGTCTTCGAGCCGGCCGGGGCAGGCGACGACGATGT
The DNA here is from genome assembly GCA_036273805.1 of Mycobacterium sp. GTDB lineage: Bacteria > Actinomycetota > Actinomycetes > Mycobacteriales > Mycobacteriaceae > Mycobacterium. Next base: position 9,411 of record DASUGW010000187.1, read on the forward strand.
CGGCGCCGGCGCGCAGGGCGCTGACCTGGCGGGACTGCGCAACACCGCCGAAGATTGTGGTGACGGTCAGGCCGGCCGCGGTGGCCAGCGGTTGCACCGTCGCGGTGATCTGGGTGGCCAACTCGCGGGTGGGTGCCAGCACCAGGCCGGTCGGCCGTTTGGGCTGGCGAGGGGCCCCGGTGAGGCGCGCCACCAGCGGCAGCGCGAACGCCAGGGTCTTGCCGCTGCCGGTCTTGCCGCGGCCGAGCACGTCGCGTCCGGCCAGGGTGTCGGGAAGGGTCTTTTCCTGGATGGGGAACGGTGCGGTGATGCCGCGCGCCGTCAGGTTCGTCACAAAGGCCACGGGCACACCGAGATCGACGAAGTTCGCCGCGCTTTCAGGGCCTTCTGCGGGCATGGTGATTCCAGAGGGCAGGGTCGTATTCACGTTTCGTTACAGCTGCTTTCGCAAGATAGAAGGGCGAGACTGCCGGTGGGCAATATCGATCGCCGCGAGAAAGTCTTGGGAAGATGATCCACGACGTATCGGCTCAGCCAAGGCGAACCGATCTGTGGACAGCTTACCGCATGCTGTCAGAAACCCAATTGTCGGCCGCGTGGGCCGGCTAGCAGCAGCGGGCCGCGGGATTGGCGTCGGTCAGCGCGTGGCGCATGCGCCAGTACTCCCGTTCGGAGCACACCGGCTCGCCCGGGTGGGTCCGCAGCCGATGCTCGACATAGCGACGGTAGTGGTTGTCGCCCATCAATGATGAGAAGTACCAACGGATTTGGTGAGCGATGCTGCTGACTCGTGCCATTGTGCGGTCACCTCCTTCTCCGCGGCGGTCGGGATCATGCCCGAGGGGGCGAACAGTCGCGATGGCACCGGAGGGTCCTCGGTGAGTGGGCGACCCTTGCCCTGCAGTGTGCGCAACGCCACTATCACTCCGGCGACGAACACGATGAGCACCAGCACCGCGAACACAACCGACAGCGTGCCCTGGATGAACGTGTTGCGGATCACTTCGTCGATCTGGTGCGGGTTCTTGGCCGCGCCAAATGCGCTCTTGCCGGCCTCCTTTGCGGCTACGTACTGCGAATGTTGTTTCCAATAGCCCACTTTGGGGTCAGCGGAGAAGATCTTCTGCCACGACGCGGTCATTGTGACGACCAGGTCCCAGAGCAAGGGGACCGCGGGGATCCACGCCCACTTCAGAAGCCCCTTCTTGATCACCACGACGGTAACGACCGTCAGTGCGATCGCCGCGAGCAGCTGGTTGGCGATGCCGAATAGCGGGAACAGGGTGTTGATCCCGCCCAGCGGGTCGGTGACACCCATCAGCAGGATGGAACCCCATGCGGCGACGACGATCACGCTGCAGGCCCACGCGCCAACGCGCCAACTCGGGTTGCGTAGCCGGGCGAACGGCCCGCCGAGGTTCCCGAGGCCGTCGGACAGCATGAACCGCGCGACCCGGGTGCCGGCATCCACGGTGGTCAGGATGAACAGCGCCTCGAACATGATCGCGAAGTGGTACCAGAACGCTTTGAGTCCGGCGCCACCGAACACCTGATGCAGCACCTCCGACATGCCGATGGCCAGGGTGGGGGCACCGCCGGTTCGCGAGACGATCGACTTCTCGCCGACGTCGTGGGCGGCGTCCGCGATGGCCTCGGCGGTGATCGGCGGCCCGGACAGGCCGAGGTTGTTGACGTAGGTGGCGGCAGTCGCGGCGGTGGTGCCGGTTTGCGCGGTGGGGGCGTTGATCGCGAAGTACAGATGCTGGTTGAGGATCGCTGCGGTGATCAACGCCATGATCGCCACGAAGGATTCGGTGAGCATGCCGCCGTAGCCGATCAGCCGCATCTGGCCTTCCTTCTCCAGCAGCTTCGGCGTGGTGCCCGAGGAGATCAGCGAGTGGAACCCGGACAGGGCACCGCACGCGATGGTGATGAACAGGAAGGGAAACAGCGCGCCGGCGAACACCGGACCGTCACCGCGCGTGGCGAACCCGGAAATGGCGGGCGCCTCCATCACCGGCCGGGCCAACAGGATGCCGACGGCCAGCAGTGCGATGGTGCCGACCTTCATGAACGTCGACAGGTAGTCGCGGGGAGCCAGCAGGAACCAGACCGGCAGTATCGACGCGGCCAGACCGTAGATGATGATGCACCACGACAACGTCACCTTCGAGAGCGTGAACCAGTCTGTGCCCCAATCGGTGTGGGCCACCCAGCCGCCGCTGATGACCGCCAGCAGCAGCAGCGCTACACCGATCAGCGACACCTCCGAAACCCGGCCCGGTCGCACGAACCGCAGATACAAACCCATCAGAATGGCGATCGGGATGGTCATGGCAATGGAGAACACGCCCCACGGGCTTTCGGCCAGGGCGTTGACCACCACCAGTGCGAGCACCGCCAACAGAATTACCATGATCGCCAGCACGCCGACGATCGCGGCGACGCCGCCGACGGCACCGAGTTCGTCACGCGCCATCTGACCCAGCGAGCGACCGCGCCGCCGCGTCGAGATCGCCAGCACCAGGTAGTCCTGCACGCAGCCGGCGAAAACCGCGCCGAGGATGATCCAGATGGTGCCGGGCAGATATCCCATCTGGATGGCCAGGACCGGGCCCACGAGCGGGCCGGCACCCGCGATCGCCGCGAAATGGTGACCGAACAGCACGCGCCGGTCGGTCGGCATGTAGTCGGTGCCGTTCTCAAAGATCTCCGCGGGGGTGGCGTGGTCGTCGCGGGGACGAACGATCTTTGTCTCGATCAGCCGCGCGTAGAACCGGAAGCCGATCACGTACGTGCAGATCGCCGCGATGACGAACCACACCGCGTTGACCGTCTCACCCCGGAAGAACGCGATCACCGCCCATGCGATGGCGCCCAGTACCGCGACGAGTCCGAAGACGGCCTTGTGCCGGGCGGTGATGGGTGACCGGTCGATCACCGCGACGGGTGGCAGGTCCTTGTCGGTGCGAACGTAGGTGATGTCGCCCACGGTCTCTTCCAGCGGCGCGGCGGGTGTGGCCACGGTGTGTTTCCTTCGTGTCGTCTGCGAGGTTTCTGCGATCCTTTCATCGGCGCTGCGGTGCATGCGGGCATTGGGCGGACACACCGGCGATTCGCCATATGTTCATCGGACCGTGAACGACACCTGATGCCAGCCGGTGGCGCCATCGGGCGCCGGCGGAGCCGTGTCGGCGGTCTGCGTCACGCCGTCGTTGTCGGTGGCCCGCACGGTGATCGTATGCGCACCCGGGTCACGGGCCTGCCAGGGAAAACTCCATAGCCGCCAGGTGTCGCCGCTGTAGCTCGCGCCCAATTCGGCCGGCTGCCAGATGCCGTCGCCGGAGGGACCGTCGACGCGCACCTCGACGGCCCGGATACCCCGGGGCTGCGCCCATGCGACGCCGCCGAACCGGACCGGACCGGATGCCACCTCGGTGCCGTCACGGGGGACGTCGATGCGCGATTCGGTCTTGATCGGACCACGCGCCGACCAGCCCAGCGGAGTCCAGTAGCCCTGTGCACGGTCGAATCGGGTCAGCTCGAGGTCGGTCACCCACTTGGTGGCAGATACGTAGCCGTATAGGCCCGGCACCACCAGCCGGGCCGGATAGCCGTGCTCGACCGGGAGCGGTTGACCGTTCATGGTGATCGCCAGCAGGGCATCGCGCCCGTCGGTGAGCGTCTCCAAAGGTGTGCCGGCGCTGAAACCGTCGACTGACGTCGAAAGCACCATATCGGCGTCGGGGTGGATACCGACGCCGGCGAGCAGGTCGCGGACCCGGTAGCCGGTCCATACGGCATTGGAGATCAAGTTCCCGCCCACCGGATTCGATACGCAGGTCAGTGTGACGGTCTTCTCGATCACCGGGAACTGCGCCAAATCGGCGAAGCGGTAGGTGATTTCGCGGTCCACCAGACCGTGGATTCTCAGCTGCCAGCCGCCGACGGCGACCTGGGGCACGCTCAGCGCGGTGTCGATACGGTAGAAGTCCTCGTTGGCGGTGACGAAATTCGTCAGGCCGGGCGTGTCCGGTTGGACCTGAGGTGGGATCGGCGGGGCGGGGGCCGCCGGCGGCGGCACCACCAGGGCGGCGCGGTCGGCGGCCACTGAATTGCGGCGCCGTGACCAGGCTGTGCCGGCCAGCCCGCTGAGCAGGCCGCCGGCCACCAAGGCCAGCGTGAGCAGCGAACGCCGTCGAACCGGTTCGCCCTCGGACGTCTCTGCCGAGTCATCCCGGGGTCCGGTCGAGGTGAGCACCCGCAGCGTCGCGATGCCGCAAACGGCGGCGACCAGCGTCGGGATCACGTCGGCGATACCCGCCCCGGGCCGGGACAGCACGGCCGCGCACCCCGCCGCTGCGGCCAGCACGATGGCCAGGCTGCCCACCGGCGCTCGGCGGGTCTCGAACGCGGCGGCGATTGCGGCGACCCCGATGATGACCACGATCACGGCAACGGACAGAAACAGCTTGTCGCTGGTGCCGAAGGTTCGTATCGCCCATTCCTTGGCGCCGCCCGGCGCGAGGTCGATGGCCGCCGACCCGACCGCGGTGCGAACGTCGGCGGCGGGGGAGAACGGGGCCGCAACCAGCGCGGCGACGCCGAGGGCGACGACCGCCGCGGCGACGCCGGCAAGCATCCGCATCCCGAGAGTCGGCGGGTCCAGGTGTTGGCGTACGGGTTCCAAAGTACGCAGCAGAAGCGATGGGCGCTGGCGTGCTCACCAGCGGGTGAAGAATCGCATACTGAATTTTCGGGGGTGCCATTCCGGGCCTGACACTTTGACGGTATTTTGTAACCCGGATCCACGCCTGAGGAGGATGTGTATGGAGATCAGCGGTAAGAAGGTCGTCGTGATCGGCGGCGCGTCCGGATTCGGTCGCGCGTCGGCCGAACTGCTCGCGAGCAAGGGCGCCAATGTGGCGGTCCTGGACCGTGAGGGTTCTGACGGCAAGGAAGTGGCTGCAGGTATCGGCGGCAAGTTCTACGCCGTCGACGTCACCGACTACGCGGGCACCGAGGAGGTGCTGGCCAATGCGGTCAAGGACCTGGGTGGTCTGCACGTCGTGCTCACCACGGCAGGTGGCGGCGTGGCCGAGAAGACATACGGCAAGAACGGCCCGCACAGCCTGGAGTCGTTCCAGGGCGTAATCAACCTGAATCTCATTGCGTCCTTCAACATCAGCCGTCTGGCGGCCGCTCACATGGCCAACAACGAGCCGGAGGACGAGGAACGCGGCGTCATCATCAACACCGCGTCCATCGCGGCGTTCGAGGGACAGATCGGGCAGGTCGCCTACACCGCGGCCAAGGCCGGCATCGCCGGCATGTGCCTCACTATGGCACGCGACCTGGGCCCGCTGGGCATCCGCGCCCTGGCGATCGCACCGAGCCTGTTCGCCACCGGCCTGACCAAGGGCATCCCGGACGAGTTCGCCACGATGCTGACCAAGGATGCCGCATTCCCCAAGCGCCTGGGCCGTCCCGAAGAGTTCGCCAAGCTGGTCGCGGCGATCGTGGACAACCCGATGCTCAACGGCCAGTGCCTGCGCTTGGACGCCGGGCAGCGGTTCGCTCCGAAGTAATTCGTACACTCAATTTGGGTGTGCGCCGGCCGGGCGCGCAGTGGAGGAGTACCTCGATGTCGATTGCACTGACTGACGATCATCGCGAACTCGCGGCGGTGGCCGGGGACTTCCTCACTGCGCACAAAGCCCGGGCGGCAGCACGGGAACTGCTGGACTCAGCCGACGAGGTCCGTCCGTCGTTTTGGGCGGACCTCGCCGGGCTGGGTTGGCTGGGCCTGCACGTCGAGGACCGCTTCGGTGGGTCGGGCTTCGGCCTGGCCGAATTGGTGGTCGTCATCGAGGCGCTGGGCCGGGCGGTGGCACCGGGGCCGTTCGTGCCCACAGTCATTGCCTCCGCCGTCGTCGCGCACTGTGGTGACGAGGAGCAAAAAGCTCGATTACTGCCCGGTCTGATCGACGGAACCGTCGCCGCGGGCATCGGGCTGGCCGGTTCGGTGCAGGTGCGCGACGGAATCGCAGATGGCTCCGCCGGTGTGGTGCTGGGCGCGGGCCTGGCCGATCTGCTGGTGATCGCCGCCGGTGACGACGTGCTGCTGATCGACCGTAACCGGGCCGGAGTTGCCGTCGAACTGCCCAACAGTCTCGACCTGACCCGGCGTTCGGGCCGGGTGGTATTCACCGGCGTCGCGGTCGGAGCTGCGGATGTGCTCAGCGGTGCCGCGCCTGCGGCACTGGCGAGGGCCCGCGCACTGCTGGCCGCCGAGGCTGTCGGCGGTGCCGGTGACTGCCTCGACACCGCCGTCGAATACGCCAAGGTGCGCG
>DASUGW010000188.1:0-7390 GCA_036273805.1 Mycobacterium sp.
CACGCTAGTGCTGCTTATGGCCGTCGAGCGGATCGGTGTGTTCGCCGACGTCCTGGTCACCCACGGCCGGGACCCAAACACTCCGGTCGCCGTGGTCTCCGACGGCACCCTGCGAAGCGAGCGGGTGGTGCGCTCCACCCTGGCCGATGTCGCCGCAGATGTGGCCCGTGCCGCGATCCGCCCGCCGGCGATCGCGGTCATCGGGCCGGTCGTCGCACTTGGCGGATGACGGCGGCGTTGCGCCGGCGGAAATCGTACGGTACGCAAGATGACGGACTGCCTCATCGTCATCGTCTCCAGTCGCGGACTCTGCCCGTGGTGGGATCCGTCCCCCGCGATCGCGGTCATCGGCCGGTAGTGGCGCCGCGCATGCCGTGAGTGTGGTGTGGGCTCTTTCACGGGGCGGTTTCCCACGTCAGTATCTCGTTGAGAACGGTGAGTGCGTCGCCGCGCACTCGGTGCTCCACGAGTCCTTCACCGGGAACGATCAGGGACGACCTTCGCTTGCGCCAGGCGAAGCAACCGCGGCTGAATCCCTCGATGTGGATCGCGTCCACCCAGTCCCCGGTCACCCGGTTTCCCACCAGCGGTCCATCCACACCTGAAGCGGTCCGCTGGAACTGGAATCCCCGTAGCTTGAGCTGATCGAGCAGTAGCTTCGCGATCACCAGATCTGGGCTCTCAGCCCGCACCGGACACCACCTCGGTCCTGTGCCTGAGGCGATCGTTCAGTTGAGCACGGTGGAGCCGAGGGCCTTCGGCAAGCTCCTCGGCGCCACCGTGGTCGAAGGCCGACCGTTCAGCCCAGAGGTTGGCGCTGAAATGAGGCGGCGCGGTCGGGATAGCCAGAGTGCGTAGCGGTTCGTTTTGAGCAGTGGCGATCCAGGGCAGCACCACGGTCGCGTTCGAATAATGGGTTCCAGCCGCCAACCTTGTGTGATACCGCTCGGATTGTCCTCCGGCACCCGATTCAGAAACCGGGTGCCGGTTCAGCTCGCTGGTGAGGTGGTACAGCACCACGTCGTCGGGCTGATACAGCCAGAAACTCGCCTTGGTGTGGATGCGGCATTTGCGTTGCCATTGCCTGAGAATTGAACGCGAACGGCGACACCACTGGCACCGGCCCCGTCGATCCACCGAGTGATCGCAGAGCAGAGGTACAACACCGCGCAGGCACGAAACTGGATACAGCCGGCCCCGCCACCAGCAGTCGGCTTGACCTTGATTGCCGCCAGCAGGGCATCGTGCAGCGCGCTCATCATGTTGTGAGTGGTCTCTACGGCGCTGTCGCGCACTATGCTTCGCTTCATTGCCGCGGGTGCATACAGCTCACTCTGGGTGAGAACATGCGGTTGCGGGAGTGGACAGCTTAGTGGTCGCACCGCTCGATCTCCGTCATGAGCATCCGAAGTGTCAGGGAGTGCTTCTCCGCCGGCAGCGCATCGAGTGCAGCTCGCGCGTGCGTGGTTCCACCTTCGCGATCTCCTGCCCGGACAAGCATCAGGCCGCGGTGCATCTCTAGATGAGTACGGAACCGAGGCATCGACTCCGGGAGCGTTCGAGCCGCTTCGTCTTGAGCCTGTAGGGCCAAGTGTTCTTCGCCCAACCGCGCGGCCATCAGCGAGATGAATACGTTAAAGCGCCACCAAGGCACCGCATAGTCGGATTCGGCGTTATCGGACCCGGCGGTGTCGAACACCCTGCGGCCCTCATCCACCAACGCCATCGCGGTCAAAGAGTCGCCACGGATCGCGGCGACGTGGGCCTTTCCCATGATGGCGTTGAGGAGGCCGAGCGAGGGCCTCTCGTCTAGGGCGATGGCCTGCCCAGCCAACTGGTCGGCGGCTTCAAGAGATGTACCCTCGTAGCCCAACGCGATCGCCGCCCGTCCGCGCACCCAGACCTGGGTGGCCTTGTCGCCGGATCGGTCAGCGAAGGTGGCTGCGTGTCGGTACCAGCTGACGGCCTTGGCGCCGTCGTTACCGGGAAAAGTCTTCCCATACAGAGTCGCGAGCTTGGCGCCCACTGCCCACAGACGTGGGGTGCCGAGCTGCTGCTGGAGGACTACCAGGTCCCCGGCGAGACGTTTTTGGATCTCACTAGCGCCGGAGGTCATGTAGTCGCGGCCGTAAGTGTCGACTGCCTGGCTCCAGTCATCGGTGCTGGGGTAGCTGCCGTGGAGCGCGGCAGCGAAGCCGTGCTCGATCAGATCGGAAGTGACCATGGGTGCGATGGTCGCGCCGACCACACTGGTGAGAAAGTGACGACGGTCCACGCCCACTTGCTCCAAAATCTCAACGGGGACTTGCAGAACTGTGGCTAGATGACGCAACCACCACGGGCCGGGGGTGCGCTTGCCGGTCTCCCACCGCGAGACTGTCTCGCGGGTGACTGTCTCATGGTCGGCGAATGTGCACAGCGCTGTGGCTAGCCGGGACTGTGACCAGCCCAACGATTCCCGAAGGTCCCGGATGACAGCACCAAGCATGACTGCGTGGGCGCGCGGCACGTTCCCGTCATCGACGGGCATGGAGCACCTGCCTCCCCTCTCAGTAACCAACGAGACCCACGCTACGGCAGCGTCATCGCCCCAATCAGGACGCGAGCCTTCCCGGCGTCGGCGAGTTGCGGCGGCAGTCCATGGGCAAGGAACCAGTCCGTCACGATCCGCACGTCCCGGGCCAGAAACGCGGGACCCTGCGGGTTGCCGACGATGTCCACCACTTGCGGCAGGTCAATAAGGACCAGCCGGCCGCGGTGCACCAGCAGGTTGAACGGGGACAGGTCGCCGTGCGCCAGGCCCTCGCCGGTGAGCATCAGCAGGGCATCGACGAGCTGATCCCACAGCACGCGCAGCTGTGCATGCCCGGGCCGCAGCTGGGCCAACCGCGGAGCGGCGTGCCCGTCGGGCTCATCGAGGTATTCCATCAGCAGCTCGGTGCCATGAAGTTGCGCCGGGTAGGGGACCGGGACACCAAGTGGCCACAGCCGGCACAGTGCGCCGAACTCCGCGGCTGCCCATTGCCCAGCCAACAGGTCTCGGCCGAAGGCGGTACGTCGGGCCATCGCCCTGGTTTCCCGGGAACGGCGCACCCGCCTGCCCTCGAGGTAGCCGGCATCTCGGTGGAACATCCGGTGCTCGGCGCTGCGGTAACGCTTGGCCGCGAGCAGGCAGCAGCGCGACGTACCAGGCACGGCACGCTCCACCAGGTGAACGTCGGCTTCCTTGCCGGTCTTGAGCACGCCGAGCTCAGTGTCGACGGCAGCAAGCTCGGTGACCAACCAATCGGGGTAAGGCGTCGGGCCGTGTGGGCCGTCGTCCCAAGTAGACCAGCGGTCCCCGGCAACGGGCCCCTCGTCGGGGGACGCAGGACGGTGACCGCGCCGGGGCGCTGCAGGCTCGTCGGCGTCATCGAAATCATCGAAGCGGCGTCGATGCCGACGCGTGCGCGCCTCACCAAGTGCGGCGGCAGTGTCATCGAAGTGGCTGCGCCGGACGGGCAGCCGATCGTGCTGTGGCACGGGAAGATCTCCTCGGGAGCGGCGCCCCCGGAGTGGATCAGCCGACCGGGTGGCGGGAGGGCAAGGTCAGGTGCACGCCAATAGCAGCCATGGCCAGCCACCTCCTCCCGCTACGCCAAACCGTGTGGGGCCCAAGTGGTGGGCACCCTTCATCGTCAGCTGCAGCATGTCCGGTAGCCGGGTGACCGGCAACTGATTTAAGGCGGTACCAGCCACCACAGCTCAGTGCCACCATGGCGACATGGACCGTGAGCAGCTTCGAGCCGTCCAAGACCCGCTCAAGCAGCAGTACCGGCACGACGCCACGGCCGCGCTCGTCACGCTGAGTGCCGACAGCACGCTCGGCGAGGGAATCAGGTGCTCGGTCCGGACGGGCGCAGCTCTGGCTCAGGCCGGCCTGCATCCCGCCACCGGCGGCGACGGGCTGTCGCTGTGCTCGGGCGACATGCTGCTTGAAGCTCTGGCGGCCTGCGCGGGCGTGACGCTGCGGGCGGTGGCCACATCCCTCGACATCCCGATCGCGGGCGGCACCGTCCATGTCGAGGGCGACCTCGACTTCCGGGGTACGCTGGCCGTTTCCAAGGAGGCCCCCGTCGGCTTCCGTGCGATCCGATTGCGGTACATCCTGGACACGGCCGCCAGTCCCGAGCAGCTTGCAACTTTGCTCCGGCTCACGGAGCGTTACTGCGTTGTGTACCGGACCCTCGCCGGCGCGCCCGAGCTTTCCTCGGATTGGGAGACGGTCTAGGAGACTGCCCGGGCTATCCCTGATGGCTGCCGACTGCGGATCCGAGCAGTCGATGGTCACCATGCCGATCGAGAGACCCATGCCGCAGACGGTAACCGGCAGGACCGACATTCCGAGATCCCGATACGCTGCGGGCTTCGCGAATCCGCTCGTCCAAGGAGTCCCTGAGAGTATGATCACCAGGTTGTCGACGCTGTTCCTGCGCACCCTGCGCGAGGACCCGGCGGACGCCGAGGTGCCCAGCCACAGATTGCTGGTCCGCGCCGGGTACGTCCGCCGCGTCGCCCCGGGGATCTACTCGTGGCTGCCGCTGGGCCTGCGGGTGCTGCGCAACATCGAGGCCGTCGTGCGTCAGGAGATGGACGCGATCGGTGGGCAGGAGATCTTGTTCCCAGCGTTGCTGCCCAGGGAGCCGTATCAGACCACCGGCCGCTGGACCGAGTACGGCGCGAACCTGTTCCGGTTGCACGACCGAAAAGGTGGCGACTACCTGCTCGGTCCCACCCATGAGGAGCTGTTCACCCTCACCGTCAAGGGCGAGTACAGCTCCTACAAGGACTACCCGGTGATTCTCTACCAGGTGCAGACGAAATACCGGGATGAGGAGCGGCCCCGTGCCGGCATCCTGCGCGGCCGGGAATTCCTGATGAAGGACTCGTATTCCTTCGACCTCTCCGACGAGGGCTTGGCGCGGTCGTACCAGGCGCACCGCGATGCCTACATCAAGATCTTCGATCGGCTCGGATTGCGTTATGTGATCGTGTCAGCGATGTCCGGCGCGATGGGTGGCTCGGCCAGCGAGGAGTTTCTCGCCGAAGCCGAAACTGGCGAGGACACCTTCGTCCGCAGCACTGAGTCCGGGTACGCGGCCAACGTGGAGGCGGTGATCACGCCAGTTCCGCCGGAGCGCCCCCTCGACGGCCTGCCGCCGGCCCGAGTGCTGCACACCCCGGACACCCCGACCATCGACACGCTGGTCGGGCATCTCAACGGCGCAGGCCTAGGCCGGACCTTCAGCGCTGCGGACACCCTGAAGAATGTCATGGTCAAGACCCGGCAACCTGGCGCGCAACGGTGGGAGCTGCTGGGTGTGGGAATCCCTGGTGACCGCGAGGTCGACATGAAACGGTTGGAGGCCTCGCTGGCTCCGACCGAAGTGGCGCTGCTCGACGACACGGACTTCGCGGCACACCCTTATCTGGTCAAGGGCTACATCGGGCCGGGTTCGCTCGCCGGGAACGGGGTGCGCTACCTCGTCGATCCCCGGGTGGTCGTTGGTACCGCGTGGGCCACTGGCGCCGACCAGGCCGACCACCACGTCGTGGACCTGGTGTGCGGGCGCGACTTCATCCCAGACGGCACCGTCGAGGCCGCCGAGGTGCGTGCCGGCGACCCGTCCCCCGACGGGGCCGGCACGCTGGTCGCCGCGCGGGGTATCGAGATCGGGCACATCTTCCAGCTCGGTCGCAAGTACACCGACGCCTTCGCGTTGGACGCCCTAGGCTCCGACGGCAAACCGATCCGGATCACCATGGGGTGCTACGGGATTGGCGTCTCCCGGCTGGTCGGCGCGGTAGCCGAGCAGAGCCACGACACGCACGGGCTGATCTGGCCCCGTGAGGTAGCCCCGGCCGACGTGCACGTCGTGATCGCGGGTAAGGACGCCACGATCGGCGCCGCCGGCGAGCGGCTGGCCGTTGAGCTGGACGCGGCCGGCCTGCGGGTGATTCTCGACGACCGGCCGGCCACTCCGGGGGTGAAGTTCGCCGACGCGGAGCTGATCGGCGTGCCGACCATCCTGGTGGTGGGGCGCGGTCTCGCGTCGGGTGTCGTTGAGGTCAAGGACCGGACCACCGGGGAGCGCACCGAGGTGCCGGTGGATGGTGTGGTAGCGCACCTCAATGAGCTGTGCGCTAAGTAGGCGTTAGCTGGCCAGGAAGCTCAACCGGACAGTCCGGACCGGGTTGTCACGGTTGGTGTCCACCAGGCAGATCGACTGCCAGGTGCCCAACATCAGCTGCCCACCGAGCACCGGGACGGTGGCGTAGGGCGGCATTAGCGCAGGTAGCAGGTGGTCTCGGCCGTGCCCGGGGGAGCCGTGCTGATGGCGCCACCGGTCGTCGGCGGGCAACAGCTCGCGCAACGCGGCGAGCAGGTCGGTGTCGCTGCCGGACCCCGTCTCGATCACCGCCAGGCCGGCGGTCGCATGCGGCACCCAGACGTGCAGCAGGCCATCACCGGCCGCGGCCCGGTTGAGGAAGGCCTGGCAGTCCTTGGTGAGGTCATGGACCTGTTCACGCGAGCCGGTCTCGATGCGAATCTGCTCGGAATGCACGGTCGTACGGTAAACGGGTCCCCGGGTCCCGGATGAGCTCAGGGTGCGCCGGGAAACGGCACCGTCAGCGGGGTAGCACCCGCGGTGGCCCGCCACCGGGTCGCCCGCACGGCCGCGTCGGTCAGTGCCTCCAGCGCGGTCCCGCGTAGATCCGCGTCAGCCGGACTGCGCTCGACCACCGAGCGCCACGCCGCGGCCGCGTCGGTCTCCGCGGTGATCGCCAGCCGCAGCGCGGAGGCGGCATCGGTGACCGGTTCTGGCGTGAGGTAGCCGGGTTCAGGTGGCACAGGTGCAGCGCCCGCGTCGATCAGGATCCGCTGTGTGGCATCGCGCCGAGCCTGATGCGCGGTCATGGCCTCGTCGAGCCGGCGGCTCAACGCATCCGGCACAAACGCCCCCACCAGTCCATAAGCCCACACCGCAGCATGCTCAGCCCCCAACGCTGCCTGCAACGCCCCCACCGGCACCTGGGATCGCGCCCGATATGGGGACATATCGGGGCTAAGAGGTGCCTCTTCACCCCGATATGTCGCCATATCGGGGGGTGGGCGGCGGGGGCGGCGGGTCATGAGAGGAGTGCGGCGTGGGTGGCGCAGCAGGCGGCTATCGATGCGAGCAGCGCGGCGCGGTATCCGGGGAGTGTGACGACCAGTCCGGCGGCTTCCTCTTGAGCCGCCCGCGCCGCTTGGGCCAGCGCCGTTCGGGCAGCGGAAGGGGCGGGGGCGGCTGGCGCAGGCCCAGCCGGCGGCGGGACGGCGCTGGTGGAGGGTGGGCCAGGCCGGGCC
>DASUGW010000189.1:0-6508 GCA_036273805.1 Mycobacterium sp.
ACAAAGGTGATCGGCTCACCCACAACCGGGTCTGGATGAAGTCTCAGGGACCCATGCCCGACGACCCGGTGCTGCACGGCGCGGCGCTGGTGTACTCGTCGGACACCACGGTGCTCGACTCGATCATCACCACCCACGGTCTGTCATGGGGGCATGACCGGATCTTCGCGGTCACCATCAACCATTCGGTGTGGTTTCACCGCCCGGTCCACTTCGACGACTGGGTGCTCTACTCGACGACCTCGCCGGTTGCCGCCGAATCACGGGGACTGGGCACCGGCCACTTCTTCAACAGCAGCGGTGAACTCATCGCCACGGTGGTGCAGGAAGGCATCGTCAAGCACTTCCCGTCCGGCGGCTGAACCTCGTCGAAACTTACGTTTCGAAGGATAAGGTCAAGAGGCGCAGGTTATTTCGTCGATCTCGGCGACGATGACGCCGACGGCCCCGAGTTAGGGGACCGGCGCCGGCGTTATGGTGATGCTCAGCCGGTTCTCCAGATTGCCGCGGAACTCGTCTTCGCAGAGTTGCACGGCGGCACGGTCATTGCCGGCCCTCTGCACGCAGTCCACGAAGTCGTGGCCGCCGTACTCCTTGAACACACCCCAGATGGTGATTGCGAGCACGATGCTCAAGATGGCGCCGAGCGCTCCGAGTACCGCACCGGCGATCGCGATGCCACCGTTGGTGGCTTCACCCCGTTTGGCGCGGCTGTAGCCGACGAGTCCGAGGATGACACCCAGCACACCGAGGAGAACTCCGCCGATCACGGTGAACGCTGCCGGCACCGACAACAGTCCGGCGATCAGCGCACCAGTGCCGAGCCCGTTTCTCGGTTGCGCCGGGGGAAATCCGTAGCCGCCGTACGGTGGTGGCGGGGGATAGCCGCCCGGGTAGGCGCCGGGCGCCGGGGGATAACTGCCCGGATATGCCCCGGGTGGCGGGGGGTATGCCGACTGGTACTGGGGCGAATAGCTCTGCGGCGGATACGGGGAGTACGTCTGCGGTGGGTATTCCGAGTACCCCTGCGTACCGCCTTGCGATGGTGTTTCGGTTGCGTCGCCGGGTGTTTCGGTCTTGCCGGGCTCTTCCGGGGTACCGGTGGTGCCCCAATTCTCAGTCATGACGTGCTCTCCAGGTCAGGCCGCAGGGTGTCGGGTCGCCGGATAGACGATTGGCAGCCAGGGTACTCGGCCGACCCGATGTGCAGTTGTGGACACGAAAGTTCACTGGGCAGGTGGTGTGTCGCCACCAGCACGGTCTGATCAGGTCCGAATAGTTCGCCCGGGGTCAAAATCGCACGCAGCAACGCGGCGCCGGCGGACGTGTCCAGATGTTCGGTGGGCTCGTCGAGTAGCACGATGCGTGCGCGCGACAGCAGTGCCCGGGCCAGCAGCAGGCGGCGCCGTTGCCCCCCCGACAATGCGGCGGCGCCGCCGTTCAGCACGGTGGACAGTCCGTCGGGAAGTTCGCGCAGCCACGGTTGCAGACCGGTTCGCTGTAGCGCCGTGGCGATCTCGGTATCGGTGCAGTCTCCGCGCACCACCAACAGGTTGTCCCGCACGGTGGTGTCGAAGACATGGGCATCCTCGGGGAAATACACCATCGCGGCGCGCAGTTGAGGTTCGCCGAGATCGGTCAGCGCGACCCCGCCGAGCGTGACCCGGCCGCCGAGAGCGGGCAGCAGACCGGCCAGGGTCATCAGGAGCGTCGTCTTTCCGGCGCCGCTGGTTCCGGTGAGGGCAAGGCGGCTGCCCGCCGGCAGATCGAGGCTGAGCGGTCCGAGCGTGGCGCCGTGGTCATGACCGGTCTGCAGCGACTCGGCACGCAGGGTCGTCGTGTGCGGCGGGTGGGCGAGGCCGTGCGTAGCGGGCGCGCCGCCGGGTCCGAGTTCGAGCAGCCGGCGAGCGGCGATGCGTGCCCGGGTCAGCGCCAGCGCCGCGGCCGGCAGTGCGGTGGTGGCTTCGAAGGCCGACAACGGCAGCAGCATGAGAATTGCCACCGTGGTGGGGGCCATGGTCGTAGCCAGCCCGATCCCGGCGATCGCTGCGGCGAGCACGCTGAGCCCCATGGCCGCGGTGGGGGCCGCCGCGCCAAGGGCCGCCGGTCGCGCCGCCCGGTCGACGGCGTGTCCCCAATCTCGTTGTCGCTGTTGTGATTCGGCGATGACGGCAGCCAGCCGGCCGCTGACTCGCAGTTCTGGCGCGTGGTCGAGCGCCAGCATGGCCGCCGTGTCCCGGCCGGCATGCTGGGTCCGGGCCGCCTCCTCGGCGGCCCGGGCGCCGCCGGCGGCCAGCCAGGGTGCCAGCGCTCCGGCGACCAGCAGAGCACCGGCCAGCACCACCGCGGTGGCCGGTGAGATCACCGCGATCACCGTGACTGCGGCGACCGAGAGGACGAAGGCCACCGCCATCGGTAGCACCGCCCGGACCAACACCTCGGCGAGCGCGTCGACGTCGGCGCCGAAGCGGCCCGCCAACTGCCCGCCCGACAGTCGCGCGACGGACCCGTCGGGGGCGACGCTCAGCCGGCGATAGATCTCGACGCGGGCGTTCCCGGCCGCGCGCAGTGCAGTGTCGTGCGACACCAGCCGTTCGCAGTAATGCAGCACGCCGCGGGAGATTCCGAACGCCCGGACCGCGACCACCGCGATGGACAGATCCAGCACCGGTGGCATCTGCCAGGCCCGGGTGATCAGCCAGGCGGACACCGCGGCCAGGGCCAGGGCACTGCCCAGCGACAGCACCCCACACAGGATGGCCAACAGCAGTCGGGGGGCGCGGGGCCGCAGCAGGCCGATCGCCGCCCACAGCGGATCAGAGGTGAGGCGATCAAACGTAGGCACGGCAGCTCACCTCGACCACGTGGTCGGCGATCGCCAGCACCGTGGCGCGGTGGCCCACCACGATGACGGTGTCGCCGCGGCGGGCCCGGGCCCCGATCTCGGCGAGTACCACTGCTTCGGTGCCGGCATCGAGATGGGCCGTTGGCTCGTCGAGCAACAACACCGGAGCCGGTGATCCCAGCGCACGCGTCAGTGCGAGACGCTGCCGTTGTCCCGCCGACAGTCCGGCGCCGCCGGTGCCCACCACGGTGTCCACGCCGTCCGGCAGTTCGGTCAGCACCGCGTCGAAACCGGAAACGGCGCAGGCGCTCGGCAGATCTGCAAGCTCGCCGAACAGGTGCAGATTCTCGGCGACCGATCCGGGCACCAATACCGGCCGCTGCGCCAGCCACGCGATCTGAGACCACCAGGACGCGGGGTCGAGTTGGCGCACTTCGGTTCCGGCGACGGTCACGGTCCCGGCATCCGGGTGTATCAATCCCGCGATGACATGCAGGGCGGTTGTCTTGCCCGCCCCGTTGGGGCCGGTGAGCACCGTGACACAACCCGGTTCGGCGACGGCGCTCAGTGCGTCGGGAGCCAGGCCGTCGCGTCCGGAGACCACGATCCGCTGCAGTTGGATGCGGGCACCGCGCGCATCGACGCGCTCGCGTCCGGGGGGTGTGCCGCGCGAGGACGGGGCCGCCGCGTCGATCAGTGCGAAGGCCTTGTCGGCTGCGGCCTTTCCGTCCTGTGCGGCATGGAATTCCACCCCGACCCGTCGCAGCGGCCAGAACACGTCGGGCGCCAGGAGTAAAACCGTGAGCGCATTGGCCAGGGCGATCTCGCCGTACACCAGGCGCATGCCCACACTGACCGCAACCAGCGCGACACCCAGTGTCGCAAGCAGTTCGAGGACCAGGGTCGACAGAAAAGTGATCCGCAAGGTGGCCATGGTCGAACGGCGGTGTGCGGCAGCGAGTTCGCGGATGCGACCGGCAGGGCCCGAGGCGCGGCCGAGGGCTCGCAGCGTCGGCAGGCCGGCCACAAGGTCGAGTAGCCGAGACTGCAATGTCGCCATCGCACCGAGGGCGGCGGCCGAGCGGTCTGCGGTGGCCAGCCCGATGAGCACCATGAAGAGTGGTATCAGCGGAAGAGCCACCAGGACGATCGCCGACGCCGGTAGGTCGTAGCAGGCCATCGCGATCACGGCGGCCGGTGTCAGCAGGGCGGCCGAGAACAGCGCGGGCAGGTAGGTGGTGAAATACGGTCGCAGCCCGTCGAGTCCGTGCAGCACCACGGCGGCGGCGTCGTCGCGGCTGCCTGCCAGCACCCGGGGATCGGCGGCGGTCACCGAACGCAGCACCGCTCCGGCCAGGTCGGTGATGGCAGCGGTGGCGCCCTGCTGGGTCAGCCGGGCACCCATCCACTGGGCCGCGGTGCGTACGGTCCACAACACGGACAGGACCAGAAGTGGTGTCGCGCAGTGTCCTAGCGTCCGCGCCGCCGGGTCGGTGATGACGGCGGCCACCAGATGCGCAAGCACGATGGCCGTGGCGATGGCAGCGCCGCTGGTCACCACGGTGCAGCAGACGTCTGCCAGCAGGAAGTGCCGTGTGCCGGCCGAGGCCCGCCAGAGCCGGGGATCGACCGGGCCTGATCGGCGGCGGGTCGTCGGGGTCAGGACGCGCGCCCCGACAGCCCGATTGGTTCGGGTATCCGTTCGGCCGAGATCCGTTGCCGGAATACCCAGTACGTCCACGCCTGGTAGGCGATCACCAGCGGGGCGAAGATCAGCGCGGCCCACGTCATGATCTTCAGCGTGTAGGGACTCGACGAGGCGTTGTGGATCGTCAGACTCCAGTCCGGATTCAGCGTCGAGGGCACCAGGTTCGGGTAGAGGTCTCCGAACATCATCAGGACCACCAGGACGACGGTCAGTGAGGTCGCGACGAAAGCCCAGCCATCCCGGGTTCCCATCCGCATCAACAGGATTGCGCCGAGCAGGCACACCGCCGCGGCGCCGAATACGACCCAGGTCCAGGGCTTGCCGTGAACAAATTCGGTCCAGAGGCCGAACGCCGCGACGATGACCAGCGTGGGCAGCGAGATCAGCCGCGCGATGCGGAGCGTGTTGTCGCGAACCGCGCCAGAGGATTTCAGCGCCAGGAAGGCCGCCCCGTGCAGAGCGAACAGCGTGCATGTCGCCAATCCGCCCAGCAGGGTGTACACGTTGATGACGTCGGTGAACGACAATTGCATCTGCTTATTGGCGTCCACCGGCGCTCCGCGGACCAGTATCGCGAATGCGGTGCCCCACAGGATTGCCGGTAACCAGGAGCCGACCGCTATCCCGAAATCGGCCCAACCGCGCCAGCGGGGATCGTCGATCTTCCCGCGCCACTCGATGGCGACGATGCGCAGGATCATCGCGAACAGGATGGCCAGCAGCGGCAGGTACAGCCCGGAGAACACCGTGGCATACCAGCCTGGGAAGGCCGCGAACATCGCGCCGCCGGCGGTGATCAGCCACACTTCGTTGCCGTCCCACACCGGTCCGATGGTGTTCAACGCGGCGCGCCGGTGCTTCTCGGCGGCCGACGGGTCCGATGGATGCTGCCGGGCGCCCATGCGGCCGAGCGGTTCCATCAGCATTCCGACGCCGAAGTCGAAGCCTTCGAGCATGAAGAATCCGATGAACAGCACCGCGACGAGGATGAACCAGAATTCCTGCAGTCCCATGGTGACCAGCTCCCTGGCTCGAAGGTTCAGTAAGCGAAGGACAGGGGCGCGACGTCGCTGGCGTCGGGTGGGGTCGGCGGGGCGGGTTCGGAATCGTGCTCCTGCGGGCCGCTCACCACGTAGCGGCGCATCAGGTAGAACCAGATGACCGCGAGCACCGCATAGGTCAGGGTGAAGACCAGCAGCGAGAACCACACCATGGCGGCCGAATGGTGGGACACGCCATGTTGAACGGTGAGCCGGACCATCTGGTCGCCGGTCGGATTGGGTGCCACGACCCAGGGTTGGCGGCCCA
This sequence comes from Mycobacterium sp., assembly GCA_036273805.1. Lineage (GTDB taxonomy): Bacteria > Actinomycetota > Actinomycetes > Mycobacteriales > Mycobacteriaceae > Mycobacterium. The sequence continues at coordinate 5,862 of DASUGW010000189.1, forward strand.
TCTCGGTAAAGACCCAGCCGGCGCTGTTGCCCAGGAATGGGGTGGCGAGGGTGACGAGTGCGAAGGTGGAGAACCATCGCTGACCGGGCACCCGGCCACCACGGGTCAGCCACAGTGCGGTGAGCGCGAACAACCCAGGGAAGGCGAGGAATCCGATCATGGCGCGGAACGACCAGTAGGTGACGAAGAGGTTTGGCCGGTAATCGCCCGGCCCGAACTTTTCCACAGCTTCCCGCTGCAGATCCTGAACCCCCTTCAGGGTCACGCCGCTGAACTTACCCTCGGCCAAAAATGGCAGTACGTAGGGAACTTCGATGACACGGGTGATGCTGTCGCAGTTGTTGTGGGTGCCGACTGTCAGGATCGAGAACTTGGGATCCAGTTCGGTGTGACACAGCGATTCGGCCGAGGCCATCTTCATCGGCTGCTGCTGGAACATCAGTTTGCCCTGGATGTCGCCGCTGAAGAACAGCCCGAGCGCCGCGATCAGCGCGACCCAGCAGCCCAGGATTGTTGCGGGCCGGTACATGTGGGCGGCATCGCCTGAATCGGTTGTACCGCTGGAGTTTTGACGGCGCCGTTCGCGCACCATCCACCAGGCGCTGACGCAGGCGACAAAGGTGCCGGCGGTAAGGAACGCCCCGAAC
>DASUGW010000190.1:0-6722 GCA_036273805.1 Mycobacterium sp.
CTGGTGATCGCCGACAACACCTCGTTCGCCGACACGCAGCCGTATCTGGATCACGTGCGCGACCCGGCGAACGGTTACGTCAGCCTCAACTTCCCGGCGCGCAGCAACGACAGCATGGAGCTCAGCTGCCGGGTCTGACCGCTCGCCGTCAGACCGGATTCAGCACGATTGTTCGCTCTGGTCATCGTCTCGGCGGCCAAGCTTCTGCGACACCAAACCTGTCCACCGCGGTGTGCGCCGCGCCAGGTAGGCCGCCACCCCCTCGGTCGCGTCGGCCCCACCCATGATCTGAAGGTGCGCGCGGGTCTCCAGATCAGCCACCTGGCGGGCCGGGTACCCGCGGGTGACGGTGTCCCACAACAGTCGCTTGCTCAGCGCCGCCGACACCGGTGCGACGTTGACGGCGATGTCGTGAGCGATGTTGCGCGCCAGCATCAGAACTTCCTCGGCTGCCACCGAGTAGCTGGCGATACCCATTACCGCAGCGTCTGCACCGTCGAACGTGCGGCCGGTCAACAGCAGCTCCGCCGCCACCGAGGTACCAACCAGGTGCGGCAGCGTCCAGTGCGACATACAGTCGCCGATCACCCCGCGGCGGGCTTGCACCACACCGTATTTCGCCTCCAGTGCCATAACTCGGATGTCGGCCTGCAGTGCGATGGTGAGCCCGATGCCCACGGCGTGGCCGTTGACGGCGGCAATCACGGGGGTGCGCAGTTCGAAGGCGGGCGGATCGATCGGCGAGGCCGTGAACTCCCCCGCCGGAGCATCGAAAGGCGAAGTGGCACCGGAGAAGTCCGCACCCGCGCAGAACGCCGACCCCGCACCCGTCACGATGATCACCCGGATCGCGTCGTCGTGGTCGCACTCACGGTAGGCGCGGCTGAGCAGCTCCCCCATCTCGGCGGTGTAGGCGTTGCGTTTGTCCGGCCGGTTCAGGGTGAGCACGGCCACGCCGTCGTCGACCTCGACCGTGACGGGCGTAGTCATGACAGCCGTTGCAGGGCCGCCACGAAGTCCGCGACATCCTCGGATTTTGGTGTGTAACCCGGGAAATAACAACAGATGTCGGCCGCGCGGGCATCGAAGCGGCGACCGATCTCGGCGGCACACTCCTCGGGCGTACCGGCGACCCCGATTCTCGATACCATCTCGTCTGAGATCAGCGCGCGCATCTCGGCGTAGCCGCCGGTCTTGGACAGCGCATTGAGTTTAGGCTGCAGGTGTGCCCAGCCCTCGACTTCCAGTACCGGGACGTAGGCGGGTGTCGAACCATAGAACGCGATCAGCGTGGCGACCCCGTTGACCGCCGCGGCCAAATCCGCCTCGGTGCGGCCAACTGCCACCATCGCCTGCGCGATCAGCCCGAAGTCGCTCGTCGCGCGGCCGGCACGTCGCAGCCCCTCGTCCACCGCGGGCAGCGTGCGCTCGCGGAAATGCTGGGCACTGTTGAACGGCATCACCAGCAGCGCGTCGCCGACTTCGGCGGCCGTACGCGTCATCACCGGACCCAGTGCTCCCAGCAGAACCGGCGGCGGCCCATACGGATTGGGGCCGGGGTTGAAGTTCGGCGGCATCAAGGTGTGGGTGACAAACTCACCGCGAAAGTTCAACGGCGCCTTGCCTTCCCAGGCGTCGAAGATGGCTTTTATCGCGCGTGCGGTCTCGGCGATCCGGGCCGCGGGCCGCCCCCACTGGCTGCTGTAGCGCTTCTCGATGTGCGCTCGGATCTGCGAGCCCAGACCCAGCGAGAAGCGGCCCGCGCTGTAGCACTGCAGGTCGTAGGCGGAATGCGCGAGGTGCACTGCGCTGCGCGGCCCGGCGATCGCCACGTTGGTCATCAGCTGCAGCTCGGTCTCGCGTGCCGCCACCACCAACGGGAAGAAGACGTCGTGCGGGCCTTCGAAAGTGAACAGCCCGTCGGCACCGAGCTCAACGACCTGCCGCGCGCTGTCCGATACCTTCGCCGGGTCGCCCTCAACCTGAAGATGCACTCGCATCAGCGCAGCGTAACCCAGCGATTTTGGTGTCCCCACGCGCACTCAGCACGCGCGAGGACCCCGGCGGTTCCGTTGTCTCCGGGCCTCGTGCTCGCGGAACTACACCGCTCGCCGAACCCGGCGGTTCCGTTGTCGCCGGGCCTCGTGCTCGCGGAACTACACCGCTCGCCGAACCCGGGGGTTCCGTTGTCGCCGGGCCTCGTGCTCGCGGAACTACACCGCTCGCCGAACCCGGCGGTTCCGATGTCGCCGGGCCTCGTGCTCGCGGAACTACACCGCTCGCCGAACCCGGCGAATCACGCCTTGGTGAGCTGCTTCTGCGCGTAGAGCTTCGCCCACTCGGCGCGCGGACGGATCGTGGTGTCGACGTCAGCGCCCTTGGCCCGCAAACCCTTGACCGTCGCGTCCTCGCGAGTGGTGCGGGCGAACGGGTCCCAGCCGAAGAACCGGCAGGAGTTTTCCCAGGTGATCTTGTTGATGTCGGAATCCGATGCGCCGGCGGCGTTGAGTTCGGCGAGGACCTGCTCGGGGGCATCGGGCCAGAAGCAGTCGCTGTGCGGGTAGTCGCATTCCCAGGCGATGATGTCGATGCCGATCTCGTGGCGTAGCTTGAGCGAGGTCTTGTCGGTGACGTAGCAGGCCAGCGAGTGCTCGCGGAACACGTCCGAGGGCAGTTTGTCGCCGAAGTCGCGGCGCAGCCATTTCTGGTTGGTGTAGTGGCGGTCGGAGCGGTCGAGGTAGAACGGGATCCAGCCGATGCCGCCCTCGGAGAACGCGAACTTCAGGTCCGGATAGTTACGCATGGCGGGGCCCCACAGCAGGTCCTGGGCGCACATCGCCGACACCTGGGTGGCCAGAATGATCATGTTGTCGATCGGGGCGTTGGGCGCCATGCTGATCGCGCCGAAACCGGTGCCGATGTGCAGACACATCACCACGTTCTCCTCGGACAGCGTCCGGAACACCGGACCCCAGTAGTCCTCGTCGTGGTAGCTCGGCAAACCTTCCAGGTGCGGCAGCTCGGGCATGGTCACCGCGCGGCAGCCCTTGGCGGCCACCCGGCGGATCTCGGCGCACATGCCCTCGGGCGTCCAGGTCGGCAGGATCGCGATCGGGATGAACCGGTCCGGGTAGGAGCCGGCCCACTCGTCGATGTGCCAGTCGTTGTAGGCCGACACCATCACCAGGGTGACGTCCTCGCGGGTCATGTTGAGGTGCCGTGCGGAGAAGCCGGTGAACGTGGGGAAGCACATCGAGGCCAGGATGCCGTTGCGGTTCATGTCACGGACCCGCTCGTGCACGTCGTAGACGCCCGGTCGCATCTCGGCGAACCCCGCGGGGTCGCGGCCCCACTCCTCGGCCGGCCAGCTCACCACGGCGTTCAGGCCGGATACGCCCTGCGGGCGGCCCTGGTACATCCACTGGTCGACGCCCTTGTCGTCGGTGACGACGATCGGCGCCTCGGGCTTGTACTTCGCCGGGACGTGGTTGAGGAACATGTCCGGCGGCTCGACCACGTGGTCATCGATGGATACCAGGATCAGGTCGTCGACGTTCATGAAGCTCCTCTATCGGTTCTACTACGGCTTGTCTTAGTTGTACCGTGGATCATCGTGACCGTCTCTGCGCCATCGGACAGACAATATGCCGATTCGGCCAACCCTGAGCTTGGCGATTCCCGCCGCTCCGCCCCGCGGGTCATCGATCTGCGGCGGGGCGGGCAAGCGCTGGCGGGCAGCTACCTCTATGAGGGCGACGGACTGATCACCGGCTGGCACTGCCATGACGTGCACCAGATCGAGTACGCGGTGCACGGGGTGGTCGAGGTGGAGACCGACGCCGCCCACTACCTGCTTCCGCCGCAGCAGGCGGCCTGGATTCCGGCCGGTCTGCGGCACCAGGCCGTGATGAATCCTGACGTGCGGACCATTGCGGTGATGTTCGATCCCACGCTGATCCCCGAGCCCGGTGACCGGGCCCGCATCCTGGCCGTATCACCATTGATCCGGGAAATGATGATCTACGCGCTGCGCTGGTCCATCGAGCGGGATCGCGGTTCGGCCCAGGACGAGCGGGTCTCCGACGTGTTCTTTTCGACGATGGGCAACCTGGTGTCTGAGGCGCTCGACCATGAGGCGCCGCTGAGTCTGCCGACCTCCGCGGATCCGATCGTCGCGACCGCGATGGCCTACACCAAGGAACATCTGGCTTCGGTCACTGTCGAGGACGTCGCCAGGGCGGTGGCGGTCTCGGAACGCACGTTGCGTCGGCAGTTCGACAGTTCCGTCGGTTTGTCGTGGCGGACGTATCTGCTGCACGCCCGGATGTTGCGGGCCATGGCACTGCTGGCCGCACCGGGGCAGTCCGTCTCGGACACCGCGATCGCCGTCGGTTTCGACAGCATCAGTTCGTTCACCCGCGCGTTCACCCAGTTCTGCGGAGAGACGCCGTCGGCCTACCGGCGCCGGGTCGGCGATTCGGCAGGCAAGAGGGCGGCACCGTAGCGGAAGATAAGCGCGTGCATGCGGATAGTCATGTGGCGCAGCATCCCCTGCGCACGTCCGTCATCGTCGGGGCCCTCGGCGTGGTCTTCGGCGACATCGGTACCAGTCCGATCTACACGCTGGCGACGGTGTTCAATCCCAGTGATCCGCATCCCGTGCCGATCTCGCGTGACCACATCTTCGGCACGGTGTCGCTGCTGTTCTGGTCGGTCATGATCATCGTGACGTTCACCTACGTCACGCTGGTGATGCGCGCCGACAACAACGGTGAGGGCGGCATCATGGCACTCATCACCTTGTTGCGCCGCTGGTCGGGTGCGCGCGGAAGGCGCACCGCCGCGTTTCTGGCCGCACTGGGAATCTTCGGTGCTGCACTGTTTTTCGGTGACTCGATGATCACCCCCGCCATTTCGGTGCTTTCGGCCGTCGAGGGCCTCAAGGTCGTAGAACCCGGGCTCGACAAGTGGATCGTGCCGATCACCGGGGTGATCATCGTGGCGTTGTTCGCGGTTCAACGTCACGGCACCGCCACGGTGGGCCGGTTCTTCGGGCCGGTCATGATCTTCTGGTTCGTGACCATCGGTGCGTTCGGCATCGGGGGCGTTGTGCGCCACCCGCAGATCCTGGCCGCGCTGTCACCCACGTACGCGCTGGCATTTATCGCCGGCAACTTCCACATCGCGTTTTTCGCACTGGCCGCCGTGGTGCTGTCGGTGACCGGCGCCGAGGCGCTCTATGCGGACATGGGTCACTTCGGCCGCAAGGCCATCACCTGGGGCTGGCTGGGCCTGGCGCTGCCGGCGCTGACGCTGAGCTATCTGGGTCAGGGCGCACTGCTGGTCAGTGACGAGAATCTCGCCAGTGCACCATTTTTCCTATTGGCGCCCCATTGGGCCCGCATCCCTATCGTGCTGCTGGCCACCGCGGCCACCGTCATCGCCTCGCAGGCAGTGATCACCGGCGCGTTCTCGGTGGCTTCGCAGGCCGCCCAGCTCGGCTACCTGCCGCGGCTGCGCATCGCGCACACCTCGGCGTCGACCATCGGTCAGGTGTACGTGCCATGGATCAACGGGGTGCTGATGGTTTGCGTGCTGACGCTGGTGTTCGCGTTTCGAAGTTCGGCCTCGCTGGCGTACGCCTACGGGATGGCGGTCACCGGCACCATCACGATCACGACACTGCTCTTTTTCTATCTGGCACATAACCGCTGGCACCTCGCACTGTGGAAAACGCTCATTGGTGCGGGTGTGCTGTTGACGATCGACCTACTGTTCTTCGCGGCCAACCTGACGAAGCTGATCCACGGTGCCTGGCTGCCATTGCTGATCGCGCTGGTGGCCTTCACAGTGATGACCACCTGGCAGAAGGGGCGCTGCATCGTCACCGCGGAGCGCGAGAAGATCGAGGGACCGCTGCGGGAGTTCGTCGGCGAGATCGCCGACGAGGATCCACCGTTGGCGCGCATCCCGGGTACCGCGGTGTATCTCAACCGGGGAAAGGACACCGCACCCCTGTCGATGCGCACCAGCGTCGAACATATCCACGCACTGCACGAGCATGTGGTGATCCTGTCGCTGGAAACCGAACCGGTGCCCAGAATCTTTGATGGCGAACGCATTTCGGTAGACGACCTGGGACACCGCGACGACGGCATCTTCCACGTCGCTGCGCGGTTCGGCTACATGGAGAAGCCGAACGTGCCGGCCGTGCTCAAGCTGGTCGATCCGAAGGACACCGAGGGGCCGGTCGACATCGACGAGGCGTCCTACTTCCTGTCCAAATTGGAAATCGTGGCAGGCGATGCACCCACCATGCCGGAATGGCAAAAGCGTCTCTTCATTGCCACGTCCTACATCACCGGCGACGCCGCAGCGTACTTCGGGCTGCCGCTGGACCGCACGGTGATCATCGGTTCGCGGCTCGAGGTGTAGTCCTGGGTTCCCGGACTTTCAGCGTCCGAGGAGCTGGCGGTAGATCTGGCCGCGGACGGTCTTGCCCTCGGGCGACCCCGGTAATGCCCAGTCGTGGATGAGTCCCCTGCGCAGGTCGAAGAATATGTCGGCGCGTTCGGCGAGCGCACGTTCGCGAAGGCGCGCCGCGTCCGGGCCCAGCACGTCGAGCGATCCGGCGTACAGGGCGGTCGGTGGCAGGCCGGCGAGCGATCCGTAGAACGGGCTGACGACGGGGTCGGTCAGGTCCAGGCCGGCTGCCCACCGCC
>DASUGW010000191.1:0-15614 GCA_036273805.1 Mycobacterium sp.
GCCAATGGGGTATGGTGTAATTGGCAACACAGCTGATTCTGGTTCAGCCATTCTAGGTTCGAGTCCTGGTACCCCAGCAGTTTCAGCGAGGTTTAGTCGATTAGGTCGGGGGCGAATCCCTGAGCTATGCTGACCAACCGAAAGTTCTAGCCCCCGTCGTCTAGCGGCCTAGGACGCCGCCCTCTCACGGCGGTAGCGTGGGTTCGAATCCCATCGGGGGTACAAAAGATGAAAGGCCTTCGGGGCAAGTCCCGGAGGCCTTTTTCGTGCCAGGTGGTGCGGGTCTGCCTCCGCGGGTCGCTCAGTGTGCGTCCAGCGCCGGAATCCGCGCCGGTTTCTGGACGCACACCCGAGCACCCGGTCGGTTTGGGGCGGCTACTGGGCCGGTGCGGTCGATCCGGACAGTGGCATGGCCGGCATGCCGAGCTTGCGGTGATCCCAAGACCGCGTGCGGGCGGTGATCAGCCGCACTGCGACGCGCTTGTTCATCATCATGTCGACAGCGGGCCGCATCTCGTCGGTGTAGGGGCCGGTGTAGCGCTCCCACACGCTGATTCCGACCTTCAGGATGGTGTCGGCGTCGTCGGTGATCTCGACCGTGCCCTCGAAGGACACACCGCGCAGGGTGTCGTAGGTGTCACCGTCCTCGATCATGAACGTGAAGCGGGGATCCCGGCGCAGGTTGACCGCCTTCTGCGACTTGATCTTGGTTTCCAGCCAAAGCTCACCGTCGACGATTCCGTACCACATGGCCACTAGGTGCGGCTGCCCGTCGGCGCCGATGGTGGCGAGGGTGCCGGTGCGGCTGTTGGTGACGAAGTCGGTGATCTCGTCATCGGACATCACGATCTGTGAACGCTGCTTGCTTCCCATAGGGGGAGTGTGTCAGGTCGCGATCTCACGCTGACGAGCAGACGCGAACTCACACGAGTCGAGGCCACAACACGCAAGTTTGCGTCTGCTCGGCGGCCCGGGAGGTCACAGTCGGCGGGTCAGTGCCTCGGCCGCCGCCAGTAGATCCGTGGCCCATCGCTCGCCGGGCCTCCGCCCCATCCGATCGATCGGACCGGACACCGAGATGGCGGCGATCACAGTTCCGGCGGAATTGCGCACCGGCGCGGACACGCTGGCCACTCCCGGTTCACGCTCGGCGGCGCTCTGGGCCCATCCGCGCCGGCGAACTTCGGCCAGCGCGCGTTCGGTGAACTTCGCCGACGGCAGCACGGCCTCGCGGGTGGCGGCATCGCTGTGGGCCAGCAGAACTTTGGCGCCGGAGCCCGCCGTCATCGGCAGCCGGGTGCCGACCGGCACGGTATCGCGAAGTCCCGCAGGCGGTTCCAGCGCCGCGATGCAGACGCGCGCGGTTCCCTCCCGGCGGTATAGCTGAACGCTCTCGCCGGTGATCTCGCGCAGCCGCGGCAGCACGGTGGCCCCGGCGGCCAGTAGCGGGTCGTGCACGTGTGCGGCGAGCTCGGACAGTGCCGGGCCCGGCCGCCATCGGCCTTCGCCGTCGCGGGCGAGCAGTCGGTGGGTTTCCAGTCCCGCCGCCAGCCGATGCGCGGTTGCCCTGGGCAGGCCGGTGCGTTCGCACAGCTCGGCCAGACCGCACGGAGATTCGGCGACCGCATGCAGCACACCCACCGCTTTGTCGAGCACGCCGATGCCGCTATCCTGTCTCACAGAGAGATACTAACTTCCCGCATTCTGAGATGGCCAGCCCAACCAGCCCCAGTCCGTGGGGGAATCGAGAACCGTGATGAACCAGAACACGCCCCGCACCATGGCCGAAAAGGTCTGGGCGGACCATGTCGTCGCCTCGCAGGAAGGCGAACCGGATCTGATCTACATCGATCTGCATCTGGTGCATGAGGTCACCAGCCCGCAGGCGTTCGACGGTTTGCGCCTGGCCGGCCGCCCGGTGCACCGGCCCGATCTGACGATCGCCACCGAAGACCACAACGTGCCGACGGTCGATATCGACAAGCCGATCGCGGACCCGGTGTCGCGCACTCAGGTTGAGACGCTGCGCCGCAACTGCGCGGAGTTCGGTATCCGGCTGCATCCCATGGGCGACACCCAGCAGGGCATCGTGCACATCATCGGGCCACAGCTGGGCCTGACCCAGCCGGGGATGACGGTGGTCTGTGGTGACAGCCACACCTCTACTCACGGTGCCTTCGGGGCAATTGCGATGGGAATCGGCACCTCCGAGGTCGAACATGTGCTCGCCACCCAGACTCTGGCGCTCAAGCCGTTCAAGACCATGGCGATCAATGTGGACGGCGTGCTGCCGGCGGGGGTCACGGCCAAGGACATCATCTTGGCGGTGATCGCCAAGATCGGCACCGGCGGCGGGCAGGGGCACGTCATCGAATACCGCGGCAGCGCCATCGAATCGCTGTCGATGGAGGGTCGGATGACGGTCTGCAATATGAGCATCGAGGCGGGCGCCCGCGCCGGGATGGTCGCCCCCGACGAAACCACCTACGAGTACCTCAAGGGCCGTCCGCACGCGCCGCAAGGTGCCGACTGGGACCGCGCGGTGGCGGCCTGGGACCAGTTGCGCACCGATGAGGGAGCCGAATTCGACACCGAGGTCTATATCGACGCGGCCACGCTGAGCCCCTTCGTCACCTGGGGCACTAACCCGGGCCAGGGCGTTGCGCTGTCCGACAACGTTCCCGACCCCGAAATGATGACCGACGACGACAGCAAGCAGGCCGCCGAGAAGGCGTTGGCCTATATGGATCTTCGGGCGGGTACGCCAATGCGTGACATCGCCGTCGACGCCGTGTTCGTGGGCTCGTGCACGAACGGCCGGATCGAGGACCTGCGTGCGGTGGCCGAGGTGTTGCGTGGGCGCAAGGTCGCCGAAGGGGTACGGATGCTGGTGGTCCCAGGATCCATGCAGGTTCGCGCACAGGCGGAATCTGAAGGCCTGGGGGAGATTTTCACCGCTGCGGGCGCCGACTGGCGTCAGGCCGGGTGCTCGATGTGTCTGGGGATGAACCCCGATCAATTGTCGCCGGGTGAGCGTTGCGCCTCCACGTCGAACCGCAATTTCGAGGGTCGCCAGGGCAAGGGCGGCCGGACCCATCTGGTTTCGCCGGTCGTGGCCGCCGCAACCGCGGTGCGCGGCACGCTGTCGTCGCCGGCCGATCTGAACTAACAGAATTCAACCAAGGAGAACTTCGATGGAAGCGTTCCACACGCACACCGGTATCGGTGTTCCGCTACGCCGGTCGAATGTCGATACTGACCAGATCATTCCGGCGGTCTATCTGAAGCGCGTGACCCGAACAGGTTTCGACGACGGATTGTTCGCGGCCTGGCGTACCGATCCGAGTTTCATTCTGAACCTTTCCCCCTTCGATCGGGGCTCGATTCTGGTCGCCGGACCCGATTTCGGCACGGGTTCGTCGCGCGAGCACGCGGTGTGGGCACTGATGGACTACGGCTTCAGGGTCGTCATCTCATCGCGTTTCGCCGACATCTTCCGCGGCAACGCGGGCAAGGCCGGGCTGGTGGCGGCTCAGGTGGCTCAGGACGACGTCGAGTTGCTCTGGAAGCTGATCGAGCAGAATCCGGGATTGGAATTAACTGTCAATCTTCAAGATCGGAATATCACCGCGGGAACGGTGGTGGTGCCCTTCACGATTGACGATTACACCGCCTGGAGATTGCTCGAAGGACTCGACGATATTGGCCTTACGCTGCGGAAACGCGATGCGATCGAGGCATTCGAGGCGACGCGACCGTCCTGGAAACCGCGTACTCTGCCGGTCCCCTGAGGCCGCTAAGCGACCGCGCCGCAATGGTGTCGACCGCGAATTCGTAAGTGTCCGCAGGGCGATCCGAGAGGGTTGCGAGGACTTCAAGGGCCGCAATCGGATTGCGGAAATTATCGGCTATAGTCGCCGAAATTGCGCGTGGCGCTTGGAAATCAGCCGTGCCTGGGTTTACCGTGTCCTCTAGTCGGTTCAAGAAGGACCACTAAGTCTCGGAGGTTTGCATGAACAAAGCAGAGCTCATCGACGTACTCACGGAGAAATTGGGCTCGGATCGCCGTCAGGCGACCGCCGCCGTCGAGCATGTCGTTGACACGATTGTGCGTGCGGTGCACAAGGGCGAAAGCGTGACCATCACCGGCTTCGGTGTTTTCGAGCAGCGCAAGCGCGCCGCGCGTGTGGCACGTAATCCGCGTACGGGCGAAACGGTGAAGGTGAAGCCGACTTCGGTGCCGGCATTCCGTCCCGGCGCCCAGTTCAAAGCCGTTGTCGCGGGCTCGCAGAAGCTCCCGTCGGATGGTCCTGCCGTCAAGCGCGGTTCGGTTGGCGCTCCGGTCAAGCGGGCCGCGGTGCGCAAGGCCGTTGTGCGTAAGGCCGTCGCGAAGAAGGCTGCACCGGCAGTCAAGAAGGCCGTCGTCAAGAAGGCCGTCGCGAAGAAGGCTGCACCGGCAGTCAAGAAGGCCGCGGTGAAGAAGGCCGTCGCCAAGAAGGCTCCGGCCAAGAAGGGCCGCCGCTAAATCAGGCACTGACAAATACGCCGCGGGATCGATCCCGCGGCGTATTTGTGTGTCAATCTAGTGCTTAAGCGCTCAACTGCGCTGCGCGAGCGGACTGCCGATGTGGTCCGCGGCGATCAACCGGTCGTCGGCAATTGACAGCACCCACACACTGCCCTTGCGGTTGCGCGACTTATCCGGCTGCACACCGTCGTGCTCGCACCACCACGAGATCAAATCCGGAATCACCTTGCCCTGGGTGCAGATCACCCGCGTACCGGGCTTGGCCGCGATCTCGAGAACATGTTGCCGGGCACGTTTGCGGCTGTCGGCGTAAGCCTCTTCGGTCAATTCCGGCTCATTGCGGATGTCAACGCCGAGCTCTTCGGCCAGCGGCCCGACCGTCTGATGGCAGCGCACGCGATCGGCAGCGTGCACATCGGTAGCGCCGAACGCGAGCAGCAGGGGCACAAGCGACTCGGCCTGTGCGCGACCGTGCTTGTCCAGCGGACGGTTACGGTCGTCGCCCTTGTAGCGGCTCTTACGTCCCGCGGTGGCGTGCCGGACGATCAGCAGCGTTCGGGTGTCGGCGGGAGCTTTGGTGAATCGCCGCAACACCTTCCGGTCATGCGGATAAGACAGGGCAGCCATCGCCTCGGCGATGGGCAGCCATCGCAGCCGATCGACCTCGTGGTTGGGTGTGAAGTCGTCGCATTCGCGGGCGCGTGCCGCCCAATAACGGACTTTCTTCACGCCGTGGTCGACGGGGTAGCTGACTGTCACCAGCCGTCGTCCCAATTCGGCGTGACACCCCGTCTCCTCGAGGATTTCCCGAACAGCGGTAACGGGTTCGGTCTCGCCGGGGTCCACCTTGCCCTTCGGCAGCGACCAGTCGTCGTAGCGCGGCCGATGGATGATCGCCACCTCGTTGGCCGTCCCGGTGTCGTCGGGCCGCCACAGCACCGCCCCGGCGGCAAGTACCGGTCGCTTCGATTTGCCGCCGCGCGACGGTACGGCGCTGCCCTCGGGCAGGTTTTCTGGCACCTCAACTCCTGCAGGTCAATTGGCCTGTTTGCGGTGTGGGCTGGGCCCGTCGGTCCGCCTCCTCCGCCCCGCTCGTCCCTCGCGCCGCTACGTCGGCGAACTAGTTGTACCGGTGCTTTTTCATCATGGAGACCTGATGGTCGCGCACGGTCTGACCCTCATGCGGCAGCGCCGTCCAGCGACCGTCGGGACCCAGCTCCCAGCAGCGGGTGGCCGGATCCATGGCAGAGGTGAATACTTCGTCGAGTTCCGCCGTCAACCGTGGGTCCTTGACCTGAGCCATCACCTCAACCCGCCGGTCGAGATTGCGGTGCATCATGTCGGCACTGCCGATCCAGAATTCGTTGATGGCCTTGAAATGAATGATTCGTGAATGCTCGAGGAACTGGCCGAGAATCGAGCGCACCACGATGTTTTCGGAGAAGCCCGCGGCGCCCGGGCGCAGCGCGCAGATTCCGCGAACTACGATCTCGACCCGCACGCCGGCCTGCGACGCGCGGAAGAGCGCGTCGATCACCTGCTCATCGACCAGGGCGTTCATCTTCATCCGGATGCGTGCGTCGGCGCCGTCTCCAGCCGCTACGATCTCGCGCTCGATGCGCTCGATGATGCCCTTGCGCACGCTGTGTGGCGCCACCAGCAGGTTGCGGTAGGCCACCTTGCGTGAATACCCGGTCAGCGAGTTGAACAGATCGGTGAGGTCCGCGCCGATATCGGGAGCGGCTGTCAGCAGGCCGACGTCCTCATACAGCCGAGCGGTTTTCGGGTTGTAGTTTCCGGTGCCGATATGGCAGTAGCGCCGAATCGTCGGGCCTTCACGGCGCACCACCAGACACGTCTTGCAGTGGGTCTTGAGCCCGATCAGGCCGTAAACCACGTGCACGCCGGCCTGTTCCAGCTTGCGTGCCCATTTGATGTTGGCCTGTTCGTCGAACCGTGCCTTGATCTCCACCAGCGCAACTACCTGCTTGCCGGCTTCGGCGGCGTCGATGAGTGCGTTGACGATCGGCGAGTCACCCGACGTGCGGTACAGCGTCTGCTTGATGGCCAGCACGTCCGGGTCGGCGGCCGCCTGCTCGATGAAGCGCTGCACCGTTGTGGAGAACGAATCGTACGGGTGATGCACCAGCACATCACCGTCACGCAGCGTTGCGAAAATGCTCTTGGGCGTTTCCCGTTCGCCGAACGCGGGTGGGGTCGAGGGCACGAACACGGGGTCTTTGAGCGTCGGCCGGTCCACGCCGTAGATCTGCCACAGGCACGACAGATCGAGTAGCCCGGGCACCTCGATCACGTCACCGGGGTGGACGTCGAGTTCACGCAACAACAGTTCCAGGGTGCGCTCGGTCATGTCGTCGGCGACCTCGAGGCGCACCGGCGACCCGAACCGGCGTCGGGCCAACTCGCGTTCGAGCGCCTGGAGCAGATCCTCGTCGCGGTCTTCTTCGACCTCCATGTCGGCATTGCGGGTGATCCGGAACGCGTGCTGCTCGACGATCTCGAGCCCTGGGAACAACACCGGCAGGAAAGCCGCGATGAGCTCCTCCATCGGAAGGAACCGCACCACGCGCTTACCGTCTTCGTCCGGTTCGCCGGTCAGCGCGACGAAGCGATCGACGTTGTCGGGCACCTTGATACGTGCAAAGTGTTGTGTGCCGTCCTCGGGCTGGCGCACGGTGATGGCCAGGTTCAGGCTCAGGCCGCTGACGAAGGGGAACGGGTGCGCCGGATCGACGGCCAACGGGGTCAGGACCGGGAACACCTGCTCGTGGAAGTAGGTGGACAGCCGCTCGCGTTCGTCGTCGGCGAGATCTGTCCAGCCCACTACGAGGATGCCTTCTTCGGCCAGTGCCGGGCGGACCTCGTCGAGGAACACCCGGGCATGCCGGCTGGCAATCTGCTGGGTGCGCTCACCGATGCGGCGCAACTGTTCCCGCGGCGAGAGCCCATCGGCCGAACGCACCGATAGACCCATCTCGTCGCGGCGCTTGAGGCCGGCGACGCGCACCATGTAGAACTCGTCGAGGTTGGACGAGAAGATCGCAAGGAACTTCGCGCGTTCGAGCAGGGGCAGTGACGGGTCGGCCGCCAGCGCCAGCACGCGGGCATTGAAGTCCAGCCAGCTCAGTTCGCGGTTGAGATAACGGTTCTCCGGCAGTTCCTGCTGGTGTCCTGCGCTTGTGTGGGTGGCCGCCGGGGGCGCGTCTGGCGGCACGCCGTTCTGGAACTCGGTGCCGGCGCGGTCGGTGTCGACGTCCGGAGTCTCGATATCGGTCACCCCTGAATCATGTCGCATCGCGGGGGCCGTCGCTAGCGGCTGGGCGTCAGTGGCGGGCGGTGGCGCGCCTTGTCGCGGTGCCGATGCCGAGTCGGTGTGCGGAGCGGAGATCGTCGGGAGTGTCGATGTCGCAGCGCAGACCGGGCCACAAACCGGTCAGTTCGATTGCTCCGGAGTGTCGGTGCCGCGCGGCCGAGTCGGCGCCGAACTGCGGGTCCAGCGGCACCCCGAACGCGAACAGTGCCGCGGTTCCGGTGCCGTGGCGGTCGGCGACGAAACTGCGGGGATACGTGCGGGCCGATTCGATGGCCTCGGCGAGTTCGTGCTGCTGCAGCGCCGGCAGGTCGCCCTGCAGCGCGACAACATTGGGGCCGCTGTCGGCGGCAGCCGCGCGAATCGCGTTGTTGAGCGGGTCGCCATGGCCCTCGGGTGTGGGGTCCGCCAGCACCCGCGTCCCGAGTCGGGCGGCCGCGGCCGCGGCGGCTTCATCGGGGGTGACGACGGTGATCGCGTCCACGGCCGGCACCCGCAGCGCCGCGGTGATGGTGTCGACCAGCATCGCGAGCACTACCTGCTCCCGGACGCCGGCCGCGAACACCGGTGCCAGTCTGGTCTTCGCCAACCCCAGCCGTTTGACGGCGATCACCAACCGCACCTTCGGGGGCGCGCTCGCCTGCGTGCCACTCATGGTGGCCATCCTGCCAGCGGCCCTCGGTACGCTGATGCGGCACCGCCTCGTGAGGCATCCACGCAGCACTGACGTAACGAAGAGGAGCCCATGACCAACACGTTGGGTACCGCAACGGTGATGGGCGCCGGTGCGTGGGGCACGGCGTTGGGCAAGGTGCTCGCCGATGCCGGTGCCGACGTTCGGTTGTGGGCGCGCAGCGCCGACGTCGCCGAGGAGATCAACGTCACCCATCGCAACACCGGCTATCTCGGCGACGTCGAACTCCCCGCTGCGGTGCGTGCGGTGACCGACCCGGCCGAGGCGCTCGACGGTGTGACGACGGTGCTGCTGGGCGTTCCGGCTCAGACGTTGCGGGGCAATCTGGAGAAGTGGGCGCCACTGCTGGCGCCCGGGGCCACGCTCGTCAGCCTGGCAAAGGGCGTCGAACTGGGCACCCTCATGCGGATGAGCCAGGTGATCGTCCACGTCACGGGGGTCGACCCGAGTCAGGTCGCAGTTCTGTCCGGCCCCAACCTGGCCAGTGAGATCGCCGCCGGGCAGCCCGCCGCCACCGTGATCGCCAGCTCTGATTCCGGACGGGCGGTGGCATTGCAGCGCGGTTTGAGCACCGGCTACTTCCGTCCCTATACCAACGCCGACGTGATCGGGACCGAGATCGGTGGCGCCTGCAAGAACGTCATCGCGCTGGCCTGCGGCATGGCGGCCGGGGTCGGGTTGGGGGAGAACACCGCCGCGGCGATCATCACCCGCGGGCTGGCCGAAATCATGCGGCTGGGTATTGCGGTGGGAGCCAAGGGCGCGACGCTGGCCGGGCTGGCAGGTGTCGGGGATCTGGTCGCCACCTGCACATCGCCGCAGTCGCGCAACCGGGCCTTCGGGATGCGGCTGGGCGAGGGCGAAAGTCTCGATGGTGCGCAGCGGGCGGCGAGCGGCCATGTCGCCGAAGGTGTCACGTCGTGCGAGTCGGTGCTGGCGCTGGCATCCAGTTACGACGTCGAGATGCCGTTGACCGATGCCGTGCACCGGGTCTGCCACCGCGGCCTGTCCGTGTACGAGGCGGTGGCCGCATTGCTCGGCCGCACCACCAAACCTGAGTGAGGTTTACATGAGCGTATCGCCGGGACGATTCGGATCGTCCACTCGTACGGTGAAAGCCATTGGTACACAAGCTATTGCGGGGCAGCCCGTGTCGCCGGGCATGGTTCCGGCCACCACCTTCCACCTCGGGGATCCCGCAGACGGCCTGGACTTCTACGGCCGCAGCTCCAACCCCACCTGGCGGCAGGTCGAAGCGGCGCTGGCGCAACTCGAAGGTGCCGCAACCGCAATGGTTTTCGGTTCCGGAATGGCGGCGATCACCGCGACGTTGCGTGTGCTGGCCAAACCCGGCGCGGTGCTGGTGGTGCCCGCGGACGGCTACTACCAGGTTCGTGCCTACGCATCGGAATACCTTGCGCCTCTGGGTGTCACGGTGCGTGAGGCCTCCGCGACGCAGATGTGCGAGGCGGCCGAGGGAGCCGACGTGGTGCTCGCCGAGACGCCGGCCAACCCGGCCCTCGACGTCACCGACCTGCATCGGCTGGCGCAGATTTGCCGTTCGGCCGGAACGAGATTGGTCGTCGACAACACTACGGCCACGCCGCTGGGGCAAGTGCCGCTGTCGCTGGGAGCCGACCTAGTGGTGGCCAGCGCGACCAAGGCGCTGTCCGGGCACAGCGATCTGTTGGCCGGCTACGTTGCCGGCAGCCAACCGGAGTTGATGGACGCCATTGCCCGGGAGCGGCTGCTGGCCGGGCCGGTGCTGGGGACCTTCGAGGCATGGCTGCTGTTGCGCAGCCTGGGCAGCGCGGGTCTGCGGTTCGAACGGCAGTGCCGCAACGCGCAATTGTTGGCTGGCGCACTGCAGGGGCATTCCGCGGTTCGCAGCGTGCGCTATCCGGGCCTGCCCGGCGACCCCGCACATCAGGTGGCGGCTGCGCAGATGATCCGCTTCGGTGGGCTGGTGTCGATCGAACTCGCCGACGCCGCCGCGGTCGAGGCCCTGGTCGCGCGCAGCGAACTGCTGGTCGCGTCGACCAGCTTCGGAGGGATCCATACCTCGGTGGACCGGCGGGCACGCTGGGGCGATGCGGTCAGCCCCGGTTTCGCACGGATTTCGCTGGGTATTGAGGACACAGACGATCTGATCGCCGACTTCGAACAGGCACTGAGTTGAACGCACTGCCCCCCGGTTATCGAATCGCCCGCCATGGTGCCGAACCGGTAGCCTTCTGAGCTGTGATGGCCCGATCCGACCGTGTCCGCGTCGCCGTGGTTTTTGGCGGACGTAGTTCCGAGCACGCCATTTCCTGCGTGTCGGCGGGCAGCATCCTGCGAAATCTGGATCCCGAGCGTTTCGAGGTCATTCCCGTCGGTATCACGCCCGCGGGCGCCTGGGTGCTCTCCAGCGCCACCCCGGATTCCCTGGCGATCGCCGACGGGCAATTGCCCGAGGTCACCGACGCGTCCGGTACCGCGCTGGCGCTGGCGGCCGACCCGGGCCGCCGCGGAGACCTGGTGGCTCTGGCCGGTGAGCGGGCCGCGGGCGAGGTACTGGCGTCCGTCGACGTCGTCTTCCCGGTGCTGCACGGCCCGTACGGCGAGGACGGCACCATCCAGGGACTGCTGGAACTTGCCGGGGTGCCCTACGTCGGCGCCGGCGTGCTCGCCAGCGCGGCCGGAATGGACAAGGAGTTCACCAAGAAATTGCTGCTGGCGGAGGGGCTGCCGGTCGGCGACCATGCGGTGCTGCGGGCCGGTGTCGCGACGCTGGAGCCCGAGCAGCGCGAGCGACTGGGGCTGCCGGTGTTCGTCAAACCCGCGCGTGCCGGCTCGTCGATCGGGGTGAGCCGGGTGACGTCGTGGGCAGATCTGCCGGCGGCCATCGCCGAGGCCCGGCGGCACGACCCGAAGGTGATCATCGAGGCCGCCATTGTCGGCCGCGAACTCGAGTGCGGCGTGCTGGAACTGCCCGACGGCCGCGTCGAGGCGAGCACCATCGGCGAGATCCGGGTTGCGGGCGTGCGGGGCCGCGAGGACGGCTTCTACGATTTCGCCACCAAGTACCTCGACGATGCGGCGGAACTCGACGTGCCCGCCAAGATCGACGACGACGTCGCCGACGACCTCCGTCAGCTGGCGCTGAAGGCCTTCCATGCCATCGACGGGCAGGGCCTGGCCCGGGTCGACTTCTTCCTGACCGACGCCGGTCCGGTGATCAACGAGATCAACACCATGCCGGGGTTCACCACCATCTCGATGTACCCGAGGATGTGGGCGGCCAGCGGGGTGGACTATCCGACGCTGCTCGCCGCGATGGTCGACACCGCGATCGCCCGGGGCACCGGTCTGCGCTGACTCAATCCGTCCGCAACCCCGCTGACTCAACCCCCACCTCACGCCCCGCCGCAACCCGCTGACTCAACCCGTCCGCGCTGATATTGCATCCTGGGCGGACATCTCGCCGAAACCCCGCCGCTGATGCAATGTCAACGCGGTGGCAGTGCGGCCACGCGTGCGCCGCGGCCACGCGGCGCGCCGGGGCTGATGCGGTGGGATGGGGTTAGCGCGGTGCTCCGGGCGCAATCGGTTGCGCGGGAAGGCTTTTCGCGATCACCTCGGAGAGCTCCTGGATGGGCGTCGGTCCGGAACCCGGCGGCAGCGTCAAGGCGATGTAGACGGGGCGGTCGACGGCGAACCAGGTGATGCGTCCATCGGTTCCGGCATCGGCGACGCGCAGCCAGGAGACCGCGTCGACGACCTGCAACGGGGCGCCCAGCACGAATTCGGCCGGACGGTCGAGACCGCACCGCAGGATGACGGGTTCGGTGCCCGCCTGCGCCTGCCACGCCGCCGCCCCGGCCGGAACGGGTTCGACGGCCCGGGCGCGCTGGTAGTCGCCGAGACGGTCGGGGAGTGCGGCCAGCAGGGTCTGGCAGGCGGCCTCGGTCGCGTGCGGAGCGGGGACGGTGGCGATGGCCACCGGCGCCCGCTGCGACTGATGCAGCGCGGCTACGACAACCACCGCCACGGCGGCAGCGACCGCGACGGCCAGGGCGGCAATCAGCACTGCCCTCGGCGGTCCGTCGTGATCGGTCGCGTGCTCGGTATCGCTCACGGATCAGGCGGCGCCCAGGCCCCCGTCGGCGACCGGGCAGGTCAACGTCCTGGTGATGCCGTCGATCGCCTGCACGTCGGCGACGACGCCGGACCGCAGACCGGCCAGGTCGTCGGCCTCCACCCGCGCGACCACGTCGTAGGGGCCCGTCACGTATTCCGCCGACAACACTCCGGCCAGCGCGGCGACCTGTTTGGCGACGACCTGCGCGCGGCCCACCTCGGTCTGGATCAGCACGAAGGCCTCGACCACTCGGCTACCTCCTGACTCGTGCACGCGATACACCTATGTTGACGACCCGCATCGGCTGTAACGTACCGCAGGTCGTGCCGGTCTACAGGCCAGGCGGTGCAGCAACGCGCGAGAGGTGACATGGCTAACGACGGCCCAGACTCCGAACCGACATTGGGCGAAGTGGGCGAGTTCGACGTCATCGCCCGGGTCACCGCGGCGCGGCAACAACCGCCGTGGGTGCTTGTCGGCCCCGGTGACGACGCGGCTCTGGTGGCCGCGCCCGACGGCCGGGTCGCGATCTCCACCGACATGCTCGTGCAGGACCGGCACTTCCGGCTCGACTGGTCGTCGCCACACGACGTCGGCCGCAAGGCGATCGCGCAGAATGCCGCCGACATCGAGGCGATGGGTGCCCGTATCACCGCGTTCGTGGTGGGTTTCGGGGCACCGTCGCACACTCCGCTGAGCCAGGTGACCGCGCTCTCCGACGGGCTGTGGGCCGAGGCCGACCGTGTCGGGGCCGGAATCGTCGGCGGCGACATGGTGGCCAGCCCGCACTGGGTGGTGTCGGTGACCGTGCTCGGCGACCTGGCCGGGCGGCCTCCGCTGACCCGGTCGGGCGCGACGCCGGGGGCGCAGGTCGCGGTCACCGGCACCCTGGGATCTTCGGCCGCGGGATACGCGTTGCTGGACGCCGGGGAAGCGGGCTTCGCCGAGTTGCGGGAGAGCCATCTGGTTCCGCGACCGCCGTACGGGCAGGGGATTGCCGCAGCCCAGGCCGGGGCGTGTGCCCTGACGGATATCTCCGACGGACTGCTGGCCGACGCCGGCCACGTGGCGGCGGCGTCGGGCGTGGACATCGACCTGTCTCGCGCCGCATTGCAGGCCGATGCCGACGCGTTGACCGCGGCGGCGCAGCGGTTGCATGCCGATGCCTGGCAGTGGGTGCTCACCGGCGGCGAGGACCATGGCCTGCTGGGTTGCTTCCCGGGCACGGTGCCCGCGGGATGGCGGGTGATCGGCCGGGTCGTTGCCGGGGCCGGGCGAGTGCTTGTCGACGGCGTGGAGGCGACGGGATGCCTCGGCTGGGAGTCGTTCGGTTAAGTTTGTCGCTCGTGACGGCACAGCCTCTGAGTGAACTCGTCGACCCCGGTTGGGCTGCGGCGCTGGAACCGGTTGCCGACCAGGTGACCGCGATGGGAACCTTCCTGCGTACCGAATTGGCAGACGGGCACGGTTACCTGCCGTCGGGCGCAAACGTCTTGCGGGCTTTCACCTTTCCGCTCGACGCGGTCCGGGTGCTGATCGTCGGGCAGGACCCTTATCCGACGCCCGGGCACGCGGTGGGACTGAGTTTCTCGGTGGCGCCCGATGTCCGTCCGCTGCCGCGCAGCCTGGAGAACATCTACACCGAGTACGGCGCCGACCTGGGCCTGCCACGGCCGTCCTCCGGTGACTTGACGCCGTGGTCGCAGCAGGGCGTCATGCTGCTCAACAGGGTGCTCACCGTGCGGCCGGGAACGCCGGCCTCGCATCGCGGCAAGGGCTGGGAAGCCGTCACCGAGTGCGCGATCAAGGCACTGGTGTCCCGCGGCACGCCGTTGGTGGCGATTCTGTGGGGCCGCGACGCACAGACGCTCAAACCCATGCTGGGGCCGGGCGTGGGGACCATCGAATCGGTGCATCCGTCGCCGCTGTCGGCTTCGCGCGGGTTCTTCGGGTCGCGGCCGTTCAGTCGGGCCAACGAGATGCTGGCGCTCGCGGGTGCCGAGCCGATTGACTGGCGGCTGCCCTGAGGCGTGGTCTGCCCCAGTTGCGTGAGCGTGCCAGACGTCTGTGCCCGCGGGTGGCGGGTTCAGGCAGACCAGGCCGTCAAACAATCACGCCGAGAGCCGGGTTGTGAACAGGCCACCCCAGGACGGGGTGTCAACAACCCAATTCTCGGCGTGAGAAAAGAGAAGGCTTACTTAGCCGCGGACGACCTTGCCGGCCTTGATGCAGGAGGTGCAGGCGTTGACACGCTTGCGGTTGCCGCCCGGGCGGTCGACCGCGTGCACGACCTGGATGTTCGGATCCCAGCGACGGCTCGTCCGGCGATGGGAATGCGACACCGACTTACCGAAGCCGGGGCCCTTTCCGCAGATATCGCAAACGGCAGCCATAGTGAGAACTCCTCAAGTCAGGTACTGGGGGTTCGGGTGACATCGCCTTGGTGCTCAGGGTGGCGACGGGTCGACCCGACAACCTGACCAGGATACCGGCCGTCACGGTCAACACCAAAATCACGGTCAACCCGGTCGCGCTGGGGGATTGTCCAGGGTGAACATCACTGTCGGCCGCAGACACTAGGCTGACGACGCATCGAAGCAGAGGATCAGGAGGGTGGCATGGCGGATCGTCTGCTCGACGGTGCCGCTCTGCACGCCTGGGCGCACGCCGCGCTGGGCGACCTGGTCAGCCATACCGACGAGATCAACCGGCTCAACGTTTTCCCGGTCGCTGACGCCGACACCGGCACGAACATGCTGTTCACCATGCGCTCGGCGGTCGCACGGGCCGATGAGCTCGATGTGCATGACATTGCCGCGGTCGCTGCCGCGCTGGCCGCCGGCGGTGTGCTGGGCGCACGAGGGAACTCGGGCATGATCCTGTCGCAGATTCTGCGCGGCTTCGCAGACGTGACGGGCTCGGCCGCGGTCGCGGAATC
>DASUGW010000192.1:0-2220 GCA_036273805.1 Mycobacterium sp.
ACGACGGCGATTCGGTTCGCGTCGGTCGTCGGCGCCGGGCGATCCAACACGGGGGCGATGTCGTGCCTCAGGTGGATGTGGGTATCGAAGACCAACGCTCCGAGCATCTGGCCGAACGGGAAGCGACCCAGCTCGCCCACCTTCATCGGGGCGCGAGCCAGCGGTGTACGGGCCGTGAAGCCCGTGAGGCGCAGTGCTCTGCTGCTCCAACGCTCGTATTCGGACAGGACTTCCCCCGGTGACCAATCGCGCCGCCGATCGACGAACACGTCGTTGGAGCTCTCGATGTCCTTGCTCCGGATGATCTCGAGCACCCCGGGTCCCAACATCTCATGGCATGACGAACCCATGTGCGCAACGACATCCTGCACTCGCCATCCGGTGGCCGCGCTCGGCGTCTGCCACTCGGCGTCGCCGAGATCGCGGCAAAACCTGAGCAGCGCCGCACGTTCGGCCCACGCGGCGCCAACCCGATCGATCGTCACGGCAATCCATCATGCCCACTACGGGTCGTCGGCGGATTCATCTTCGGGTTCTTCGTCGTCGGGCAGTAGGTAGCGCTGGGGGTGGTGGTAGTTGTTGACCCGTGCTTGGCCGGTGTCTAGTTGTTGGGGTGGGATCCATTCGGTGCGGCCGTCTTTGCGTTTGCGGGTTGTCCAGCCGCCGGGTTTGACGCGGCGGTTGTCGGGGCCGCAGGCCAGGGTTTCGTCGGTGATGTTGGTCTGTCCGCCGGCGGCCCAGTCGGTGACGTGGTGGACCTCGCTGTGGTAGGCCGGTGCGGTGCAGCCGGGCCGTGTGCAGCCGCGGTCCTTGGCGTACAAGACAATTCGTTGCGCTTTGGACGCCAACCGTTTGGCCCGCCCGAGGTAGAGCGGTTCTTCGGTGTGGTTGTCGAACACCGCTAGGTAGTGGTGGGCGGCGGCGGCTTGGCGGATGACCTCGGCCATCGGCAGCAGGCTGCCCCCGCCGGTGAGGCCGTGGCCGGTGCCGGCTTGGAGGTCGTGCAGGGTGGTGGTGATGACCATGGTGGCGGGCAACCCGTTGTGGCTGCCCAATTGGCCGGAGGCCAGCATGGCCCGGCACATGGCTGTGAGGGCATCGTGCTGGCGCTGTCCGACCGTGCGGGTATCTGTGCTGACCGCTTCGGGTGAGGGTTCGCCGTCGATGCATGGGGTGTGGTCGTTGGGGTTGCACATGCCCGGGGCGGCCAGTTTGGCGTTGACGGCTTCGATGGCTGCGCGGGTTTCGGGGTCGATGCGGCCGCGCAGCTCGCTGGTCCCGTCGGGCTGTTGCCTGCCCATCAGCAGATAGCAGCGCCGGGCCCGATCAGCGTCGGACAATTCGCCGTCCTGATCCAGCAGCGTCGCCAACTTGTCGGCGGCGGCACGCAGTTGTTCGGGGGTCAGCCCGCAGGCGATGCCGGCCAACTGCACCTCGGCGGCCTCCCGCACGTCATAGCCGAGGAAGCTGGGCAGCTTTTTGAAGAACCGCCGGATGATCCCCACATGCTCGGCGCCGATCTGCCCGCGGGCCTGGGCTGCGGCCACGTTGGGCAGCACCGGCTCCAACACCTCGCCGGTCATGGCCTGCCGCGGTGCCAGGTCCTGGGCCTCCTTCACCCGCCGGTGGGCCTCATCTTTGGAGATCCGCAACAGGATCGACAACGCGACTGGTAGCGAGGTTTCACCCAGCTCGGCCAGCGGCGCTTCAGCCAGACCGGCGACCAACCGGTGCCCGAACGCGGCCTGGCTGCGCAGCAGCGTCTCCCACTGTGCTGCCACCGCCACCCGCTGCGCCGTGCTCAACCCATCAACCGGCTCAGTCATCAGATCGGCGAACTCCGCAGCCATCGCCGCAATCCGCTTACCAACCCCCTCAACCTCCATATATCGAACACTAGTTCGAACCACCGACAAAGCCGGATTTCATCCACAGGCGGCTAGGGTGAGCAGCATGCGAGTCGGTGTGCTGGGCGCGAAAGGCAAGGTCGGCGCGACCATGGTCCAGGCGGTGGAGTCGTCCGAGGACCTGGAGTTCACGGCCGGCGTCGACGCCGGCGACAACCTCGCACTCCTCGTCGATGGCAACACCGACGTCGTCATCGACTTCACCCATCCCGATGTGGTGATGGACAACCTGAAGTTCCTTATCGACAACGGGATCCATGCCGTGGTTGGCACCACCGGGTTCACCGATGAACGCCTCGATCAGGTGAAATCG
>DASUGW010000193.1:0-5192 GCA_036273805.1 Mycobacterium sp.
AGCCTGGACCCCACCGGCCAGGGCAGACGCCGCTGGACCGCACGCTGGAAACCAGCCCTCAACGCCTTCGACATGACCTTCGACGCACGCCTGTCCAACCCCCGAAAGTAACCCGGCTTACACCGTTTACTTGACAGTCCCAGGTAGAAGCCGGCGCGGTGGGGTTGGGCCCCGTTGTCGACGGTGTAGGTGCTGTCGAATCGGGCTGTGGTTGGGCGGTTGACGTCGAAGACGGCGGTGAGGTGGGGTCGGGCGGCGACGATGTCGTCGTTGTCGGCGAGGTTGACCCACCGGCCCAGGCCGGCCGGGAAGGCTGGGGGTTGTTGGAGTCGGCGGTTGACGGCGTTGAGGCCCAGCGGACTGCCCAGGGTGATCAGCAGTGGTGGCGGCTGTTGGTGGCTGCGGATGGCTTCGTAGGCGACCACCGAGCCGAGGCTGTGGCCGACCACGATGCGGGTGTCGGCGTCGAGGTGTTGGCGGACTTGGCCGATGGCGCAGCCGCGGATGTCGGGTTCGGTGAGGTAGCGCACCACCTGGGCGAGGGTCTTGTCGATGTGGCCGGCGGCGGTGAGGCCGGCCTGGCTGAGCCAGGGAATGTGGTCCAGGGCGGCAAGGATCCGGCCGCCGACGGCACCCACGCCCTGGGCGTTGGGGTCGTTGGGGTCGCGGTGTAGTGCTTGTAGTTCGAGCCGGGCGCTGCCGGCGTCTTTGGGCCGGCTGGAGTCCAGGGCGTTGGTGAGCCATTCGAGGGCGACCTCGTCGGCGGTGTCCAGCTGCTGGTGGCTGAGCGCGGTGTCGACACCTTGTTGATCGGGGGTCAGGAACCGGTTGCCGTAGAAGGCTATGCGGGCCAGTCGGGGAATGTCGGGGCGCGGGGGCCACAGGCGGTCGGCCAGGGTGGGGTGGCCGGCGTTGCGCACTCCGCCGGCGAGGGCGGGCAGCCACTCGTTTTCCAGGTCGTCGGCGGAGCGTTGTTCCTGGGCGATGCCGTGGACCAGCACGATCGTGGCCATGGTCGGTCCTTTCACTATCCTTAGCGGGCTGTACGGCGGCGGCGCTGTGCGCCATTGTGACGGTGTGATCGTCCAAGGTGGGCGCCGGCGGGTGCTGGTGGTCGCCTCGCAGTGTGCCGTCGCCGCGCCGCTGGGCTTTCTTCCCGCCGTGGCCGAGCAGTTGGCCGATGTGTTGACCGATCCTCGGTTGGGTGACTGCGCCAGCGCGCTGGAGTCGGGCCCACTGCTGGTCGACGCGCCGCGGACCGAGACGGTCGCGGCGCTCAAGCAGGCGTTTCGGGCGGCCGACGAGGCCGGGTCGACCCTGGTGCTGGCCATGATCGGCCATGGGGTTGCCGTCGATGAGGACTTCTTCTTCCTGCCGTATGACGGCCGCGGCCGCGGTGATGCCGACGAGGATGTGTACCTGTCCTACCTGCTCAAGAACGAGTTGCGCTCGGCGGCCAACCTGGACGGCCTGCTGGTGTTGCTCGACACTTGCCATGCCGGGGTCGGCGCGGCGCAGGCCGCCGGATGGCGGGAGGTGGGCCTGGGCCGCCACCAGCGCCGCTACGAACTGCTGACCGCCAGCGCCGACCGGCCCGCCTACGGTGGCATCGTCACCAGGACCCTGATCGAGGTGGTGCGCCGCGGAATACCGTCGGCCGGCACCACCATCGACTCCCGTCACCTACGGGATCCGTTGATGGCCGCCGCCGGGGACCAGCGTCCCCAGCGTGTCACCCACGACGGCGGCGCCTGGGCGCAGGCCGGTGACGAGGGCCTGTTCTGGGCACACAACGCCGCCCACGACCTGACCGCCGGCGGGGCCAACTCCCTCGGCACGGTCCGGGACCGCATCATCGAACTGACCGGCTACCTGCAGCCCACCCCGGTACTCGCAGACTTGGTCACCGCCGCCACCACCGCGCCGCGGGTGGCACTGGTCGGCCCGCGAGGCAGCGGCAAATCCACCCTCGCCGCCGCGCTGGCCCGCCCCGAAGCCACCCGCGGCCAGGTCCCCGACCAGTTCGTCCAGGCGATCGCGTTCGCCACCCGCGCCACCACCCTGGCCGACCTGGCCGCCACGCTCGCCGCCCAACTGGGCGAAACGGTGCCCGGCTTCGCCGATGCCAGCCACCGCTACCGGCGCCGACTCACCGTAGAGGAGCGGCAAAGCCTCGACGCGCTGCAACAGCACGTCATCGGCCCACTGACGCTCATCCAACCAGCCCTCGTCGTGCGGCTGGTCATCGACGCCCTCGACGAGCTGCCCGCCGCCACCCGCAGCAGCATGCTGCACGCACTGGGCGCTGCCGATGCTGGGCTGCGCGTGGTGGTCACCGCCCGGCCCGACGCACCCCGCCCCGCCAGCAGCCACACCGTCACCACCGAGCAGGCCAGCAACGACACGATCGCCGCGTACCTGCGCGACCGCGGCGTTGCCGAAGAGCACCGGCCCGCCCTGGTGCGCCAGGCCGAGGGCAACTGGCTGCACGCCCGCCTCCTCGCCGACCGGGCACTTCGACCCGGCTTCGACCCGACCGCACTGTCCAGCGACTTTCCTCTGACCCTCGTTGCGCTCTACGACGACGAACTGCTCGCCGCCGGCGCCGGCGACCCCGACATCTGGCAATCCCAACTGCGACCCGTCCTCGGCGTGCTCGCGGTAACCGGCGCCGGCCCCGTCCTGCCACTACCGCTGCTCACCGCTGCCAGCCGCCGGCTGCACGGCCCCGCCACCACCACTCAGGTCCACGACATGCTCGTACGCCTGTCCGGCCTTGTGGTGCGTACCCGACCAGGTCAACTGGCTGAGCACGTCGGCCTGTTCCACCCCAGCCTCGCCGACGACTACCTGCAACACCTAGGCGAGGGCCAGTTCATTATCGACCCGGTCGAACACCACGCCGCCCTGGTCCAAGCCATCAACGACCTCGCCCCCGTCCAGCACCACGACCTCACCGACCCAGTGCACCGCTACGCGCTACGCGCCGAAGCCCGCCACCGCTGGCACGCCACCCACGACAGCGCCGCGGTCATCGAAAGCCTGACCCAACGCTCCGCCGGGTCGGCCGTGGACGAACAGGAAATGTGGCAACCCTGGCCCACTATCCTCGCCACCGCGCTCGGGCCGGAGCACTCCGACACCCTCACCGTCCGGGCCGAACTCGCCTACTGGACCGGGAAGGCCGGGGATGCGGCCGCGGCCCGCGACGCGTACGCCGCGCTGCTGCCGGCGCGTGTGCGGGTGTCCGGGCCGGAGCACCCCGACACCCTCGCCGCCCGGGACAACCTCGCTTATTGGACCGGGTCCGCCGGGGATCCGGTCGCGGCCCGCGACGCGTACGCCGAACTACTGCCGGTGCTGGTGCGGATACTCGGACCGGAGCACCCCGACACCCTCGCCACCCGGGACAACCTCGCTTATTGGACCGGGTCCGCCGGGGATCCGGTCGCGGCCCGCGACGCGTACGCCGAACTACTGCCGGTGCTGGTGCGGATACTCGGGCCCGAGCACCCCGACACCCTCACCACCCGGAACAACCTCGCCAACTGGACCGGCAAGGCGGGCAGAGCGCGCCGCGGCAGGTAGTCCCGCTGGGCACGACACCGATGGCGCTACTGACACCCTAGTAGCCCGATGCCTTCTCCGCCTCCAACCCGATTGTCGGACTGCAGCGTTTGCCGCAGCTTGCCGGCAGTGTCCGCGGGTGGCGTACATCCCAGGATGTCGTCGTGTGTTTCCGGCGGAAACGGGCGCTTCGGTATCAGTGGAGTCCACGGATGCCGCAGGCGCGGTGACGAACTCGGCACGATTGGACAGCCGCACGGTATCCGGTGACGAACCGATGGCCTACGGTGCTACCTACGACAGACGGAGACGCGCTTATTCGAGGGGCTGGGCTGGGAGGAATGGCGATCGAGCTGCCGGCGAAGGGTCGGCAGGTGCGCATCGATGGCGCATTGGTGACGGTGAGGGATGCCGACTGGGCGGGCGAGGGTGCGATCGAGCTGTTTGTGCTGGATGCCGCAGGTCAGCCTTTACGGGTTCTGCTGTCCGAGCAGCAGCTGGCGGCCGGGCTGGTGCCGGCCAACGACCGCGGCGGTGATCCTGACCGGGCATTGACGGCACTATGGGGTCGCTGGATGCAGCACGCTGTGCCGAGGATCCGGTCGGCTGTGTTGGCAACGCGTCCGCTTCGGCCGTATGCCCATCAAGACGACGCGGTACATGGTCACATGCTCAACCAGCCCCGCCTGCGGTTCCTCCTAGGTGATGAGCCCGGCACCGGTAAGACGATCATGGCTGGAATGTATCTGGCCGAAGGACACCGACAGGGGTTGATCCAGGGCCGGACGGTGATCATCGTGCCTGCGCATCTGGTCACCAAGTGGGAGCGGGATCTGCGTCGCCTGTTCGGTGTGGACGCCCGGCGCATCACCACCGAGGTCGCCGCGGACCCGGCTGACCTGGACCCGCGGTATGACACGTGGATCGTGTCGGTTGACCTGTTCACGCACAACGCCGATGTTCGGCGCAAGGTCGCCGGCCGCCGCGCTTCGTGGTCTCTGGCGATCTTCGACGAGGCGCACCGGCTGACCCCCACCAGCCAGTCGCTTGCCGCCGCACGCGAGGTCGCCTCACATACCCATCACCTGCTGCTGCTCACGGCCACCCCGCACAGAGGCAAGGAGCACTACTTCCGCGGCCTGATGAATCTGCTGG
The DNA here is from genome assembly GCA_036273805.1 of Mycobacterium sp. GTDB lineage: Bacteria > Actinomycetota > Actinomycetes > Mycobacteriales > Mycobacteriaceae > Mycobacterium. The sequence goes on from DASUGW010000193.1 coordinate 4,723, forward strand.
ACCCGACGCTGTACCCGTGGGACCTCCGCCGCACCGACTACGAATCCGCGCTGGTGCCCAGCAGATTGTCGTTCCTGCGGCGGATGAAGGAACACCTCGTCGACCATGACGGAAGCAAGCTGTTTCAGGCCCGGTTCTCCGAGACCGTGTCTGTTGACCTTACGCCGGGCGAGGCCGCAGCCTACGACGCAGTGATGGACTACGTCGATGCGTTCTACGCCGACAACGCCACCCTGGCCAGGTCGATCTATGGCAAACGTGCCGCTTCCAGCTTCTACGCCGCCGCTGCCACGATCGATCGTCGTGAGGCTGCGCTGAAGGGCGCCGCGCAAGACCGTGGCACCATCGCCATCCCGGAGGAACTGCTTACCGGCGACGGCCTGGGTACGGCTGCCGATGACGACGAGGTATGGGCGCGTGCAGAGAGCGTGGTCGTAGCTGCCCGAACCCGAGACAGGAACGCGGAGCTG
>DASUGW010000194.1:0-14574 GCA_036273805.1 Mycobacterium sp.
AGCGGCACTCGTCATCGGCGTGCTGGTAACGCTGGTCGGGCTACTGGTCTTCGTCACCCAATGCGGACCGAGCAGAGTTTTCGAGGCCGAACAGGATCTATCGGCGCCGGCCACCAGCACCACGTCGAAAACCCCCACCCCGCCTCCCCTGCCACCTCCGCCGGCACCAGCCGGCTCCGCAGTGCAAGACGGACCGATGGAGTTCCAGGTCCGCGACATCAGCCGGGCCCAGACCGTGGGAGATCCGTCGGGAAATCCCTACCTGACGTCCAAAGCGGACGGTGAATTCCTCGTCTTCACGTTGTCGGTCCGCAACACCGGCCACAGTCCCATCAACTACTTCGGGCAGAACCAGAACCTCATCGACACAACCGGGCGGATGTACAGCGCCGCCAACGACGCGGACATGTTCATGAGCGCCAGCGACGGCAACCCCATGGGCGCGATCAACCCCGACGACTCGATCAAGGTCAAACTGGCATTCGACGTACCACCGGGTACCGCGCCGTCCATCCTCTCGTTGCACTTCACCGGCCACTCCGAAGGAGTTCAGGTCCGCGTCGACTGAGGTGGACGTCGACAGCGTTTCGGCCACGAGCGCGACGACCGCGGACTGGCGCGCCTGCGACCAACCCGCCGTCTGCGCGCACTGGGTGTGCCATCATGCGACACATGCCTCGCTGGTTGATGGTTCTCGTCGGGATGCTCTCGGTTCTGTTCCTTTCTGCCATGCCGCTGGGCCCCGTCGCCGGAGCCGCAGAGGCGCCGATCGGCAGGCTCGGCGACACGCTGCGAGTGCAGGACGGAGACATCATCGCCGACGTCACGCTGGTAAGTGTGGCCCCGTCGGACATACCGCCGGGCTGGGGCAATCCGCCCAAGTGGCCTCACTATCAGGTCTACAAAGCCGTGCTCGCCGTGCACGCGGTACAAGTGCCCAACCCGTACAAGATGTCGGTGGCGTTCTCGTTCCGCGGTGTCACGCCGACCGGCGATGCCTATGAGCCCCGCAACACCGATGCCCCCGACGACCTGCGGCCCGCGCTACAGGGTGCCGTGCCGGGATCCACGGTGGGTGGGGCGGTCTACTGGGACGCCTACCGCGACCCGCCGTCGAATGTCGTGCTGATCGACAAGCAGACGGGTTTCCACCTCGCACAGTGGAATTTGTGACGCGAACGCGAAATCCCTGACGGCTGACGACGACCGGTGACGCCGCCCGCCCAGCCCGCAGCACCCACGGTGTCGCGCGCGTCGGCTGATGATCTACCCGAACTCGCCGCCGTCGCCGCGGTGACGTTCCCGTTGGCCTGTCCCCCGTCAGCAAGTCCGGACAACATCGCCGCGTTCATCGCCGCCAACCTCTCCGCCGACCGGTTCGCCGGCTATCTGACCGACCCCGACCGCGCGGTGTTCGTGGCTCGCGCCGAAGGCCCAATCCTGGGTTACGCCATGCTGATTCACGGGGTGCCCACCGACGATGCCGACGTCCGGCAGGCCGTCACCGAGCGGCCTGCGGTGGAACTGTCGAAGATCTACGTGCTGCCCGACGCCCACGGCGGCGCGGTCTCGGCGGCGCTGATCACCGCGGCTATCGACTACGCGGTCGCACAACACGCCCGCTGCCTTTGGCTCGGTGTCAACCAGCAGAATGCACGCGCGCAACGCTTCTACGCCAAGCAGGGCTTCATCATCTCGGGCACCAAGACGTTCCGGCTGGGCGACGCGATCGAGAACGACTACGTGCTGGTGCGACCACTCCCCTGACTGCCAGCGCGAAATTCCGCAATCACTGGGCCCTGTGGGCAATCTCGACGCCGTACCGGAGTACTAGACAGCCATCCCCGCCGCCGTCAGCGCAAGCAACCTCGACGTCGCGCGCAGATACTTCTTGCGGTACCCGCCGGCCAGCATCTCCTCGGAGAACACCGTGTCCAGCTTGGCGCCGGAGGCCACCACCGGAATACCGGCGTCGTAGAGACGGTCGGTGAGTGACACCAGCCGCAGCGCCACGCTTTGGTCGTCGAGCGGGCGCACCCCGGTGACGAAGACCTCAGTGACACCTTCGATCAGCGTCAGGTACCGCGACGGATGCATGGTCGCCAGGTGCTTGCACAGCGCGTCGAAGTCATCCAGCGTCGCACCGGATACCGCCGACGCCCGCGCGGCCACCTCATCATCGGTCAGCGGCTCCGGGGCCGGCGGCAGCCCGCGGTGCCGGTAGTCCGGGCCTTCGATCCGTACGGTGGTGAAAATGCTTGCCAGCGTATTGATCTCACGCAGGAAGTCCTGTGCGGCGAAGCGGCCCTCACCCAACTGCTCGGGCAGCGTATTCGACGTCGCCGCGACGGAAACCCCGCGCTCGACCAACGCCGAGAGCAATCGCGACACCAGCGTGGTGTTGCCCGGATCGTCGAGCTCGAATTCGTCGATGCACAGCACCACATACGACGCCAGCAGGTCGATGCACTCGGTGTAACCGAAAACCCCGGCCAGCTGCGTCAGCTCGCCGAAGGTCGCAAACGCGACCGGGCCCACTTCAGAACTGGCCAAGGCGAAGTACGTCGAAGCCAGCAGGTGGGTCTTGCCGACGCCGAACCCGCCGTCGAGATAGACCCCGGCCCCGGGCAGCGCCTCACGCTTGCCAAACATCTTGCGCTTGCCCTGCCGGCGTTTGACTGCCTCGTCGCAAAATCGCCGGCAGAAGCCCACAGCGGCGGCCTGGCTGGGTTCGGCGGGGTCAGGCCGGTAGTTGTCGAAGCTGACGTCGGTGAAGGTGGGCGGGGGAACCAGCTGGGCGACTAGCCGCTCGGGTGACACAGTGGGATGCCGGTCGGTCAGATGGCCCACCCCGTTGGGGTCATGCATGACAGGCACTGTAACGGCGTGCTGCAATCGACCTTATGGCCGAACCCGACGCTGGGACACAACTCACACTGCTCGACAGCACCGGCACCGTCGTCGAGGACGGGCTGCCAGACCTGTACGCCTACCCGCCGGACCTCACCCGCTGCTGGGTGCGCTCGAACTTCATCAGCAGCATCGACGGTGGCGCCACTGTCGACGGCAAGTCCGGCGATCTGGCCGGCCCCGGAGACCGTGCACTGTTCCAGATCATGCGGGACCTCGCAGACATCGTCATCGTGGGAGCCGGCACGGTGCGCACCGAGAACTATGGCGGCGTCAAACTCAGCGTTGCCGTGCGCCAGGCCCGTCAGGCCCGCGGGCAGGCCGAGGTTCCGCCCATCGGCATCGTCAGCCAATCCGGCAACCTCGAGCGGGACATGAAGGTGTTCACCCAGACCGAAGTCCCCGCACTGGTGTTCACCTGCAGCAATGTGGTGGCAGTCACCCGCGAGCATCTGGGCGACGCCGCCGAGGTGCTGGACTGTTCGGGTGACGACGCCGCGGCCGTCGACATCGCGGTGGTGCTCTCGACGCTGGCCGCCCGCGGGCTGACGCGGGTGCTGACGGAGGGTGGGCCGCGGCTGCACGGAACGTTCATCGAGGCCGGACTGCTCGACGAGCTGTGCCTGTCGCTGTCGCCGACTCTGGTCGGCGGTCAGGCCCGGCGCATTGCCACCGGCATCACGCAGGTGCATACCGCGATGCGCCGCGCCCATCTGCTGGCCGACGACGCGGGCTACCTCTACGCGCGGTATACCCGCGAGTCCTGACACGCGCCCGTGGCGTCGTCAGGTCATAGCGCGCCGGATCGCTACCCTTGGCGATCATGAGTCGGTCCGGACAGTTCGCTGCCGTCGTCGCTGCGATCCTGGCGACGGCTTCGTTAGGAGTCACCGCCTGCGCGCCCGGGCTCGCTGCCAACCCCCGCTACGCGTCGGACTCCGGGCATCGTGCCCACAACAGCCCTGGCGCGACCACCCCCGCGCCGGCCGGTCCGCCGCAGGTCGCCGTCCCGAAGAACGAACTGAGCTGGCGGGACTGCACGACGAAGGTGTTCGGTGACGCCGCGGTCGCCGGCCCGCCCGGGGTCACGCTGGATTGTGCGACCTACGACGCCGACCTCGACCCCATCTCCGGGGCCAGCGGAACCCTGACCATCGGCGTCATTCGCGCGCGCTCCGCGCAGACCCCCGCCGACGCCGGCCCCCTGGTACTCACCACCGGTTCGGACCTACCCACGTCGGCTCAGTTGCCGGTGTGGTTGTCCCGCTCGGGTGCCGACTTCCTCAAAACCCGCCCGATCGTCGCCGTTGACCGGCGCGGTCTCGGGATGTCCAGCCCGATCAACTGCCGAGACGAATTCGACCGCCAGGAGATGCGCGACCAGTCGCAGTTCGAGTCCGGCAACGACCCGGTGGCCAACCTGGGTTCGGTGACGATGACGGCCACAACCAACTGCACCGACGCGATCGCCCCCGGCGACTCGGCCTACGACAACGCGCACGCCGCCGAGGACCTGGAACGCCTGCGGAGTATCTGGGATGTGCCGTCCCTGGCGCTGCTCGGCGTCGGCAACGGCGCGCAGGTCGCGCTGGCCTATGCCGGCTCGCATCCCGACAAGGTGGCACGGCTGGCGCTGGACTCCCCGGTTCCGCTGGGCATCAATGCCGAGGGTGCGGCCGAACAACAGGTGCAGGGACAGCAGGCGGCACTGGACGCGTTTGCCTCTGGGTGCGCTGCTTCCAACTGTGCGCTGGGGCCCGACCCCAAGGGTGCGGTGAACGATCTGCTGGCGGCGGCGCGCGACGGCCACGGACCCGGGGGCACGTCGGTCGCGGTGCTGGCCAACGCGATCGTCACCGCGCTGGGCTATCCGGACGGTGATCGCGTGGCGGCGACCAGCCGGTTGGCGCAGACGCTGGCGGCGGCCCGCTCCGGCGACGCCGGTGCGATCAACGCGCTGACCAGTCGGGCCGACCAAACGCGCGACACCGACGGCCAGTTCGTCAACCGCTGCTCTGACGCGCTCAATCGCCCGACGCCGGATCGGGTCCGCGAGCTTGTCGTGCAGTGGAACAAGCTGTATCCGCAGTTCGGCACCGTGGCCGCGCTCAACCTGGTCAAGTGCCTGAACTGGCCCAGCGGGACCGCTCCCAAGGAAGTCAAGAACCTCAAGGTCGACGCGTTGTTGCTCGGTGTGCAGAACGACCCCATCGCGGGCACCAACGGCGTCGCGGCGACGGCGGCGATCGTCATCAATGCCGGTGCGGCCAGCAAGCGCGTCATCTGGCAGGGCATCGGGCACGGCGCCAGCATTTATTCGGCGTGCGCGCTGGCGCCACTGACCGGCTACCTCAACAGTGGCAAGGCTCCTGCCACCGACACGTACTGCCCCGCCTGAACCGTCGCCGCAGGGTGCCGGTGTACGGTTCCGTCGTGACGGCTGGCCTACGAACTTTCCGACCCCGCATGTTCTCCCCCCGCACCGCGCCGATGACGGCGGCCGAGGTGCTGCGCGTCGCGCTGTGGCCGATCGCGATCATGTCGATCATCCACCGCAGCTGGGTGCTGACCAGCAACGGCTCCATCACCGACGACTGGGCTCCGGTGTACCGGGCGGTCCGCAACTTCCGCGCCGGTGTGGACATCTACAACGAGCACCTGGCCTACGTCGACCCGCACTACCTGTATCCGCCCGGCGGCACGCTGCTGATGGCGCCGTTCGGCTACATCGACACCATCTTCGCGTCGCACAACTGGTTCGTCGCCGCCAACACCGTGGCGATCATCATCGCGGCGGGCCTGCTGGTACGGATGTTCGGTTTTTCGCTGACCTCGGTGGCGCTACCGGCCCTGCTCGTCGGCATGTTCGTCACCGAATCCGTCACCAACACACTGGTTTTCACGAACATCAACGGCTGCATCCTACTGGCCGAGGTGGTCTTCTTCTGGTTCCTGCTGAGCGGCAAAACCAGCCACCAGTGGTGGGCCGGCGCGGCGATCGGGCTGTCGCTGGTGGTCAAGCCGGTGCTGGCAGTGTTGCTGCTGATTCCGCTGCTGAACCGGCAGTGGCGCGCCCTGGCGATGGCGTTTGCGGTGCCGATCGCCTTCAACGCCATGGCCTGGCGTCTGGTGCCGGACGCACACGCGTTCGTCCAGAACACGCTGCCCTACATCCTGGGCACCCGCGACTACTTCAACTCCTCGGTGCTGGGTAACGGCACGTACTACGGCCTTCCGACGTGGCTGATCATGACACTGCGACTGTTGTTCGTGGTGCTGGCGGCCATCAGCCTGTGGCTGCTCTACCGCTACTACCGTGAGCGCGATCAGCGGTTCTGGATGCTGACGTCGGCCGGGGTGCTGCTGGTGACGTCTTGGCTGGTGCTGTCGCTGGCGCAGGGCTACTACTCCATGATGCTTTTCCCGTTCCTGATGACTGTGGTGCTGCCCAACTCGGTGCTGCGCAACTGGCCGGCCTGGCTGGCCACCTACGGATTCCTGACGATGGACCGCTGGCTGATGTGGCGCTGGCCCACCACCGGCCGCTTCCTGGAGTACATGAAGATCACCTACGGGTGGTCGCTGCTGCTCATCGTCGTGTTCTGCGTGCTGTATTTCCGCTACCTCGACGCCCGCTCGGACGGTCGTCTGGACGACGGGATCGATCCGCCGTGGGTGACGCCGAAGCGTGAGCGCGCTAGCGTAAGCGCATGACGCGCGACCTACCGCCGGCCAAGGTGGTACTGACCGACGACGAGTGGCGGAAGAAACTGACGCCCGAGGAGTTCGCCGTCCTGCGCCGGGCCGGTACCGAACGCCCCGGCGTCGGCGAGTACACCAACTCCCACACCGAGGGCGTCTATGAATGCCGGGCGTGCGGGGCTGAATTATTCCGCAGCACAGAGAAATTCGATTCGCATTGCGGGTGGCCGTCGTTCTTCGACCCGTCGCATTCCGAGGCGGTGATCCTGCGGCCCGACGATTCGCACGGCATGCGCCGGGTGGAGGTGCTGTGCGCGAACTGCCACAGCCACCTTGGGCACGTGTTCTCCGGCGAGGGTTACCCCACGCCGACCGACCAGCGTTACTGCATCAACTCGATCTCGCTGCGACTGGTGCCTGTCTCTTAGTCGGCTTAGCCGCGCTGCCCCTTAGCCGCGCCACCCCTCAGCCGCTCTCAACCCATCCCTAGCCGCATCGGACGAAACGCCTGAGGGGGCATGTGCCGAATTGCCCGCCTCGGAGCGACTTCGAGCGACTCGGTGGGACGGGCGGGCACGGCAGGATCGACGCTGCCCACGGTGTCGCTGAATGTCGCTATGAGGCGGGCAATACCAATGTCGTCGCCGCCGTGCCTGGATGTCGCTACCGACTCCGGCCAGCGGGTCGAGCACCACGCTCAGACGCGCGAGTTACAGCGCCGCACTCACACCAGTGAGTTGACCAGCTCCTCGACGCCACGGCGCGGACCGGTGAAGAACGGCGTCTCCTCGCGGGCATGCCGGCGGGCGTCGGTATAGCGCAGCTTCCACATCAGCTCCACGATGCGGGCCAGGTCCGGCCCCTCGAACGCGAGGATCCACTCGTAGTCCCCCAGCGCGAACGCCGGCACGGTGTTGGCCCGCACATCCGGCCAGTCGCGGCCGGCCATACCGTGCTCCACCAGCATTTTGCGCCGCTCGTCATCGGGCAGCAGGTACCACTCCAGCGACCGCACGAACGGATACACACAGATGTAGTCACCAGCGGGCTCGCCGGCGATGAACGACGGAACGTGACTCTTGTTGAACTCGGCCGGGCGGTGCAGCGCCGCGGCACTCCACACGGGTTCGCTCACGCGTCCCAACAGGGTGCGCCGGAAGCCGGTATAGGTGGCCTGCAGGTCCTCAATGCGCGGGGCGTGCGTCCAGATCATGTAGTCGGCGTCGGCCCGCATTCCGGCGACGTCGTATAGGCCGCGGACCACGACACCCTTCTCCTCCTGCTGTTTGAGGAAGGTGGCCGCATCGTCGATCACCTCGGAGCGGTCGTCGCCGAGTTCACCAGGGTTGACGGCGAACACCGAGATCATCATGTAGCGGGTGGTGGAGTTGAGCGTGTCGTAGTCCAGCTTGGCCATGGCACCATCGTGCCACTGCGGGCCACGGCCGCGGGTGTTGGGTTTATTACAGCGCCACCTGCGGTTTTATACCGGCTGGGCGAGCAGCGTCTCCACGGCCCGGCCCGCGGCGGCCACGCACGCCGGAACCCCGATGCCGTCGAGGTAGTTCCCCGCCACCGCCAGCCCGGCCGGCAACCCGGCGCGCACCTCGGCAACCACCTCGGCGTGGCCGGGGCTGTATTGCGGCATGGCGTCCAGCCATCGGTGCACGCTCAGGTCAACCGGCTCGACGGTGACCCCGAAGACGGTCTCGAGGTCCTTCAACGACCACGCCAGCAGCGTGTCGTCTGAGGTGTCCCGCGCGATCGAGTCACCGAACCGGCCGAACGACAGCCGCAGCAGCTCGGCATTGCCCCGCACGCCCCATTTGCGGGTGGACAGCGTGATCGCCTTGGCGTGCAACCGTTCTCCGCTGCCAACCAGCACCCCGGACTGCTGCGGCAACGGCGTCCCACCGGGCACCGCCAGCGCGACCACCACCGACGAAGCGACCGGGATGCGGCCGGCAGCCACCGCCGTGCGCGGCGCAACGCCGGCAACCAGCCGGGCCAGCCGCGGCGCCGGCAACGCCAGGATCACCGCGTCGGCGTGGTGTTCGACACCCTCGTCGTCACGCAAAGCCCAACCCGCGCCGTCGCGCTGCAGCTCGACGGCTGCCCGGGTACACCAGCGCACGCCGCTGGCGGCCACCAGCGCCCGCAGCAGCACCTCATATCCACCCTCGATGGCGCCGAACACCGGCCCACTGGGCCCCGACGGCAGCACGGCCCGCACGGCCGCAGTCAGGTTCGGCGCGCCCCGATCCAGCGCCGCGGTGATCGTGGGGACCGCCGACCGCAGACCGATACCGGCCGAGGATCCGGAGTAGACGCCGGTGAGCATCGGGTCCACCGACCGCGCCACCACCTGTTCCCCGAACCGGTCGGCGACCAACGCGCCGACACTGGGGTCGCTGCCGGGGCGCCAGGACGACGACCGCGAGGGTTCGGCCGCCATCCATGCCAGCGTCTCGTCGTCGACCAGGCCCGCCAGCGACGCCGCCGAGCTGGGAATGCCGTTGACGGTGTCTGCCGGCAGCGGGTGCAGCCGCCCCGAGGCGTAGATCAGCGGACGCACGCCGGTGGGGCTGATGCGCCGGTCGGCCAGACCGAGTTCGGTCATCAGCGCGGGCACCTCAGGCCGGCGTGCGACGAACGCCTCAGCGCCGATGTCCATGGGCCGGCCGGCGAGTTGTTCGGTGCGCAGGATGCCGCCGAGCCGGTCGGCCGGGTCCAGCAGAGTGATCGTTGCGTCGACACCGATGGCGCGGCGCAGCCGGTAGGCCGCTACCAATCCCGAAATGCCGCCGCCGACAACGCAGTAGGACCTCACAACGAATGAACCAGCGCAACCAGGTCGGTGAGCAGTCCGGGGTCGGTGGCGGGCAGAACGCCATGCCCGAGGTTGAAGACGTGGGCGCCGGCACCGGCCGCTACCGCGCGACGGCCGTCCGCCACCACCTCGCGAGCACGACGTTCCACGGCGTCCCACCCGGCCATCAGCACCACCGGGTCGAGGTTGCCCTGCAACGCGGTACCGGGCCGCACCCGCGCCGCCGCGTCGGTCAGGGCGGTGCGCCAATCGACGCCGACCATCGAGGCGCCCACCTCGCTCATCGCGCCGAGCAGCTCGGCGGTGCCGACGCCGAAGTGCGTCATCGGCACGCCGGCCGGCGCCAGCGAATGGAACACCCGCGCCGAATGCGGCAGCACGAACTCGCGGTAGTCGGCCAGCGACAGGGTGCCCGCCCACGAGTCGAACACCTGCAGCGCATCCACCCCGGCGTCGACCTGGATCTGCAGGAACGCGATGGTGATGTCGGTCAGGGCGTTCATCAGGGCGTGCCAGGTCGTCGGATCCGACAGCATCATCGCCTTGGTGCGTTCGTGGTGCTTGCTGGGACCACCCTCGACCAGGTAGGACGCCAACGTGAACGGTGCACCGGCGAACCCGATCAACGGCACCTCACCCAGCGCCCCGACCAGCAGCCGCACTGCCTCGGACACCGGCGCCACCGCTTCGGGGGCCAGCTTCCCGATGGCCGCGACGTCGGCCGCCGTGCGCACGGGATGCTCGATCACCGGCCCGACGTCGGGGACGATGTCCAGCCCGATACCCGCACCGCGCAGCGGCACCACGATGTCGGAGAACAAAATTGCCGCGTCGACGTGGTGCCGGCGGACCGGCTGCAAGGTGATCTCGCAGACCAGCTCGGCGTTGAAGCAGGCGTCGAGCATCCGGTGCGTGGCACGCAGTTCGCGGTACTCGGGCAGGCTGCGGCCGGCCTGGCGCATGAACCAGACCGGCACGCGGCTGGGTGTACCGCCCCCCGCGGCGGCCAGATAGGGCGAGGAGAGCAGGTCACGACGGGTATTCGGGCGCGCGTTCATCGGCCTCCATGCTGCCATCGGTGGACTCCGAGTCCCAAAAGCGGCGCGCCTGCGCCCGTACCTGCGCCGATGGGTCTAGCGTCAGAGTTTGTGACGGCGGCAGAACCGGCAGAATTCCACGATGCGGTGGAAGCGATGAATGCCGCGACGGTTCGCCCGGAGATCGAGCTGGGACCGATCCGGCCACCACAGCGGCTGGCGCCGTTCAGCTACGCCATCGGCGCCGAGGTCAAACATCCCGAGACCCCCGTCGTCGCGGAGGACTCCGAAGGCGACGCATTCGGCCGGCTGATACTCCTGCACGACCCTGAAGGTTCCGACGCGTGGGATGGCACCATGCGACTGGTGGCATACATCCAGGCGGACCTCGATTCGAGCGAGGCCATTGATCAGCTCCTGCCCGAAGTGGCCTGGAGCTGGCTCGTCGATGCACTGGAGGCGCGCAGCGAGCACGTGACTGCCCTCGGCGGCACCGTGACCGCCACCACCTCGGTGCGCTACGGCGATATCTCCGGCCCCCCACGGGCGCACCAACTCGAACTGCGGGCGTCCTGGACCGCCACCACACCCGACTTGGGCATTCACGTGCAGGCATTCTGCGAGGTCCTCGAACACGCCGCGGGCCTGCCGCCGGTCGGAGTCACCGACCTCGGCTCCCGGACCCGCGCCTGAGATGACCGAGGCAGAACTCAACGACGGCACCGAAACCGCCGAATCGAAAGTCGCCGGGCCTCGTGCTCGCGGAACTACACCGCTCGCCGAAGCCGCCGAGCCCGAACCTGTTCCCCTGCTGGCCCCCGCCGAGGGTGTGCCCGAAGTCGCCGTCACCCGGTATGACATCGAAGCCGCGGCAGAGTTCCTGGCCGGCGGCCGGGGCGCCTTCGCCGTCGACGCCGAACGAGCCTCGGGCTTTCGCTACTCCAACCGCGCATACCTGATCCAGATCCGGCGGGCGGGCGCCGGAACCGTGTTGATCGATCCGGTGAGCCACGGTGGCGACCCACTGACCGTGTTGCGCCCGCTGGCCGATGTACTCGGCGAGGACGAGTGGATATTGCATGCCGCCGATCAGGATCTGCCGTGCCTGGCCGAGGTCGGTATGCGCCCACCGGCGCTCTACGACACCGAGTTGGCCGGCCGGCTGGCCGGATTCGACCGGGTGAACCTGGCGACCATGGTCCATCGCCTGCTGGGCCTGGGTCTGGCAAAAGGCCACGGCGCAGCCGACTGGTCCAAGCGACCGCTGCCCCCGGAGTGGCTCAACTACGCCGCGCTCGATGTCGAAGTGTTGTCGCTGCTGCGCGACGAGATCGCCGTAATACTCGCCGAGCAGGGTAAAACCGACTGGGCCGCAGAGGAATTCGAGTTCGTCAGGACCTTTGATCCGCAACCCACCCGTCGTGACCGCTGGCGGCGCACCTCGGGCATCCACAAAGTCCGCAACCGGCGCGCGCTCGCCGAGGTACGCGAATTGTGGACCGCGCGTGACCATATCGCCCGGCGCCGCGACATCGCCCCCGGCCGTGTGCTGCCCGACTCGGCGATCATCGACGCCGCGCTGACCGACCCCAAGACCGTCGACGAGTTGACCAAACTGCCGGTGTTCAGCGGGCCCAAGCAGCGCCGTTCGGCGAAAGTGTGGCTCGACGCGCTGGCCGCCGGCCGTGAGGACCCCGATCCCCCGCACACCAGCGAACCGCAGACCGGTCCGCCGCCCGCGGTGCGGTGGAGCAAACGCAAACCGGAAGCCGCGGCCCGACTGGAAGCCGCCCGGGGCGCGCTGACCGCGGTGTCCGAGCGCGTCAACGTGCCGACCGAAAACCTGCTGGCGCCGGATCTGGTGCGCCGACTGTGCTGGGACTGGAAGCCCGTCACCGACGCCGCCGCCACCATCGACGCCTTTCTGGCCGGCGTCGGCGCGCGCGGCTGGCAACGGCACCTGGCCGTGCCGGCTCTGGCCGAAGCGCTCTCGGACGCCAATCGAGAACGTACTGAGAGCGGCGAATCGCCGGAATCCTCGCTCTGACTACGTTTTCAACGGGTGGCCCCAGTAGTTCAGCGGACATCCCAAGGAGGCGTTACTGCCCGGCAGGGCCAGCGAAGAACGCGTCCAGCACGGCCCGCGGCGCCTCGATCTGTGGCCAGTGGCCGATGTTGTCGTCGAGCATCACCACATCGGGGTCGGGGATCACCTCGCGGTAGCGGGCCGCCATGTGCGCCCCGGAGTTCGGGTCGATCGGCCCGTCGATCAGGCGCATCGGCACCCGGGTCTGGCGCATCGCACGCACCCAGCGGTTGCGGTGGGTGTAGCGGTCGCCGAGGAACCGACCGACCTTGTGCAACACCCGCTTGCCGTCGTTGTACTCCAGGATCTGATGGAACTTCTCCATCAGCTGCCGCGACGGCTGGGTGTCGGGCCCGAACATCTCGCGCAAAGTGGGCTCGAGTAGCCGCCGGGACAACGGTGTGCCCTGCAGCGGACTCATGATGTCGCCCAACGGAGTTCGCGACATCAACTTCTGCATGGCGCGCGGTGTGTAGGCCTCGTTGAACATGCCGCCGTTGAGCCAAGTGATGGACGAGATGTCGAGTTTGCCGTAGACCTGCTGATCGAACTCGTGACGCGCCAGCAGCTCCTGGCCCACCGAATCGCCGAGGTCGTGGGCGAGCACGTGTGAGGTACCGACGCCCAGGTGGTCCAGCAGCGCCTCGTGCATGTCGGCGTGATCGGAGACGGTGTACTCGTAGGCGACCGGCTTCGCCGAGAAACCCATGCCGATCATGTCCGGCGCCGTGACGGTGAAACGCGACGTCAGCTCCGGCCAGACCGGTTGCCAATCAAACGAGTTGAACGGATACCCGTGTATCAGCAGCAGCTCGGGGCCGGTGCCTTCGCGCCGGTAGAAGATATCGAAACCGAGGTAGTCGAAGTACTGCCCGGCGGCTTTCCACTGCTGCAGGTCCGCATCCATGACACCCACGTTATCGGGCGAACTGTGCCGCCAGGAACGGTGTCGAGTCGGCCAGCGAGGTCAGCACAGTGCTGCTGTGGTCATCCTCGGGGTAAACCTTGAGCACCACGTCGGTGTGGTTGGCGCGCAGTCGCGCCGCGAAGTCCAGGGTCAGCTCCGGGGGGACGTCGCGATCACGCATACCAACGCCGAGGAAAACCGGCTGGTCATACCCGTCGGACGGGATGGCCATGAAATCGTCCACTGCCTCGCCGAAGCCCGGGATGTCGCCCAACGGCGTGCGGAAGAATCCGGGCAGGGTCATGTGCGCCAATGCGTCGGCAAGTTCGTGGACGCACAGTGTCTCGGCTTTGTCGGCGGCGGCCCGGCCGGCCGGGGTCAGGGCCGCATCGAGCCGAAGGTCGGGCCGCGCCTCACGCAACGCGGCCAGGATGTAGGCGGCGTACGCGTTGGCAATCGGTCCGAGGTCGGGCACCACCATGTCGGGCCCGGCCTGCTTGACCAGACGCTCGACGCCTGCCGGCGTTCCGGTGGCCACCACGCCGCGGAAGTCCAGACCGGATCCGGCGCTGAATTCGGTTGCCCACCGCGCGGTTCCGACAGCCGCCCCGCCGCCCTGGGACTGCCCGACCACCGCCCAGCGGTTCGACAGCGGAAGGTCCATGTGCCGCGCCGCGACCACGGAGTCGACGATGCCGTGCGCGGTGGTGACCGCATTGAGGTAGCTCATCAGGCCGGGCGTCCCCAGGCCCGCGTAGTCGCTGCCGACCACCGCGTAGCCCTGCCGGAGCCAGTGCGACAAATACTCGTCGTCACGCTCGGTGCGTGGAAGCGCCGACGGCGTGCAGTCGTCTCCCAGTCCCACAGTGCCGTGCGCCCATGCGACGATGGGCCAACCACCGGCGGGCGCAGGAGTTTTCGGCGTGAACACCGCCGCGGTGGAGACCGCTGGGCGGTTGTGCTGATCGGTGGTCGAGTACAGGATTCGGTAGGCCGATGCGGCCCCGGCCACCGAGAGGGCCGGATCCAGCGGCACGGTGGCGATCAGGGCGCCCGGCGGCGGTGTCGCCCCGCCGAACGACCGGCCGTCCAGCCCTGACCA
>DASUGW010000195.1:0-3561 GCA_036273805.1 Mycobacterium sp.
GACCCGCCGACGCGTCGACGTGCTGCCCGAACGCGGCGCCGACGCGCTGGAGGCCTGGCTGCGCGAACATCCGGGCGTGCAGGTCGTGTGCCGCGACGGTTCGGGCGCCTACGCCGAGGCCATCCGCCGCGCCCGCCGCACGCAGTGCAGGTCGGGGACCGCTGGCATATCCTCCACAACCTGGCCGAGGCCGCCTCAAAGGAAGTCGCCGCCCACAGCGCGTGCTGGGCGAAGGCCGGCCCGCCGATCCGCGAGGGCAAGCGCGCCGCGACCAACCGCGAACGCTGGCGGCAGGGCCACGACCTGCTCGACAAGGGCGTCGGGCTGCTCGAATGCGCGATACGGCTGAACCTGGCGCTGAACACCGTCAAACGCTACGCCCGGGTAAGCGAACCCGAGCGTCTGGTGCGCGCCCCGCAGTACCGGCCCACCCTGGTCGACCCCTACCGCGAGCACCTGCGCCACCGCCGCGCCGAGGATCCCGCCATCCCTGTGCTCCAACTGCTCGCTGAGATCAAAGCCCTGGGATAAGCCGGCAGCCAGAACCTGCTCTACCGCTACATCACCCAGGGCAGGGTCGAAGCCCGACCGCTCCAGCCTCTCCCCGCGCCGCGTCACCCGGCTGCTGCTGACCAGGCCCGAGAACCTCAGCGACAAGGACCGCGCGCTGGCCGGGAACCTGGCCGCCACCTGCCCCCGAGATGCCCCCCGTGGCCACGTTCACCACCGCCTTCGCGCAACTGCTGCGCCCTGACGAGGGCAACGCCGAACGCTCTGATCGGGTCCGGAGATCAGGTCGCCGATGGTCGCATCCGTGTCGCCAACAACCTCGCCGACGGGGTACGTGGCGACCAGGGACTGGCTCGTGGGAGAGAAGACCAGGATGTCAGCACCCGCGGCGCTCCACAGGTTACCGTCGGGCCCGGCCACCAGCCCGGTTTCCGCGCTCCCGGTCAGTGTGTTGGCTGGAGCCCGTAGCAAGAACACCCCGATATCGCCGACCTGCGGCAACGAAACGGGATCGTCGGCGTATGCGGCCGGGGCACCGACCATGAGACCGGCGATCGTCAGAGCGGCAGCGCACAACCCAGTCACAGCTGCTTGAGCACGCACTGGTATCAGCATGTTCAGCTTAAACCCCAGGACTGTGCAGCCTGATTGCGACCGGATATCAGCGGTTGCCATCGGTGAGAGTTGGCGGGACGGGGCGGGCGTCATCGCGGGTGATCAGAGCCAGTCCGCGTGAGCTGATCGCAGCGGCAACGCGTCGCCGGAGCATTAGCTGGCCGGGATGATCTCGATGGCGGCGAGGTTCCAGGTGTCGCCGATGGGTGCGGTGTCGTTGGTGGTGACCTTGGTCCCTGCGACGGGGGTCGTGCTGTTCTGTTCCTGTACCCAGAAGGTGTCCCCGTTGACGGTGTCCTGGGTCAGCCGCAGGACGCTCTGATTGGGTCCCGGGGTGATGGTGGTGGCGCGGGTGTAATCCTCCCCGACTGCGAAGACCCAGGAGTTGGCTGTCGTGGTGGTCACGTTGACGGTGGGCGTTCCGCCGGCCTTGCTGGCGACTGCTCCCGCGCCGACGCCGCTCGCACCGGTGAACACCTCGACGGTCAACAGCTGGGCGTAGCCGCCGGTCTTCGGCGTGGAGGTGATGGTGGCGTTGGTCAGGGGCGCGGTGGCGTAGGCGGTCCAGATCTCCGCGGTGCCGCCCTTGGCGTTGGCGCGCTGTGCCAGGGTCCAGGTCAGGCCCGCACCGGTGACGGTCGTGGTCTGCTTCGTCGCCGGTCCGTCGCTTCCCACGTAGGCGACCAGCAGAGCCGGCCCGGTAGTCGAGAGGGGCGCGGTGGTGACCGATCCGGTGCCGGTCGCGGTGACGCTCTGGTCGACCGCGATGCCTGCCGGTTTGACCTGCACACTCACGGGCGCCGATGTGGAGGTGAGCGACGTGTTTGCCGCGGGCGTGAAAGCGGCGGTGAGCGTTCGCGTTCCGGGAGCCAGAGCGGTGGTCGTGTAACTCGCCACTCCGGCGTTCACCGGGACGGGTGCGCCGATTGGATTGGAGCCGTCAAGAAATTGCACGGTGCCGGCGGTGCTTGGCGTGACCGTCGCCGTCAGGGTCACCGGGGTGCCGGCTGTGACCGGGCCGCCGGGGCTGACGCTGAGGTTGGTTTTGGTCGGCTGTGCGCCATGGGTGACAGCGACGCCGGAAGGATAGATGCCCACGCCGACGGTTTGCGTGATGGCGCCGGTGCTGATGTTGATCGTGACGGCGTCGAAGTCGTTGAGGTTGACGATGTATGCCAGTGTTCCGGCGGCGTTGAAGGCGATGCTGACCGGCGTGTAGCCGACGTGAATTGTGTTCGTGGCCGTATCGGTGTCAGTGTGGATCACGGTCACGGAATCGTCCTGCTCATTGGCCACGTACGCGAAGGCGCCCGAGGGGCTGACGGCGATCGCATCGGGTGCGGTGCCGACAGGGATGGTGTCCACGATGGAATCGGTCGCGGTGTCGATCACCGAGACCGTGTCGTCGAAGCCGTTCGTGATGTACGCGCGATCGCCGGCTGGGGTAAAGGCGACCTTCTGCGGGAGGCTGCCCGCCGCGATCGTCGTGGTGACCGTGTCTGTGGCCGTATCGAGGACGGAAATCGTGTTGAGGCGCGGATTGGTCACGTACGCCTTCGCTCCGTCCGGGGAGACCGCCACGTATTGCGCGCTGGTTGGATCTGCCGCAGCGATGGGAATGGTGTCGAGGACGGTCCGCGCACTGACGTCAATGACGGACAGGTCGCCGTCCTGGTTGGTCGCGTACGCGCGGGATCCATCCGAGTTGAACGTGATGTACTCGCACACGCCGCCGACGGGGATAGACGCGATATCAGTGTTCGTAGCGGTGTCGAATACCTGGATGCTCGCGCCTGTCCCCACGTAAAGTTCGGTGTCTTGGGGATTCACCGCGATCCCAGAGGGGTGATAGCGCTCCATGAGCGTCTCGGTGACCGTTCCAGTGTCGGTGTCGATGACTGAGACGCCACTCCCCGTGCCCACCCACGTGCCGGCGTCCGCAACGTATTCCACGGGCCCGTGCACGGTGTCAGCTCGCGCGGCCGGCACAGCCGCCGGACCCAGTATCGACAAACCGAAGCACGCGGCCAGCGCGAGCAGCCGCATTTGGCGCGGCCCCGCAAGACTGCGCGCATCACACATGGTCATCTCGTTTCCCCCCACCACTCACAGACCGATCAGACGCTCGATGAGGCCACCGATTGCACACACCTCGACGATCACCGCCGCGCTGTGCGGCCGACGCCGCCCCACCCAGCAACTGACGGACCGTTACGTATCCCAAGCTAACTACCCTTTGATGCTGCCAGTATTCCCTCACGATGCAACACGCACGGTTAGACATGCGATCACGCGGGCCGCCGACCGGTTCGCCGGGAGCGTGCGGCTCATCAGGGCGCTGTTGGTGCTCGGGCATGTCCTGCACGCGGACGAGACCACCCGAACATCGCGGGCAAGCGCCGGTACCTGCACGTGGCCTGCACCGGTGCGGTGACG
>DASUGW010000196.1:0-4572 GCA_036273805.1 Mycobacterium sp.
GAGCTCGCTTCAGCGGCGCTCAACGAACATCGCCGCACCATGCGCTGGGCGGCGAGTGCCGTCGCGGTGCTTGCTGTCCTGCTTGTTGCCGCCGTGGTCTTTGCGCTGATGACGGTTGTTCAGCGTCGTCGCGCCGAGCACAACTTCGAGCAGGCGACGGCGTCTCGGCTCGCGCAGGAATCCGGTGCGCTGCTGGCGGACCCGCAACGCCGTGAGGACGTGCGGGCCATCCAGGAGGCCTTGGTCGCCGACAGCCTGGTGCCGAACCTTCCCCTGCTGTCGCAGACCGTCCGCGCGACGTCCGACATCGACAAGGTCATCAAGACCGGCGAACCGTTCATCTCGGGCCTCGATTACACCTCCGGTAGCCTCGATCCACGAGCGCTCGGCATCGTCTACGGGGTGGCGTTCAACCCCGATGGAAGCCGGCTCGTCACCGCGGGAGCGCGGATCCGACTGTGGGACACCGGCACCGGCCGGCAGGTGGCGCAATTCGATTCGGAATTGCCGGCACTGAGCGTCGCGGTAAGTCCGGACGGACACCGGATCGTCACGGGTGGGTTTGAGCTGCGGCTGTGGGACGACACCGGCAAGCCGATCGGCCCGCCCATGCACGGCCATGACGGATTGGTACTCGCGGTCGCATTCAGCCCGGACGGAAGCGTGATCGCGTCTGCCGGCAAGGACGGCTCCGTGCGACTGTGGGATGCACGGGACGGGTCGCCGATCGGGCATCCGATGCTGGACGGAGGCGCGCCGGTACAGGCGGTGGCCTTCAGCCCGGACGGGCTGCGTCTCTACTCCGCCGGTGCCGATCGCACCTTCCGGACCTCGGATCCCAAGACGCAGGCTCCGATAGGAGGACCTGTCGACGTCGGTTCGGAGGTGACCGGTATCGCGGTCCGGTTCGATGACCTGGTGGCCACGGTGGCCGAAGACGGCGGTATCCATGTCTTCGAACCGGCCAGCGGCGTCGCGGGCGATCCGTTGCCTGCGTCGGGTGGTAAGTCTTTGTTCTCAGCGGTATTCAGTCCAAACGGTCGATTGCTGTTCGCCGGTGGAATCGATGGGCCGATCCAGGCCTGGAACGTTGGTGCCCGCCAAAAGCTGGGCACAGCCCCCGGGCATACCGGGTGGGTCAGCGCATTGGCTTACAGTCGCGACGGTCAGCGAATCGCTTCGGCGAGCTTCGACGGCACGGTTCGGATTTGGAGTGTCGGCACCCATCACGCCGGCGGTCACCTGGTAGTCGGGCCCGGTTCGACCGACGGCTCACCGCCTTTCGCCCGAAGTGTCTCGATGAGTCCGGACAGCAGACGGACGGCGGCCGGCTACCGAGACGGCAGTGTGTGGGTCTTCGACACCGATTCGGGCAGGCCGAGCCTCCCTCCGATGCGAGCTGACAGCGGACCGGTCGAGGTCTCGCAGTTCAGCCCGGATGGACACCGTCTGGCCTCCGCCGGCGTGGACCGAAGGGTGCGACTGTGGGACGCCGATACCGGCCGACCCCTGGCCGTATCGGATCCCGCGCATACCGACACCGTCATCGAACTTGTTTTCAGCCCGGACGGACGGCGTCTCCTCTCGACGAGCGCCGACAACAAACCGCGTTTGTGGCCAACCGATTCCGGGCCATTCGTGGGGAAACCCCTCGACGGGTGGGACCAGTACATCGGCAACATCACATTCAGCCCCGACAGCCACCTCATCGCCGGCGGTGGTACCGACCACACGGTGAGGCTGTGGAGCGCGGATACCGGTGAACCGGTGGGTCAGCCGCTGACCGGGCACCAAGACACCGTCAGCCGGGTGGCGTTCAGTCCCGACGGCGACCGGTTGATTTCAATGAGCCTGGACTCACTTCGACTGTGGGACACCAAGAATTGGCAACCGATAGGGAAGCCGCATTTCGGCCCCAATGTGTTCGGCAGCCTGGCCGTGAACCCGGCCGGCGGCTTTTTCGTCACCGGCGGGGCAGGCAGCCTCCGGCGCTGGGATCTGAATACTGGCGACCAGATCGGTGATCCGATGGCCGGCCACGACGCCGGCATCGGCGATGTCGCAGTCAGCGGTGACGGCAAGTACGTCGTCTCGGGGAGCCTGGATGCATCGATGCGAGTGTGGGATACGAAATCCGCTGCGGCGGTGGGAGATCCGTTCCGCACCGACGGCCAGAGCGTCGCAACCCTGGCCATTCGGGCAGACCGGCGCATCCTGTCGATGAACATGAATCTCTCACCGGACAAGACGGTGACGGCCTGGGTGTGGCCGGCACCCGCGGCATGGCATGACGATCTCTGTAACAAGCTGACCTACAACATGAGTGACAGCCAGTGGGATCAGTGGGTGTCGCGCGATATCAAGTATCGAAAGGTGTGTTCGGATCTGCCCAAGCTCGGCGAGGACGGCTGACTAGCGGCTGTCCCGCCATCGGCACAGTTCCCGCGCGCCGGTGAGGTCGTAGTCGGGGCCGTTGACGCCGACGGTCAAAAGGCTGACCCCCAGCGCGGCCAGCGCCTCGGCGTTCGCGAGCAGCGCGTCGGTGCCCTCACCGCGCGCCACGCCGCCGGCGTTCTCCACCCCGGCCGACCGTTCGATGGCCGACGGATCGCGGCCGACCTGTGCACAATGCCGGTCGAGGACCCGTGCCTTCTCCGGATAGGTCTGTGCGGTGGTGAAGCCGTGCCACAGGTCGGCGTATTGGGCGACCAGCGGCAGTGTTTTGCGTTCGCCCTGGCCGCCGATCAGGATCGGGATCTTGCGCACCGGCGCCGGGTTGAGCTTGGTCAGCCGGGCCGTGATCCTCGGCAGGGCCGCCGCAAGATCGTCGAGACGGCTTGCAACAGTGCCGAATTCGTAGCCGTACTCGTCGTAGTCCTTCTGCTTCCAGCCGGAACCGATGCCCAGGATCAGCCGGCCGTCGGAGATGTGGTCGACGGTGCGCGCCATGTCGGCCAGCAGTTCCGGGTTGCGGTAGGAGTTACACGACACCAGTGCGCCGATCTGAATCCGTGAGGTCTGCTCGGCCCAGGCGCCGAGCATGGTCCAGCATTCGAAGTGTGCGCCGTCGGGGTCGCCGTACAGCGGGAAGAAGTGGTCCCAGTTGAAGACGACGTCGACGCCGAGGTCTTCGCAGCGGCGTACCGCGTCGCGGATGTGACCGTACTGCGGGGAGTGCTGGGGCTGCAGCTGGACGCCGATACGAATGGGGAAGGTCATCTGACCGACCCTAGGAGCCTCAGCCCTGGGCGTCGAGGATTCCGCGCAGAATCTCGACCAGGGCCCGCGGCTGATCGCCCTGCACCGAATGCCCGGCGTCGGGCACCACCACGGTGCGCTGGAAGCCCGGGGCCCCCTGCGCGAACTGGGCAGCGTCCTCGTCGTTGACGAAGAACGACTTGGCGCCGCGGACCAGCGTCGTGGGCATGGTGATCGACGGGACGTCGTCCCACAGGCCTTCGAACCCGTCGCCCTTGCGGAACGAGTCGTACCGCCACGCCCAGGTGCCGTCGTCGAGCTGTTTGGAGTTGTGGAACACGCCACGCCGCAACGATTCCCGACTCCGGCTCGGAGACGCCGCCACCGCTTCGTCGAGCATCGCGGCGAAACTGGGGAAGCTGCGCTGACCTTGCACCAAGGCGACGGAGCCCAGCTGTGCCTGGGTCATCTGCTCGTGGCGCTCTGGTGCCGAAGGGGTGACGTCGACCAGCACCAACTCGGGCACCAAGGCCGGTTCGGTGGCGGCGATCCGCAGCGCGGTCAGGCCGCCCAGCGACATGCCGATCACCAGCCGTGGCTCGGGCGCCAGTTCACGTAGCACCGGGCGCAGGGTCTCGGCGCTTAGCTTCGGCCCGTAGTCGCCGTCTTCACGCCAGGCCGAACGGCCATGGCCGGGCAGGTCGATCGCGAGCGCCGAACGCAGCCCGAGCCCCAGAATCACGGTGTCCCATGTGTGGGCGTTCTGGCCGCCGCCGTGCAGGAACAGCGCCTCGGCCGGACCGTCCCCCCAGGCGATGGCGCTGATGTCCCCGGATTCAACACGCCGCACCGGCGGCAATGGACCACTGACACCGGCCTGTTCGGCGTTCTCTGGCAGCAGCGCGAACTCGCCGAGGGACAGCAGTTCATCGTCGGAGATCACTGTGTCTTTATACCCATCCGGTGCAATGTGTGGGCCACCTGCACTCAGTCGTTGCCCCGGCCGAATGTCGCGCCGGCCAGTTCGAGGATCTCCGCGCGGTCGGACGCACAGATGTGACCCGCACCGATGGCGGTGTCGAGGGCCGCGGCGAAGAGCTGGAGATAGTCATCGCGGCCACCGGGATAGCGATGCGCCAGCTCGGTGGCGTCGAATGGTTCACCGGAGCCGAAGATGAACGACAGTTCGGTCTGGTCGCTGCCGCGTCCGCGGGTGACCGCAATGGGCACCTCGACCCACGGTGTGCGCACGCCGCCGAGAGCTATGCCGCTGGCGTCGACGGCCAACTCGGGCGGATCGGCGTCGGCCAGCTGCAGCGGCGGCGCGGCCGGCATGGGCTGGCCCGTTCGCACCCAGTCGTGCAGGCCGGCGAG
>DASUGW010000197.1:0-12744 GCA_036273805.1 Mycobacterium sp.
TACCGATCAGATGATGCACACCCGCGGGGTCGACGACCGTGAACTCCTGCCCACCACCGGGCAGCGCATCGATCTGCTCTACGGTCCAGTCGGCGGCCCCGGTGGTACTGACGGTGATCGGGTTTTCCACGCGCGCCGCCATGGCCCGGCCCGCGTCATCGTCGATGCAGATCACCGCGGTGTCGGCGTGCAGCGGCGAGGACGGATCGAACAGTCGCGCCTTGGCCTCGAAGTAGTCGGCCATGGTCGGGTGGAAGTCGAGATGATCGCGCGAGAGGTTGGTGAAGCCGCCGACGGCGAAGTGGGTGCCGTCGACACGGCCCAGCGACAACGCGTGACTGGAGACTTCCATGACGGTCGTGTCGACGCCGGCTTCGGCCATCGCAGCCAGCATGGCCTGGACGGCCGGCGCCTCGGGGGTGGTCAGCGAGCTGGGCACGTCGGCACCGTCGATACGGATCGCGACGGTGCCGGCCAGGCCGGCCGTGCGCCCCGCCGCCCGTAACCCCGCTTCCACCAGATAGGTGGTGGTGGTCTTGCCGGAGGTTCCGGTGACGCCGACGACCGTGACGGTTTCCGATGGGCGTCCGTACACCTCCGCGGCGATCGCACCCAGCACCGTGCGCGGCTCGGGATGCACCAGCACCGGGATATCGGCGGGCAGCCCGGCCACGGCGGCCCCGGCGGGATCGGTCAACACCGCCACCGCACCGGCGGCCACGGCGTCTCCGGCGAACTGCGCACCATGGGCCGCAGATCCCGGCAGCGCCGCGAAGAGGTCGCCAGGACGCGCCTCCTGACCGCGCAGTGTGACCCCGTGCACAACTGTGTCCGCTTCTGCTGCCGGAACCGAATTCACCAGGCCGCCAACACGGGCCGTCAGCTCCGACAACCGCACGCCGGCGGTGACCTTCGGGCGGGCGGGGGTTTGACCGTGTGGCATCGACACCGGCATCACCCTACCGAGTCGGATCAGGTGGCCTGAAGCGTGAGCGGCGGCCCGGGGTCCGGCGACAGGGGCACGTTCTCGCGCTGCATCAGCCAGGACGCGATGTTGTGGAACAGCGGCGCAGCCGAGGAGCCGGGCTTGCCGTCAGCCGCCCGGTGCGGGGCATCCATCATGATGCCGATGACGTAGCGGGGGTCGTCGACGGTGGCCATGCCCGCGAAGGTGATCCAGTAGACGTCGCTGTAGTAGCAACCGCAGGCCGGGTTGATCTGCTGGGCGGTACCGGTCTTGCCGGCCATCTGGTAGCCGTCGACGGCTCCTGAGGCGCCGGTGCCCTGCTGGGTGCCCATCGGGTCGCGCTGCAGGATGGCCCGGAACATGTTGCGCACCGTCTGCGCGGTCTGCGGCGAGACCACCCGGATGCCGGCGGGGCGCGGTTCCTCGGTGCGGGTTCCGTCGGCCGCGACGGTGGCCTTGATGATGCGTGGAGGCACCCGCACCCCGTCGTTGGCGATAGTCTGGTACATGCCGGCCATCTGCAGCAGCGTCATCGAAAGGCCCTGCCCGATCGGCAGGTTGGAGAAGGTGCTGCCCGACCACTGGTCCATCGGCGGTACCAGGCCGTCGCTCTCGCCGGGCAGGCCGACGTTGGTGCGCTGACCGAGGCCGAACTTCTGCAGCATGTCGAAGTAGCGTTCCGGGCCGATCCGCTGCGCGAGCATCAGCGTTCCGACGTTCGACGACTTTCCGAACACACCGGTGGTCGTATAAGGCATCACGCCGTGGTTCCAGGCGTCGTGCACGGTGACACCGCCCATATCGATCTGGCCGGGCACGTGCAACACCTCGTCGGGATTGCTCAGGCCGTACTCGATGATCGAGGAGGCGGTGACGATCTTGTTGACCGATCCGGGCTCGAACGGTGAGGACACCGTGAGGTTGCCCATCTGACGGTCAGCCTGACGTCCGATGTCTTGGCTCGGGTCGAAGGTGTTGTCGTTGGCCATCGCGAGCACTTCGCTGGTCTTGGCGTCCAGCACCACTGCGGAGACGTTTTTGGCGCCGGAGAGGTCCTTGGCCTGCTGCACCTGCTGCTGGACGTAGAACTGGATGTCGTCGTCGATGGTCAACTGCACGGTGGAACCGTTGACGGCGTCGTGACGGTTTCGGTAGCTGCCGGGGATCACCACGCCGTCGGAGCCGCGGTCGTAGGTGACGGAACCGTCGGCGCCGGCCAGCTTGGAGTCCATCGAGTCCTCCAGACCGAGCAGCCCGTGGCCGTCCCAGTCGATGCCGCCGACCACGTTGGCCGCCAGTGAACCGCCCGGGTACTGACGCAGGTCCTGGCGCTCGGCGCCCACCTCGGGGAACTTCTCGACGATCGCGCTGGCGACCGCGGGGTCTACCGCGCGGGCCAGGTAGACGAAGGTGTCGTTGCTGTTGAGCTTCTTGAGCACGGTCGTCGAGTCGGGCCGGTTGTCCAGCCGGGTGGCGACCTCACGGGCGATGTCGCGCAGCCGCTGCTGCGGGTCGGGAGCCTGCGCGGACTTCTGCTTGGCCTCCTCGAGCTGCTTGCGGATCCGCAGCGGCTGGAAAGTAAGCGCGCGGGCCTCGATGGTGAACGCGAGCTTGTTGAAATTGCGATCGACGATCGACCCGCGCACCGCTTTCTCGACGTCGGTCACCTTCAGCTGGCCGGCGGCCTCGGCGCGCAGCCCGGCCGCACGCGGAACCTGCAGATAGAACAGCTGCGCGGCGGCGATCGTGAGTGCCAGGAAGATCACGACATTGCCCGCGCGGTGCCGGAAACCGAAGGACGCCGTACGTGAACCCATCTCGGTGGGCGGGCGGCTGCGCTTGGAGCGCGCCGGCCTGCCCGGCAGATCGGATTGGGGCATGGCTCCCAGTCTCGCGTCCGACCCGCGGCTAGCCGGGGATTTCCCGCTCCGGCTGCCGCGAGTGTCGCGGGATTTCACGCGGGCGCCCCGGGCGCGGGTGCGGCGGGAGCGGGAGCGGCGGGAGCGGCCGGCGCCGAGGCCGGGATGGCGGGAGCGGCAGCGGCCATCGGGGCGGGCACCGGCACCGAGACCTCAGGAGCGACGGCGGTGACTGCGGCGGGCGGCACCGCCGGTGCGGGCACGACGGCGCCGGGTGCAGCGGGACCTGGTGTCGCCGGAACAGCCCCGGGTGCCGCCGCAACGAGTCCGGGGACTGCTGCCGCCGGTGCGCCCTGGGCCGGACCGGGCAGCGGGCCGGTCAGCGGCGCACCCTGGGCCGGACCGGGCAGCGGACCGGCGAGCGGGGCGCCCGGGACCACAGGCGTCAGGGTCAGCGGAAGGTGATCCAGCGGCGCCGCCTGCTCCCGGACGGGCGCTTCCGGCGAGGATCCGGGCGGCGTGGCCGGCAATGGCTGACCGGCTGCCACCGCGGGCGGCGCTGCGGCGGGCGGCGCTGCGGCGGGCGGCGGGGCGGGCGCGGGCGGCGGAGGTGCCGCGGCCACGCGGGGGTCGCCCAGCTTGAAGTTCAGCGGTGGCGGCGGAACGCCTTCGGCAGGCTTGGGCTTGCCGATCACCACCCAGTTGCCGGACGGGTCCTGGACCAGGTGGGCGGTGTCGCGGGACGGGATCATCCCGAGGTTGCGGGCAGCCTCGGCGAGTGCGGGCGCCGCCTGCGCCTCGAGCACCTGACGTTCCAGCGATTCTTTCTGTTGCTGCAGTGCCTGATTCACCACGCGGGCATGACCGAGCTGGTACGACCGCTCGGCGGCGTCGGTCGACAACCACAGCGTGACGCCCAGACCCAGTCCAAGCGAGGCAATCACGAGCACCACGAAGGGCACTCGCGCGATCAGCGTCCTCGGGTTGAGGTCGATCCGCGCCAGGCGGTTGATCAGCCGCTCACGCAGTGGTACGCGAACAACTTTGGGTGCCTTGGCCTTTCGCGCCTTGGCCCGGGCCTTGGCCTGACTTGTGTTCTTGGGCCTCGACGGCTTGGTTACCGGCGCAGCGGCCGGGCCGCGACGTGGCGGTCGCTGTTCGCGCGTGGGGCCGGATACGCGTGCACCCGCCGCGCGACGATCCCGCTGCGGGGCGTCCTCGGGGCGACGGCGACCGGGCCCGTCTACGGGGCGGCGGCGGGCCGCACCATCGATGGGCCGACGCAGCGGATCTTCCCGAAGTGCCGCGGCACCACCGCGCTTGGCCGCGCCCTTCGAGCCCTTGGCAGGCGCCTTCGGTGTCGATACCCGCTTCATCTTCATCAGTGGCCCCTCCCTGCCAGGCGTTGCACGGCACGCAGTCGAACTGCGGCGCTGCGCGGATTTCGTTCGATTTCTTCGGCGTCGGCCCGCTCGGCGCCGCGAGTCAACGTTCCGAATTCCGGTTCATGGCCTGGCAATTCAACCGGCAGACCCTCGGGCGTCCGACTGGCCGTCGCCGAAGCGAAGACGCTCTTGACGATGCGGTCTTCCATTGACTGGTAAGCCATCACCACCACCCGGCCCCCGACGGTCACCGCGTCCAGCGCCGCAGGCAGGGCCGCACGCAGCGAATCCAGTTCGGCGTTCACCGCGACCCGCAGCGCCTGGAACGTCCGTTTGGCAGGATGGCCGCCGGTGCGCCGTGTCGCCGCCGGAATGGAGTCGTACAGAATCTCCACGAGTTCACCCGTGGTCTGCAACGGTTGCTGCGCACGGCGCCGCACGATCGCCGCAGCGATACGTGGCGCGAAGCGTTCGTCGCCGAAATCTCGCAGTATCGCCGCGATCTCGCGCTGGTCGTAGGTGTTGAGGATGTCCGCGGCCGTCAACGGCAGGTCCGGATCCATCCGCATGTCCAGTGGCGCGTCGGCCGCATACGAAAAGCCGCGGTCGGCGCGGTCGAGTTGCATGGACGACACGCCCAGGTCGAACAGCACGCCCTGAATACCTTCGGTCACACCGCATTCGGTCAAGGCGTCGGCGATGCCGTCGTAGCGGGTGCGCACCAGCCGTACCCGGTCTCCGAAGCGCGCCAGCCGCTCACCGGCAATGGTCAGTGCCGTGGGGTCGCGGTCGAGACCGACCAGCGTCAAGTCGGGCAGGTCGGTCAGAAAGCGCTCGGAGTGGCCGCCGGCGCCCAGCGTGGCATCGACGAGCACCGCGCCGGCACCGTCGGAACTGCGTGCCGTCAGCGCGGGAGTCAGCAGCTCGACACAGCGGTCCAACAAGACCGGGATATGGCCGTGGTCGCCCTGTCCGGCGACAACTCGGTCCGCCATCGCCATCCCTCCCCACGATCGATTGCCGCGAGCTGCCGTTGCACCGAGGTCCCTGTCCGAGAGCTCGAACCTGGCGTTGGGGAAGTACGCCAGGGTCGGTTCGGGCAGAGGCCACGATGCACGGGCTGCTGCGGGCTCGAAGTCCGGCTGGGGGGCCGGCTCAAGGGCTGTCGGGGAGTGCTTCATCGCTGGCCGCGGAGAAGTTCTCTTCATGAGTTTGTTGATACTGCTGCCAGGCCTGCGCGTCCCAGATCTCCAGGTAGTCGACCGCACCGGTGACCACGCAGTCCTTGGACAGGTTGGCGTAGCGCCGCAGGTCCGCCGGAAGGGTGATTCGGCCCTGCGCGTCGGGATGCTGTTCATCGGCACCCGCGGCGAGCACGCGCAGCGTTGCCCGCGCGTCGGGGTTGGTCTTGGCTTCCTCGACGACGCGGCGAGCACGCTCCTCGAACTCCGCCTTCGGGAAGACGGCCAGGCTGCGGTCTTGACTTTTGGCGACCATCAACCCTCCTGCCAGCGCATCCCGGAATTTGGCGGGCAACGTCAGCCGCCCCTTGTCGTCGAGCCTGGGCGTGTAGGTGCCAAGAAACATCCCCGGCACCTCCTACGACCCCGGAGCCTCTACCTTCGCTCCGTTAGCTGCCACCATACCCCACATTCCCCCACTTCTCTCCAATTCAATCCCCTGGCGGCCAAAATTCCTGGACAAGCGGGCGTGGGAGGCGTGACAGCGGGTGCTCATGGAGCCGTCAGCGCACCGAATCACGCACAAATACCCAGCTCAACGGCATATCGCGGTCCGGTGGAAGGCAAAGTGGGGGGAGGTGGGGAAAGCTGATTCCATCCGGACACACCGGCGAGTCCCCGCCCGGCCGATGAGTGTGCCAACTCGCGCGAACACACACTCCGGACGCACACTCCGAACGCACACTCCGAACGCAAAAAAGGGGGCCGCCCTGCCGGGCAGCCCCTTCGGTTGTTACCTACTAGATCAGGTCATTCGTCGAACCGGCGACGGAAGCGGTCTTCCATCCGACTGGTGAAGGACCCACCGGCGCCCTTGGTCTTCTTCGCGTTCTTCACGCGGGCTGAACCCGGAGCCGATCCGGGTGCTTCCTTGCCTGAGACCCGGGATCCGGTGAGCCCGACGACAGCGCCGGCGAACATCACGACGAAGCCGATCACGCTCACGATCAGCGAGGCATGGTTGTGCGAATAGAACGGCACCCCCGCGATGAGCATCGCCAGACCGACCACGAAAAGGGCGGCTCCCTTGAGGCGACGCCGAGCCGATGTCGCGCGCAGCGTCCCCCCACGGACACTGGACGCAAACTTCGGGTCCTCGGCGTAGAGCGCGCTCTCGATTTGGTCGAGCATGCGCTGCTCGTGCTCGGAGAGTGGCATTCTGCCCTCCTTGGCGGCGCGCAAGGCGTCGAACATCGCTTGAACAGTTCTTAGAACAACGATCGGGCAACCCGCGGTTCACGGATCACTAACCAGAATGATACGAGCAGAATCACCGCCGTACCACCTAGTTCGAGGGTGATTCTACGACTGGCCCCGGCACCTCGGAGCACCAGGCGATCACCATCGGCGACCGATCATCGGTCCGGCCAGAGATAATGGCGGCGTAGCGCCCGGGAACCCGCGAACTCCTGGACCACCCCGCCGGACCAAGCCCGGCAGCCCGAAGTCCGTGAACCTGCGAACGTAAGGACATTCAGCGTTGGCAAACGCCAGGTCCGACTACCTCATCGACTGGACGCCGCACGACATGGAGCGCCGGCTCGGCGAAGCACTCCACGTATACGTCGACGCGATGCACTATCCGCGGGGCACCGAAGACAACCGGGCCTCGATGTGGCTCGAGCACAGCCGCCGCTACGGCTGGAAGGCGGTCGCCGTGGTGCAGACCGAGCAGCACGCCGGTGGAAACGGCGAGTACGGAAACGGCGAGTACGCCCCCGCGCCAGACCCGAGCGCGCTGTCCGATGCCCCGCTGCTGGGCATCGCCTACGGCTATTGCGGCGCGCCTGACCAGTGGTGGCAGCAGCAGGTCGCCGCAGGTCTACGGCGTGGCGGCGCTCCTGACGCCGACATCGACCGCCTGATGAGCAGCTATTTCGAACTCACCGAACTGCACATCCATCCCCGTGCCCAGGGCCGCGGACTTGGCGAGGCACTGACCCGACGCCTGCTCGCCGACCGCCATGAGGACAACGTGCTGCTCTCGACACCGGAGATTCAGGGCGAGGGCAACCGCGCCTGGCGGCTGTACCGTCGGCTCGGTTTCACCGACGTGATCCGCGGGTACCACTTCGCCGGCGATCCCCGCCCCTTCGCCGTTCTGGGACGCACCCTGCCGCTGTAAAAAGCCGGTTCGAAGCTCGGCAGTTCGACGCCGCGCCGAGTTGGCTACCACCGGCAACACGGCGCCACCTGCGGTGCCATCTGGCACGATGACTCGCGTGCGCGTCCACCCCCGCCGCCGGCGCCTGCTAGCGCTGGCCGTGTTGTTGCTCGTCCTGGCGCCGCTGGCGGTCGGCTGCGTACGTGTACGCGCCTCCATCACGGTCTCCCCCGACGATCAGGTGTCCGGCCAGATCATCGCCGCGGCAAAGCCCAGGGACAACCAGGACAAGGGGCCCCAGTTCTCCAACGATCTGCCCTTCGCGCAGAAAGTGGCGATCTCGAGCTACAGCCAAGACGGTTACGTCGGCTCGGAGGCCGTGTTCGCCAACCTGTCGTTTGCCGAGTTGCCGCAATTGGCGAACATGAACCGGGATGCCGCCGGGGTGGATTTGGGGCTGCGCCGGGCCGGCAACCTGGTAATACTCGACGGCCGGGTCGATCTGACGTCGCTGACCGACACCGACGCCGAGGTGTCCCTGTCGGTGTCGTTCCCCGGCGAAGTGACGTCGACCAACGGCGATCGCATCGACAAAGACGTGGTGCAGTGGCAGCTCAAACCGGGCGTCGTCAACACCATGAGCGCTCAAGCCCGCTTCACCGACCCCAGCACCCGGTCGTTCACCGGCGCTGCCACCTGGGTCGCTCTGGCCGCGCTGGCGGTCGCCGGCGTGGTCGGCTATCTGGCCTGGCGGTACCGGGACACCTCGCCCCGCTTCACGCCGCCCCGGCCGCCCGACTGATCCGCGCCCTCGGGCACAAACACAGACGCAGGCCCTACTCTGGGTAGGCCGAAACACCCAGAACCCCAGCCCAGGGCACACGAGAAAGGGGCGCCGCACTGAGCGTCGACGCCGTAGCACCGACCACCTCGCAACTGGCCGCAGCCGTGACCGACCTGTTGCGGTCGTATCTCGGCGAACGCCGCCGGGCCGCCGCCTACATCGGTGACGATTACGCCGGACTGACGGCGGTCCTCGAAGAGTTCGTATTGCGCGGCGGCAAGCGGGTACGTCCGGCGTTCGCATACTGGGGCTGGCGGGCCGTCGCCGAAGAGGGCAGCGACGATCCCAGCGGCCTCGGCGGCACTCCCCCGCACATCCTGCGACTGTTCGCCGCACTGGAGCTGCTGCATGCCTGCGCACTGGTGCACGACGACGTGATCGACAGCTCGGCCACCCGCCGCGGGATGCCGACGGTGCACGTGGAATTCGCAGCGCTACACCGCGAGCGGGGTTGGCGGGGTTCCCCGGAACAGTTCGGCGTGTCCGCCGCAGTCCTGCTCGGCGACCTCTCCCTGGTGTGGGCCGACGACATCGTCGCCACCACAGACCTTCCGCGCGACGCCGCGCAGCGCGTGCAACGGGTGTGGTCCGACATCCGCACCGAGGTGCTGGGCGGCCAATACCTCGACATCGTCGCCGAGGCCAGCGAGGCCGACTCGATCGAATCCGCGGTCCAGGTAAGCACCTACAAGACCGCCTCCTACACGGTGACCCGGCCACTGCAGCTGGGCGCCGCCGCTGCCGCCGACCGGCCCGACATCCAGGCCGTGTTCGCCGACGTCGGCAACGACCTGGGCGTGGCCTTCCAGCTGCGCGACGACGTCCTCGGCGTCTTCGGTGACCCCGCCATCACCGGCAAACCGTCCGGCGACGACCTGCGCTCCGGTAAGCGCACGGTGCTGCTGGCCGAGGCTGTGACCCGCGCGGGTGAATCAGATCCGTTGGGCGCCAAGATGTTACGTGAGTCGATCGGCACCGAGCTCAGTGATTCCCAAGTGCGCGATCTGTGCGCGGTGATCGAATCGGTGGGCGCACTGGCGGCGGTGGAGAACCGCATCGACACACTCACCCGCGGGGCGCTGCAGCGGTTGGACGACGCGCCGATCAACGCGCAGGCCAAACTCGGACTGTCCGAGCTGGCCAGGCTGGCTGCCAACCGGTCGGCGTAGGACTCCCGATGCGTGCATTGCCGCGGCTGCGGGATTTCATCACCTCAGAGGCCGGTCGGCCCGCCCTCCTGGGCTGCCTGGGGGCGGTGCTGATCACGGCAGGCGGACTGGGCGCCGGCAGCACCCGCCTGCACGACCCGGTACTCGAGACCGCCCGACTGTCGTGGTTGCGGTTCGGCCACGGACTAGTGTTCTCCTCGGTGCTGCTGTGGCTCGGCGTGGCACTGATGCTGTTCGCATGGCTGTGGCTGGGACGCCGCGCGATCGCCGGAGCCACAACCGAATTCACGATGATCGCCACCACCGGCTTCTGGCTGGCCCCGCTGCTGTTGTCGGTGCCGGTGTTCAGCCGGGACACCTACTCCTATCTGGCGCAGGGCGCGCTGCTGCGCGACGGATTCGACCCATACATCGTCGCCCCGGTCGAGAACCCGAACATCCTGCTCGACGACGTCAGCCCGATCTGGACCATCACCACAGCGCCCTACGGTCCGGCGTTCATCCTGGTCGCGAAGTTCGCGACAGTACTGGTGGGCAACAACGTCATCGCGGGCACCATGCTGCTGCGCCTCTGCATGCTGCCGGGCCTGGCGTTGTTGATCTGGGCGGCACCACGCATCGCGCGTCACATCGGCGCCGACGGAGCGATTGCGCTGTGGATCTGCGTGCTCAACCCGCTGGTGATCATCCACCTGATGGGTGGGGTGCACAACGAGATGCTGATGGTCGGGTTGATGATGGCCGGCATCGCACTGACGCTGGCGCGCCACCCTGTTCCGGGCGTCGCACTGGTCGCGGTGGGCGTTGCGGTCAAGGCGACCGCAGGCTTGGCGCTGCCGTTCTTGGTATGGGTCTGGATGCGCCAACTGCGCGATACCCGCAACATGCGAACGGTTCCCGCCTTCCTGGCCGCCGGCACGGCGTCAGTCGGGCTGTTCGTGGCGGTGTTCGCAGTGCTGTCCTGGCTGGCCGGGGTGGGGCTGGGCTGGCTGACCGCCTTGGCGGGTTCGGTGAAGATCGTCAACTGGCTGACAATCCCCACCGCCGTCGCCAACCTGTCGCACGCCATCGGCGGTCTGTTCCTCGACATCAACTTCTACGCGGTGCTCGATGTCGCCCGCATCGTCGGCGTCGGGGTCATCGCCGTGTCGCTGCCGCTGATTTGGTGGCGCTATCGGCACACCGACAGGGAGGCCCTGGTCGGCATCGTGTTGGCCATGGTCGTCGTCGTGTTGTTCGTGCCGGCGGCCCTGCCGTGGTACTACACCTGGCCGCTGGCGGTCATGTCTTCGGTGGCGCAGTCGCGTGCGTGGGCCGCCCGAATCGCAGCGTTTTCCACCTGGATCATGGTGATCTTCAAGCCCGACGGGTCACACGGCATGTACTCGTGGATACATGTGCTGCTGGCGACGGCCTGTGCAGCGTTCGCCTGGTATGCCCTCGCCCGAACCGACGAATCGACGAATTTGTTCGAGAAGATTGCGCCGTTTCGTCGATCTGAACGACTGGCGGCGCAGTAGCACCCGATCGACGGGCCGCTTCAGTACGCCAGCGCCTGCGCTCGGCGGATCACCTCACGCGCCTGATGCGAGTGCAGCGCGTCGACCGGACGCGCGTTGGGCACCGGGTCGCGGGAACCGTCGAACGTCAGTGTCAGCGTCGGGTCGGCGGTGAACAGCCAGCGCAGGATCTCGCTGTCGCGGTAGCCGCCGTCGCGCAGCACCGCCAGTAGGCCGGGAAGCGACTTGACCACCGAGCCCGAGGAGTTGAAGAAGGCCTGCGGAATCACCACCGCACCGGCGCGGCGCAGCGCCACCAAATGGCCGTCCCGCAACTGCTGGTGCACCTTGGTGACCGCGATGCCGAGCATGTCGGCGACTTCGGGGAGGTTGTACACGGGTTCGCCGGCGTCGAGCACGTCGTCGCCCGCGGGAATGCTGCTCACCGCAGTCATTTTAGAGCTACCCGCTGACAAGCACCTACGATGAGCCTGATGAGTGCCCCCGGTATCGAAGGCCCGCTGGAGGGCATCCTGCTCGACGGGCGGTATCTGCTGCAGACGCCGATCGCTGTCGGCGGGATGTCGACGGTCTACCGCGGTCTGGACACTCGCTTGGACCGGCCGGTCGCGGTCAAGGTGATGGACGCCCGGTACGCCGGTGACCAGCAGTTTCTGACGAGGTTCAAGCTCGAAGCGCGAGCCGTGGCGCGGCTGTCCGACGCCGGCCTGGTGGCGGTCTACGACCAGGGCCTCGACGGCAGGCACCCGTACATGGTGATGGAACTCGTCGAGGGCGGCACGCTGCGCGAACTGCTGGCCGAACGCGGACCGATGCCCCCGCACGCGGTGGTCGCCGTACTTCGGCCGGTACTGGGCGGCCTGGCGGTGGCCCATCGCGCCGGGCTGGTCCATCGCGACCTCAAACCCGAGAACGTTCTGATCTCCGACAGCGGCGAGGTGAAACTCGCCGACTTCGGGTTGGTGCGCGCCGTGGCCCAGGCCGGGATCACGTCGACCAGCGTCATCCTCGGCACAGCCGCCTACCTGTCGCCCGAGCAGGTTCGCACAGGCGATGCAAGCGCCCGCAGCGACGTCTACTCGATCGGCGTGTTGACATACGAATTGCTCACGGGAACAACACCTTTCGGTGGTGATTCACCGCTGGCCGTGGCCTATCAACGGCTGGACCAGGACGTGCCTCCGCCGAGCGCCGCCATCGCCGGCGTGCCCGTCCAGTTCGACGAGTTCGTGGCGCGAGCAACCGCCCGCGATCCCTCCGCACGCTTCGCCGACGCCGGCGACATGGGGCGGGCGGTCGCCGCGATCACCAATGAGCTTCAACTGCCGCCATTCCGGGTGCCGGCGCCGCACAACTCCGCCCAGCACGCAGCCGCGGCGGTCCACGCCAGCCGGATGCTCGAGATGTCAGGTACGCCCAGCCGCGCCGAGGCCACGACCACAGACGTCCAAGCGCCGACTGCGCATGAGCCACAACGGAATCCGCGTGTATCCCCACCGGTGGCCCACAATCCCCCACGGCAACCGACGCTGGCGATTACCCGCGGCCCCGACGACTGGGCCGACGGAGATCCCAGGAATCCGGCACCGCCGGACCAATCCCGGTTCGCGCGAACTCATTTCGCCGGTATCGAAATCGGCGAGCTGGCCTGGGCC
>DASUGW010000198.1:0-8761 GCA_036273805.1 Mycobacterium sp.
GGCACGATGCGCACGTCCCACTCGTCGAACTGGGAGAACCCGGCATCGTCGAAGATCCCGCCGGAACGGAAGCTCGGGAGCTCCTCCGGCGGCAGCGCGACGGGCATCTCATCCTGGTGCTCGATGCCGCTCTGGTCGGTCTGGAATGACGCCGACATCGAGAAGATGGTCTTGCCGTGCTGAATCGCGCTGACCCGGCGGGTGCAGAACGAGCCGCCGTCGCGGATGCGCTCCACGAGGTAGACCGTCTGTGCGCGGGCATCACCGGGCCGCAGGAAATACCCGTGCAACGCGTGCACCTGGAATTCGGGCTCGACGGTGCGCACCGCCGACACCAGCGACTGGCCGGCCACGTGGCCACCGAAAGTCCTTTGCAGGAAACCGGATTCGGGGCTGAACACGCCACCGCGATAAATGTTGACCTCGAGTTGCTCGAGATCAAGGATCTCCTCGATCGCCACCGGCGGCTACCAGCCGCGGGATGCGAGTCGGTGCGGCTGCGCGATCTCCTCCACGTTGATGCCGACCATCGCCTCGCCCAGCCCGCGCGACACCTTGGCCAGCACATCGGGGTCGTCGAAGAACGTGGTGGCCTTGACGATCGCGGCGGCCCGCTGCGCGGGGTCACCGGACTTGAAGATGCCCGATCCGACGAACACGCCCTCGGCGCCGAGCTGCATCATCATCGCCGCGTCGGCCGGGGTGGCGATGCCACCGGCAGTGAACAGCGTCACCGGCAGCTTGCCGGCCCGGGCCACCTCGACCACCAGGTCATAAGGTGCCTGCAGTTCCTTGGCGGCCACGAACAGCTCGTCCTCGCTCAACGACGTCAGTCGGCGGATTTCGCCCCCGATCTGACGCATGTGGGTCGTCGCGTTGGAAACGTCACCGGTACCGGCCTCGCCCTTGGAGCGGATCATCGCCGCGCCCTCGGTGATGCGCCGCAACGCCTCCCCCAGGTTGGTCGCACCGCACACGAACGGCACAGTGAAGCGCCACTTGTCGATGTGGTTGGTGTAGTCCGCCGGGGTCAGCACCTCGGACTCATCGATGTAGTCGACGCCGAGGCTCTGCAGGATCTGCGCCTCCACGAAGTGCCCGATGCGGACCTTGGCCATCACCGGAATGGTGACCGCGTCGATGATGCCTTCGATCATGTCGGGATCGCTCATCCGCGACACCCCGCCCTGGGCGCGGATGTCGGCGGGAACGCGTTCCAGCGCCATGACGGCCACCGCACCGGCGGCCTCCGCGATACGCGCCTGCTCCGGCGTGACGACGTCCATGATGACGCCGCCCTTGAGCATCTCGGCCATACCGCGCTTGACCCGGGCTGTTCCGGTCTGAGCTACCGAGCCATTTTGGCTGTCCACGGCTCTCTTCTCCTTAGATCGATACCGATCCAGTCTAGTGCCGGGCACCAAACCGAAATTCTCCGGCGACGACCTGGCGGCCCCCATACCCAGCAGGAACGTGCAGGTATGCGCATTTCCGGTGACCGGAATTACACCCCGGTGTACGTTCGGCCGGGTCCGCCGGCCGCGGGGCCGGGGTTCAGCGGATTGCCGTCGGCTCGCCGGGGCGCGCCGCGTCGGCACCGTCGGCGGCGGCATTCGCACTGGTCAGCAACTCGCCGAGCTGCAAGGGGTACACCGTCTGGCCCGCCGCGTCGAGTTCGGCGATCACCTGCGCGTCACACCAGCGGTGATCGTGGATATAACGGCGTTCGAGTGCGGTGCGGCCCACCGGGGAGGGTTCGAAACGCGCCGTCCGGTACACGAAGTAGAACTCGCGGCTGCGCATCACCGAGCCGTTGAAGTCGATGATCGCGTCGCGGCGCCAGATGGGGCCCACCAGGGCGGTGGGCTCGGGGCAAAGTCCGGTCTCCTCGGCCAGCTCGCGCGCCGCGGCCCCGACGAGGTCCTCACCGTCGACGACCTGACCGCCGACCGTGAACCACCAGCGTCGCGCCGAGCCGTCGGTGATCGCCGGATCGGAGCCGCAGAACAACAGCACACAGCCATGTTCGTCCAGCAAGACCACCCGCGCCGAGGTCCGCAGCAGCGGCGGCCCGTCGCGGCGCTCGATATCGGCCGGGTCGGTGACGCGTTCGACGATCTCGAAGTAGACCGGCAGCGGTGCGTGGCCGCCCAGATGCAGCAGCCGCACCATCGGGCGTTCCCGCAACGCCAGTGTGTCGCGCACGGCGTCGTTGTGGAAACGCCGGGCCAGCAGCACACGGGCCTCGGCGTCAGCCAGCTCGGCGATCAGCGCGGTGGGCAGCCGGGACACGTCGATTGTGGACAGCGCCGCGGAGAGTTGGTTCTCCACGACTTCGCGGCTGGCCCGCGGGGCTCGTTCGGCCGCGTCGGCCAGTGCGGTCAAGCGCCTGCCGTCGGTGGGGTTGTTCAGGCCCCGGGCCGGGTTGGCGTAGTAGTCGGATGCCACCGCACGAGCCACCACCGCTCGGCGCGCCAGCGCCGCGTCCAGCGCCTGCCACGACAGGTCGTATCGGACGTGCAGGCGGTCCAGTCGCTGCGCTGTGCCGAGTGCCCAGACGCCACCGAGTGCCAGTGCGACGACCACCAGGACGCCGACGGTGAGCGTGACTACGAGTTGGGGGTTCACCCGGCCACGCGCACCTTCACCCCGGATGCGGCGACAGTCTCGTAGACCCGCAGGATCTGCTTGGCCACCACCGGCCAGTCATAGCGCTTGACGGCCTCGGCGCCGGCCGCGATGTAGCGACGCCGCGTCGCAACGGACGCATCCGAGTCACCGAGCAGTTCGATCAGTGCCTCGGCGAACGCGTCGGAATCCTCGATCGGCACCAGCCGCCCCGCGCTGCCGCCGAGCAGCACCCGGCGGAATGCGTCGAGATCGCTGGCCACCACCGGGGTGCCGGCGGCCATCGCCTCGACAAGCACGATGCCGAAGCTCTCGCCGCCGGTGTTGGGCGCACAGTAGACGTCGGCGCTGCGCAGCCCGGACGCCTTTTCGACATCGTCGACCTGTCCGAGGAACCGCAGATGGCGGGCTAATTCGCCTGCCTCGCTTCGTAATTCGTCCTCGTCGCCGCGGCCCACAATGAGTACCTCGATATCCGGAAACGCCGCCACCAGTTTCGGCAGTGCGGCGAGCAGGACCGTCATCCCCTTGCGCGGCTCGCCGAAGCGGCCGAGGAACAGCACCGAACGGCCCGGCCGCGGGTAGCCGGGCAGGGGCGGTGCGTCGGCGAACGCCGCCACGTCGACACCGTTGGGAATCTCCACCGCATCGGAGCCCAGCGCTTCCATCTGCCAGCGCCGGGCCAGGTCCGAGACCGCGATGCGGCCCATGATCTTCTCGTGGGACGGCCGCAGGATGCCCTGAAACACACTGAGCGTCAACGACTTAGTGGTCGAGGTGTGGAACGTCGCGACAATCGGCCCCTCGGCGGCCTGCAGCGCCAGCATCGACAGGCTCGGGGCGTTGGGCTCGTGCACATGAAGCACGTCGAAATCGCCGCGGGCGAGCCACTTCTTGACCTTTCGGTGCGTGGCGGGGCCGAAACGCAGCCGGGCCACCGAGCCGTTGTACGGGATCGGCACAGCCTTGCCTGCGGAGACGACGAAATCGGGCAACTCTGCCTTGGCCTCCGGCGACGACGGCGCCAGCACGCTGACATCCTGCCCGCGGGCGCGCAGCACTTCGGCCAGCTGCAGGACGTGCGCCTGCACCCCGCCGGGTACGTCGAAGGAGTACGGGCAGACCATGCCGATCCGCATCAGAGCTCCCGGTGCAGGCGGGCCCGGCGCGCTTCGCTGAGGTCGGCGATCCACTGCGGCTGCAGCATGTGCCAGTCCTCGGGATGTTTGGCGATGGCCGTCTCGAACACATCGGCCATCGCCTGGGTGATCACCGCGATGTCACCGGAACTGGTGTCCAGGGCATCGAAGATCTGGACTATGCAGTCCTCGCCGGCGTAGTAGACGTGCGCGGGATGCAGTGGCGCGCCCGTCTCCAGGGCCAATTTGGCCGGCCCGGCCGGCATCCGGGTTGTCTCCCCGAAGAACTGCACCTCGACCCCGCTGCGAGTGAGGTCGCGGTCGGCCATCAAACACACGAAACGATTCTGGCGCAGTCGGTCGGCCAGTAGTTCGAATGGCGGCTGCTCGCCGCCCGTCAACGGGATGATCTCGAAGCCCAGCGATTCGCGGTACTCCAGGAACCGCCGGTACAGCGACTCCGGCTTGAGCCGCTCGGCGACCGTGGTGAACGTTCCGTAGTGCTGCGCCAGCCAGACACCGGCCATATCCCAGTTTCCGCTGTGCGGCAAAGCGATCACCGCACCGCGACCCGCTGCGTGCGCGTTCGCGAAATGCTCGGCGCCGATGAACACCTGGTCCAGCCGACGAGCCACGGCGGGCAGATCCATCGACGGCAGCCGGAACGCCTCGCGCCAGTAACGTGCGTAGGACGCCACCGATGCGCGAATGAGGTCGTCGGGCACTTCGGCCGGCATCGCGCCGATGACGCGGGCAAGGTTGCGGCGCAGCTGATCCGGGCCGCCGCCGCGGGCGAAGTACTGCGCGCCGTTGCCGAAGACGCTGCGAACAACGCGTTCCGGCAGCGCCCGCACGACCCGCCAGCCGGCGGCATACCCGAAGTCGGTCAGGCCCCCCACGGCCGACTCGCGGAGGCGGTTGACGCCCGGCAGTGCCGGCTGCCCCCCAGGCATTTTGACCATCAGGACCCGTTCGGCTCGGAGTTCTGCGGACCGGCGCCGCTGCCAGTCGGCGGGTTCTGCTCGGCGGACGGCAACGGGTCGGTCGCGCCGGGCGAGGAACGCACGGCATACACCCGCTGCCCCAGGGTCAGCACACTGGCCACCGCCAGCGCCCACATCGCCACCGGCAGAAGCCACGGCAGCGGGAACCACGGGAGACCGGACAGGCCCGCTCCTGCCAGCGCGATCACCAGCCGTTCCGGGCGCTCGATCAGTCCGCCGTCACCGCGCAGGCCGCAGGCTTCGGCACGTGCCTTGATGTAGGAGATTACCTGGGAGGTGACCAGGCAGATCATCGTCGCGATCGCGAGGTGGGCGCTGTGCAGACCGAACACGATCCACCACAACAGTCCGCAGAACACCGCGCCGTCGCCGACGCGGTCGCAGGTGGCGTCCAGTACGGCGCCGAACCGGGTGCCATAACCGCGCTCGCGGGCCATCGCGCCGTCGAGCATGTCGGCCAGCACGAAGAACGTCACCGCTACTGCGCCCCACCACAACTGCCCGATCGGGAAGAGCGTCAGCGCGGCGATGACCGACCCGGCCGTGCCGATAACGGTGACGGCGTCCGGGGTGAGCCCGACCCGCAACGCCGCCCTGGCGACCGGGCGCGACAGTCGCGTGTACGCCGCCCGGGTCATCAGATAGAAGTTGCTCAAGGCTCTTCCCGTCGGGCGCCGTCCCGCTGGGAGTCGTCGCGCGTCCACTCGCTTGCCAGCAGCGCGCGAGTGTCGCTGAGCAGCTGCGGGACAACCTTGGTGTCGCCGATCACCGTGATGAAGTTGGCGTCCCCGCTCCACCGCGGCACCACGTGCATGTGCAGATGCTCGGCCAGCGAGCCGCCCGCCGAACGCCCGAGGTTAAGCCCGACGTTGAAACCATCCGGGCGCGACACACCCTTGATGACACGAATCGCCTTCTGCGTGAACGACATCAGTTCGGCACTCTCAGCGGCGCTGAGGTCTTCGAGTTCGGAGACCCGGCGGTAGGGCACCACCATCAGGTGTCCCGGGTTGTACGGGTAGAGGTTGAGCACCCCGTACACCAGTTCGCCGCGGGCAACGATCAGACCGTCCTCGTCGGACATCTGCGGAATGTCGGTAAACGGCCGCTTCGAAGCCGCGGACGGCGCAGTGTTCTTGACTTCGCCGATGATGTAACTCATCCGGTAAGGTGTCCAGAGCCGCTGCAGTCGGTCCGGCTCACCGACGCCTCCCGTCTCGGTCACCTCCGTCACGCCGAATCCCCCACGTTCAGCAATTCAGCTGTCGGCGTTGCATTTTCACGCTCGCTCACCCATTTCACGATGGCCGCGACGGCCTCGTCGCGCGGAATTCCGTTGATCTGGGTGCGGTCGCCGAAGCGGAAGCTCACTGCGCCGGCCTCCACATCGCGGTCACCCGCGAGCAGCATGAAGGGCACCTTCAGGTTTGTCTGGTTGACGATCTTCTTGGCCATCCGGTCGTCGCTGGCGTCCACCTCGGCCCGAATACCAGCCGAACGCAGTTGCGCGGCAACATCTTCCAGATACGGCACGTGAGCGTCGGCGACCGGGATACCGACCACCTGGGTGGGCGC
Source organism: Mycobacterium sp. (assembly GCA_036273805.1). Classification (GTDB taxonomy): domain Bacteria; phylum Actinomycetota; class Actinomycetes; order Mycobacteriales; family Mycobacteriaceae; genus Mycobacterium. The sequence goes on from DASUGW010000198.1 coordinate 6,347, forward strand.
CAGCCACGCCGGGAACGCGCCGGCGTAGTGCTCGGTGAGCACTCCGATGAATCGCTCGATGGAGCCGAACAGCGCACGGTGAATCAGCACCGGACGCTGGCGGCTGCCGTCGGCGGCGGTGTACTCCAGCTCGAAGCGGTCGGGCATGTTGAAGTCCAACTGGATGGTCGACATCTGCCAGTTGCGGCCCAGCGCGTCTTTGACCTGCACGGAGATCTTTGGGCCGTAGAACGCCGCACCGCCCGGGTCGGGCACCAGATGCAGGCCGGAGGACTCCGCCACCTCACGGAGCGTCTCGGTGGCTTCTTCCCACATGTCATCGGAACCGACGTACTTGTCCGGGTTCTTGGTGGACAGTTCCAGGTAGTAGTCGTCGAGGCCGTAGTCGGCCAGTAGGTCGAGCACGAACCGCAGCAGGCTGGCCAGCTCGTCACGCATCAGCTCACGCGTGGTGTAGATATGCGAGTCGTCCTGAGTCATGCCACGCACGCGGGTCAGGCCGTGGACGACACCGGACTTTTCGTAGCGGTACACCGAGCCGAACTCGAAGAGCCGCAACGGCAGTTCACGATAGGAACGCCCGCGGGACCGGTAGATCAGGTGGTGCATCGGGCAGTTCATCGGTTTGAGGTAGTAGTTCTGCCCGGGTTTGCGCAACTCGCCGTCCTCGCTGTACTCGGCGTCGATGTGCATCGGCGGGTACATACCGTCGGCGTACCACTCCAGGTGCCCGGAGGTGATGTAGAGCTGTTCCTTGGTGATGTGCGGGGTATTGACGAACTGGTAGCCCGCCTCTACGTGCTTATGCCGCGAGTAGTCCTCGAGCTCCTTGCGCAGGATGCCGCCGCGGGGATGGAAAACCGGTAGGCCCGAACCCAATTCATCGGGGAAGCTGAAGAGGTCGAGCTCGACGCCGAGCTTGCGGTGGTCGCGGCGCTGGGCTTCCTCGATCAGCTCGAGGTGGCGGTCGAGGGCCTCCTGCGATTCCCAGGCGGTGCCGTAGATCCGCTGCAGGCTGGCATTGTTCTGGTCACCGCGCCAGTACGCCGCCGAGGACCGGGTCAGCGTGAACGCCGGGATGTCCTTGGTGGTCGGGATGTGCGGGCCGCGGCACAGGTCGCCCCAGATACGTTCGCGGGTACGCGGATTGAGGTTGTCGTAGGCGGTCAGTTCGTCGCCGCCGACCTCCATGATGTCGGCGTCACCGGACTTGTCGTCGACGAGCTCCAACTTGAACGGCTCGTGCTGTAACTCTGCGCGGGCCTGATCCTTGGATTCGTAGACGCGGCGGTCGAACAGCTGACCGTCCTTGATGATCTTGCGCATCCGCTTCTCGAGCGCTTCGAGGTTCTCCGGGGTGAACGGCTCGGCAACGTGGAAGTCGTAGTAGAAGCCGTCGGTGATGGGGGGTCCGATGCCCAGCCTGGCGTCGGGGAACAGGTCCTGCACCGCCTGGGCGAGCACGTGCGCCGCCGAGTGCCGGATGACGCTGCGGCCCTCTTCGGTGTCGGCGGCCACCGGCGTCACCTCTGCGTCACCGGCCGGAATCCAACTCAGGTCCCGCAGCTTGCCCTCGCCGTCCTTGACCACGACGATCGCGTCCGCAGCGCCGCGCCCGGCCAGCCCGGCCGCTCGGACCGCAGCGCCCGCGGTAGTGCCCGCCGGAACCCGGATCGGGGCTGCCGGTGCGGGGTGTACGGGGGCGCTCATCGCGGGTCTCCAAAGTTTGTGCTGGTGGGCGTTCGGGACGCGACCATGCTATCGGGGTGCCCTAGCAGCATCTGCTCACGGCTGGCCGGGTTTGAGTTTCACGAACAGGGCGTTGGCCTCGGTCAGGAGAGTGTCATCGAGGTAGACCGCGCCCTCGACGAACATCTTGCGGCCCTCTTCGCCGGCCAGCCGGGCCTCGACCCGCAAGGTTTTGTCGATGGGGACGATCGCCCGGTAGTCGATATGCAGGTACGCCGTGCGTTGCGCCCGGTGTCCGGACAGCACCGCGGCGGTGTAGCCGAGCACGGAGTCGAACATCAGGCCGATCGCACCACCGTGGGCGGCCCCGTTGCGGCCGAGGTGGTAACGGGCGAACCGCACCCAGCCCTCGACGCGGTTGTCGGCGACCTGGTTCAGGTCCATCGGGACGCTCAGGACGTTGCCGCGGTTGGGCAGGTCGACGCGCCGCCCCGACGGCGCCGTCCACTCGTCGGCCTCGTACGGTGCCAGCAGCGTCGTCAGCTTCTCCACCAGGTCGGCGGCTTCCGTCACCACCTCGTCGGGAGCGTCGACGCTGCGCGCCTGGTCCTGCAGGGTGCGCACGGCGGCGACGAAGCGGCCGTAATCGGGCCCACCCTTGGTGGTCGGTGTGGGCGGGTTGAATCCGCCGCCGGCGTGCGGTTGCTGGTCTGACACAGACCACAC
>DASUGW010000199.1:0-4950 GCA_036273805.1 Mycobacterium sp.
CATCGTGATAGCGGTCGACGAGATCGCCACCAACGCCCTGGAGCACGGTAAGCCGCCCGCCTGCGTCCGGGGTTGGGCCACTCCCGACGCCTTGTTCGTCCAAGTCGACGACCAGGGCCGCGCGAGCATTCCCGCGACCACCGGCTACCAGCGGCCCAGCACCGATGCGCGACGCGGCAGGGGGATCTGGATAGCGCGTCACCTCGCCGACGTGATGACCACACATACCGGTTCCACCGGCACCACTGTGGCCATGCGCTTCGCCAGGCCAGCAGCATTGCCGGTCAGCTGACCTCGGCCCAGCGATTAGCTACCCGGCGTCGCCGTCTTGACCGCGGAAGGCGAGATCGGCCACCTGTTGCATGCCGATGGCGTTGGGATGATCCAGGGCAGCGGCGCTGGCGGCAACGGTACCCTCCACCCATCTCGCGCCGGGCTGTTGGCAAACATCGTGGCGTCGAGGTAGCGAACGTCACCGCGGGCGATGGGAAAGGCGGGGTAGCAGCCGGTTGCGCTCGGCAGGAGCCGTAGGTAACCAACCAGCAGCACCGTCGCGCGCGGGGAGCGCTGCCGGATGCCCTCCACTACGTCGGCCACCTTCGGCGCTGCGGCAGGCGATGCGCTGCGCCGTAGAGGTCGGTGCCCCCAACGGTGGCGTGGCGCTGACACGGATCTCCGGATGGTCGGTGGGACCGAGTTGGGCGCAGGTTACCCATAGATCACCGAGATTGATGTCATTGCCACCGATGGTGATCGTGACCAGGTCGGTATTGCCGGGTAGTTGTGGGTGGAGCGCTGGCAACCGATCGGATCGGCTCGCTGCTCGGGGATCCCGGCACCGGACGCGTATGAGTCACCGAGCGCGACGTAATGCTCCGATGCGCCCACAGTCATGGCTGCGCCAGTGATGGGAAGGCCAAGCAGGGCTAGAAGGGCGGCACCGGCAGGCAGAACGATACGGTGATACACCGGCGTTCCCTTCAGAGGTGACGCAGCTGCGGCCAAAGCTCTGACCACGGCGCTCGCTTGCCGGAGCAGAGCCACACCTGGCTGGCAACCCCCCACTCGATCTTCGTGACAGGGCTCGTAACTGTGGCTACCTGCCGAACCTCGGTGAAATATCGGTGCAGGTAGGTAGCGTCGGAACCGACGAAAAGAACAGTATCAACATTATCCGCTGGCTCGCCGAAGTACCAGTAACCCCGATGCGGACTGAAAGCGTGCGGAAGCCCCCGGGCGGGGCCGTAGCGGTCGAGGGCGCTAGCGTCCCAGTACCCATCGGCGACTACCGCGGTGGTTCGCCGCGTAGCGGGCGGCAGCACGCGGTAGGCGCTAGCCACCGTATCTGTCAGCTCTGGCCAGCCGAGGCTTGCAAGCGACACAAGTCTCGCGGAAGTTGGCCATGAGACCGGCAAGAGTGGGAGGGCGGTGAGGGCGATGACCGCCGAGAGGACATAGACGGGCCAGGAGAGCATCCACCGCCACCAACGCGCCGGCTCCCGCCGTTGCAACTCCACTGAGCCTGCGGCCAACAGCAGCGCTACCAGCCCCGTCGGATAGTAGAAACGACCGTCAGTGACGAGAAAGACCACGACCAGCCCAACGAAGGTCCACCCCAGGAAGCGGTAGGAACGCAGCTCGGGCGAGCGCAGCAGCTGCCACAGGCCGTAGCAGAACAGCGCCGTCCCCACCCCCACCCCAGCCGTCGTCAGCATCAGCGGCAGAAACGCCCACCGACCGCCGAAGAGGTTGTTCTCCTTGGCGATGACCTGTGTCATCCCGAGCTGAGGCCACCCGTGGTGGACCTGCCAGAGCAAGGCGGGCAGCGTCGTGAGCACCACGAGTACCCCACCGAGCCACAGCAGCGGCCGGCGCAACAGCTCTCGTGGACCCACTGCGAGCACGCTGATAGCAATAAGGACCCACAAGGCGACTATCAACCACTTGTTCTGCAACGCGATGGCCGTAACTACACCGAGCCACAACAGCAACCGATCGTCGCGAACCCGCACCCACCGCACTAGCAGCCAGGTTGTGAGCCCCCACAGGAACACGTCGACTGTGGCGGTGCTGAGCAGGTGGCCACCGCCCTCTAGATCGGCGACCGTCGCCGTCGCATACGTTCCCGCAGTGAGCGCCTGCGCTCGGCCCCGCCCGCCGAGTTCCCGTGCGATCAGTGCGGCCACCACAACGCCCGCCGCGGCCAGCACAGTCGCCGGCAGCCGTTCCCCGACGAGCGAACCGGGGAAAACGATATCCATCGCACGAACCAGCAGCGGCGTCAGCGGACCCTGATCGGCGTACCCCCAATCGAGGTGATGGCCGGCGACGAGGTAATAAAGCTCGTCGCAGACGTAGCCGACGCGCCCGCTAGTCAGCAGTAGCACGAGCCCGACCCCAGCGGCGATCGCCAGCACCGGCCAACGTGCCAGCGAAGCAATCGGAGGGTGCTGCTCTGACGGGGGACCTACGCAGACGGCCACCGGTGTGAACACCGTTAGTCGTCCTTGCGGGCCAGGACCCGGTAGGCGTTGCCCCCGCGGGTGCGGCACACCACCTGTCGAAGTAGCTTGTCGAACAGGTGCGTGATCGCCAACAACGGCCGCCCCAAGGACCAGACGGTGCGGTAGCGTAGCCGCCGCCAGGGGGTCGGCCCGGTCGCCAGCCACGGCAACCTCGGGTCGGGGGCGACGGCGATGAGTGCAAGCACCAGGCCAAAGAGCAGATCGCAGCTTTGATGGGCCGCGCCGCGTTCGATGGCCACCGCCGTGAACCCACGGTCGGCCAGGGCCTGCACCAGATTACGCACCGGGATCATATGCTGGTGCTGCGGTTGGAGCCACGGTATCCACCAGCGGCCGAGTACCCGGCCGAAGGACGACTCGGGGTCGGGCAGTTCGATCAGCAGATAGCTACCGACCGTGAGAACCTTAGCGGCAGCATCCAGCTCGTCGAACGGTTCCCGGGTGTGCTCCAGGTAATGGTGCATGCTGACCACGTCGTACCGACCGGCCAGCTCGTCGGCGAACGCGACGAACTCCCCCTGGTAGCTGTGGTCGATCCAGCCGCGGCGCTGCGCCTGCTCGACGCCGGGGCTTTGGTCCAAACCATCAAACACGGTGTCCGGCCACACCTCGCGGGCGAGTCGGCAGAAGTGGCCGTGGCCGGCGCCGACATCCAGCCATGCCCTGGGAGTGGTGAACTGCTTCAGCAGGTCGATCCGCCCGCGGTAGGACTGCCCTCCCGTGTTGAAGATCTCATCCATCAGCTCAAGGCCGAGACCGTCGTAGAAGTCGCGGTAGTAGAAGTCCAGTCCGGCTGGGGTGAGCCGAGGATTCTGGAAGATGTGCCGGCAGCTCCTACACTGCTCCAAAGTGAACTGACCCGGTTTCCGCTGGATCAGGTCGGAAGTTCGCAGCCGTACCGACAGATCGGTGCATCCGCACCAGGGGCAGGTATCGCGGCGGGGTTCGAGGAAGCGCTCGACGCCGCCGGCCAGCTCCGCCTGGTAGTACGGCCGGCGGGCTTCGAAGGGATCGTTCATGTGAGTTTCTCCAGGTGGTCGGCTGCGGCAGCGGCACCGCCGGCAACGGCGAACGAGGTCCGCACGCGCCTCGCCGCAGTCCGGTATGAAGGGTCGTCGAGCACGGTCGTGATGGCATCGCGCAGCTCGGTGACGCCGACCCGGCTGAAGTGCACCCGGATGCCGGCACCGGCGTCGACGACCTGTCCCGCCACCACCAGTTGGTCGTCCCGGATCGGAGCCACGACGAGAGGTACGCCCTGCGCGAGGGTTTCGCATACCGTGTTGTGGCCAGCGTGGCTGACCACCGCATGTAAGGCTGGGAGCAGGTCGAGTTGTGGGACGAAGTCCCGGATCAGCACGTGATCAGGCGGCGAGTCGACCAGGTCGGGTGGCGAGACGAGGACCACCTGCAGCCTGTCGACGAGCGGCAGTACCGCCTGCACCGTGGTGGCGAAGAACCGCCGGCCGACCTCCCGGTTGACCGTGCCCAGCGAGACCAGGACGTGTTGACGGTCTGGGCGCAGCCAACCCCACGGGAAGTCCGGTGCACCGGCTCGTACGCTGATCGACGGACCCACGAATACATAGTGGCCGGGGAAGTCTCCGACCGACCCGACCAGCGCCTCGGTCGTGAACGCCAACACAAGATGTTCAGAAAACCGCAGGTCGACGGGATCCGGTACACCTAGGTCGTTTTGGAAGTCGGTCAGGCACTGCCGTACCCAAGTGCCAAGCCTCGGCATCAGAGCGTACTGGTTGGTCAGCTCCGAGGAGGTGGTGGCCGACGTCGCCCACGGCAGCCCACATCGGCGGGCGACCAGCGCGCCGGCCAGCGCTTGCTGGTCGACAACTACAACGTCCGGGCCGAATCCATCCACTGCGGCCGCGACACCGGGCACCATCGAGTCCGCCAGCGGGATCAGGAAATCCGTCCACAAGCTCCGTAACGCAGCCACACCCCGCAGGCCGTGCCTGCGGCGGTGAACCTCGGTCAGTGGCTGGTCGCCGAAGTCCGCCGCGACCGGGATCAGCGTGGCCGCAGGTGGCAGCAAGGAACCGACGATCTCGGCGTGCCCGGCCCAGGCGACCTGGTGACCACGGTCGGCCAGTTCTTGGCCGACCGCAACCGTGGGCAGGGTATGCCCGACCAGCGGCGGCACCACGAACAGGAACCGGCTCACCGGACACCCAACGGACTCTGGGCAGCAAACCAGTCCAGGACGATCTCGCGCAGCGCTGATGTCGCGTCCATTAGCACCGAATGACCGCAACCGGCCAGTACTGTCAGCTCGCAGTGTGGCAGATATTCGTTGAGGTTGCGGGCGTAGCCGGCGACGTCGGAATGCTCGCCGTATACGGCCCGCACAGGGCAGCTGAGGGTACGCAATCGGCTCATCGGGATAGGCTGCACGGTCTTCAGGTCG
>DASUGW010000200.1:0-5010 GCA_036273805.1 Mycobacterium sp.
GCCTATACGGTCAGCCTGCTCAAGGCATGGTGGGGTGACGCGGCCACAGCCGAAAACAATTGGGCCTACGACTATCTGCCGCGCCTGTCCGGACCGCACGGCACCTATCAGACCGTGATGTCGATGCTCGACGACGAGGTCGACGGCTACTTCATCCTGGGGCAGAACCCGGCGGTCGGGTCCGCCCACGGACGCATGCAACGCATGGGCATGGCGCACCTCAAGTGGTTGGTGGTCCGCGACCTCAACCTCATCGAGTCGGCCACCTGGTGGAAGGACGGACCCGAAATCGCCTCGGGGGAGCTGAAAACCGAGGACATCGAGACCGAGGTGTTTTTCTTCCCCGCCGCCACGCACGTCGAGAAGGCCGGAACCTTCACCCAGACACAGCGTTTGGTGCAGTGGCGGCACCAGGCCGTGGAGCCCCCCGGCGACTGTCAAAGCGAGCTGGCGTTCTTCATCGAACTCGGTAGGCGAATCCGGGAGCGGCTGGCCGGATCCACCGATCCGCGCGACCGTCCGCTGCTCGACCTCACCTGGGACTACCCGGTCGACGAGCACGGCGAACCCGATGGTGAGGCGGTGCTGGCCGAGATCAACGGCTACCACCTGTCAGGAGATCAAGCGGGACAGACTGTTTCGGGGTTCGGCGAACTGCGCGCCGACGGCTCGACGGCATCGGGGTGCTGGATCTATGCCGGAGTGCACGTCGGCGGGGTGAACAAGGCCGCGCGCCGGGTGCCGCACGGCGGGGACTCGCCGAGCCAGTCCGAATGGGGTTGGGCGTGGCCCGCGGACCGCCGCATCCTCTACAACCGGGCCTCTGCCGATCCCGAGGGCAAGCCATGGAGCGAACGCAAACGCTACGTCTGGTGGGACCCCGCTCAGGGCCGCTGGGTCGGTGACGACGTGCCCGACTTCCCGATCGACCGGGCGCCGGACGCCCGCCCGGACCCGGGCCTCGGTGGTCCGGCGGCGTTGGCCGGCGATGACGCGTTCATCATGCAGGCCGACGGCAAGGCCTGGCTGTTTGCCCCCCGGGGCATGGTTGACGGACCGCTGCCCACGCATTACGAACCGCAGGAATCACCGATCGCCAACGCGCTCTACCCGCAGCAGCAGAGCCCGTCACGAATCATCTTCCCGCGCAAGGACAATCTGAGTGCTCCGAGTGCCGGTGATCCGGGTGTGGGCGTCTATCCCTACGTGTTCACCACCTATCGTCTGACCGAGCATCACACCGCCGGCGGTATGAGCCGCTGGCTGCCCTATCTGTCGGAACTGCAGCCGGAGATGTTCTGCGAGGTGTCTCCGGAGCTGGCCGCAGAACGCGGGCTGGAACCCTACGGGTGGGCGACCATCATTTCTCCGCGGGCGGCCATTGAGGCTAAAGTTCTTGTTACCGAGCGTATTACACCGCTGCGCATCAACGGCCACACCGTGCACCAGATCGGCCTGCCGTACCACTGGGGGGTGGGCGGTGACGCCGTGGTCAGTGGTGACGCCGCCAATGATCTGCTGGGCCTGACGCTGGATCCCAATGTGCAGATCCAGGAGTCCAAGGTGGGCTCATGCGACATCCGGCCGGGCCGTCGTCCGCGCGGTCCGCAGCTGCTGCGCTTGGTGGAGGAGTATCAATCCCGGGCCGGGGTGACCGTGGAGACGGACAATGTCCGTATCACAGATCCGGGCCGTGAGATCGTCGAACGGCAACCGGGAACGGATGATCCCGACGGTCGAGCGCGAGGGTGAGGGAGGGCTGATGGGCCAGCTGACCGGGCCGAGCGACCCGGCGCACGACGCGAACTGGCAGGAGGTCCGCGCGCGCAAGGGCTTCTTCACCGACACCTCGATCTGCATCGGCTGTAAGGCCTGCGAGGTGGCCTGCAAGGAGTGGAACCGCAATCCGCTCGACGGGGATCTGGAACTTCTCGGCTCGTCGTACGACAACACCGGCGCGCTGGGCGCCAGCACCTGGCGTCACGTTGCGTTCATCGAGCAGGGGCGCGACAGCATCGAAGCGGCGCGGGAGTCGGGGCGCGAATTGGTCAGCCTGGGTATGCCGTCGGTCGCGCCGCAGCCCACGACGCCAGACACCACGATGCCGGACACCACGATGCCGGACACCCCTGAGTTCCGGTGGTTGATGGCGTCCGACGTCTGCAAGCACTGCACGCACGCCGGCTGTCTCGACGTCTGCCCGACAGGTGCGATGTTCCGCACCGAGTTCGGTACCGTCGTGGTGCAGCACGACGTCTGCAACGGCTGTGGCACGTGCGTGGCGGGCTGCCCGTTCGGTGTGGTGGAACGCCGCAACGACGGTACTTTCGGCACCCCGCACGAACGCTCCGAACGCCCGGGTGCGTCCGACGACAAACCGGTCACGGGGGTCGCGCAGAAATGCACCCTCTGCTACGACCGACTGGTCGACGACCAGATCCCGGCGTGCGCGCAGACCTGCCCCACCACGTCGATCAAGTTCGGTGACCACGACGAACTCGTGGTGCAGGCCCGGGAACGCGTCGCGCAGTTGCACGCCCGAGGGATGACCGAGGCTCGTCTCTACGGGGCCAACGAGCACGATGGCGTCGGCGGTACCGGGTCGATCTTCCTGCTGCTCGACGAACCGGAGGTGTACGGCCTGCCGCCGGATCCGCGGGTGCCGACGGCTGATCTGATGCAGATGTTCAAGCGGGCGACGGTCGCGGGCGCGGGCATGCTGGCCGCCGCGGCGGTGGCCTTCTGGAGGAGCCGGTGAGCACCTCGGAATACGACAGCCTGCGGCCACCCGAACCGGAGGGTGGGCGTAGGAAGCGTAAAGGTAAGGGCCGCATCGGTTTTGCACGCCGCGGCGGCGGCGACGGCGCGCGTGAGATGCCGATGGTCCCGGAGGTCGAGTTCACCACCTACTACGGGCGGCCCGTCGTCAAACCGCCACCGTGGGGCCATGAGATCGGGGCGTACCTGTTCCTCGGTGGCGTTGCCGCGGGGTCCGGTCTGCTGGCCGCCGGCGCGCAGCTGACCGGCCGCCCCGCACTGCGGCGCAACGCCCGGCTGTCGGCGCTGGGCGCCGTGGGCCTCAGTACGGTCGCGTTGATCAGCGACCTCGGGCGCCCCGAGCGGTTCCTGAACATGCTGCGGACGTTCAAACTGACGTCGCCGATGAGCGTCGGTTCGTGGATTCTGATTTCCTTCAGCGGCGCGACCGGCCTGGCCGCAGCCGCAGAGGTCGACCGCATGGCCGGCGCACGGCTCCCGCTGGGCCCGTTGCGTCCGGTGCTGCGCGGCATCGAGGGCCCCGCCGGCCTGGGTGCCGGAGTGCTGGCCCCGGCGCTGGCGGTGTACACCGCGGTGCTGCTCGGTGACACCGCTACGCCCACCTGGAACGCCGCCCACGAGGATCTGCCGTTCGTATTCGTCAGCTCAGCCAGCCTGGCCGCGTCCGGTCTGGCGATGATCACCACCCCGGTAGCCGAGACCGGTCCGGCCCGTCGGCTGGCGGTTCTCGGCGTCGTCGGCGACGTGCTGGCGACCCGGTTGATGGAACACCGGATGGATCCGGTGGCGGCCGAACCGCTGCACCACGGCAACCCGGGCCGCATGCTGCGCTGGAGCGAGCGGCTGGTGATCGCCGGGGGTCTGGGGACCCTTGTCGGCGGGCGGAACCGGGCGGTGGCGGCAGCATCGGGGCTGGCGCTGCTGGCGGCGTCGGCACTGACCCGGTTCGGCGTCTTCGAGGCCGGTCTCGAATCCGCCCGCGACCCGCGGTACACGATCGAGCCGCAGAAACGTCGGCTCGCGGCCCGCCGTGCGGCCGGCATCACCGGCGACTCCATCACCACCGCCGACTGATCCCCCAGGAGCCTTCCGTCGGCGGTGACGTACCGTCACGGCTGTGAGAAATGCCGAGGTGCATCCTGATTTGCGTGGCGCGGTGATCCCACCGCCCATCCGGCGGTTCACACTGCCGCTCATACGGGCGGGCATTCGCGTGCAGGCACTCATTCCGACGCAGGGCGTCGAAGTGCTGACGATATCCGCGGGACCCGGAATCCGGTTGCATCAGCCACCCCCGGGAGACGTACCCGCACCGGCGTTGTTGTGGATTCACGGCGGCGGTTACCTTTTCGGCCACGCGCGTCAGGACGACGCCCTGTGTGCCGGATTCGCCCGGGAATTGGGCATTACCGTCGCCGCAGTCGATTACCGCCTGGCGCCCGAGCACGCCTACCCCGACGCGCTCGACGACTGCTATGCCGCGCTGCAGTGGCTCGTCGGGCTGCCCACGGTCGACCCGAGCCGTGTCGCGATCGGCGGGGCAAGCGCCGGCGGCGGCCTGGCTGCGACACTGGCGATGCGGGCTCGAGACGCCGGTGAGATCACCCCGGTGCTGCAACTGCTGACCTACCCGATGCTCGACGACCGGACGTCGGCGCGGCCCGATCCGCGTCGGCGCTCCTACGGATGGGATGTGCGTGCCAATCGGTTTGGTTGGGATTCCTATCTGGGCGACGCTCCGCGCGATGTGGCGGTCCCGGCGCGACGGACAGACCTCCGTGGCCTGCCGCCCGCATGGATCGGTGTGGGCGACCTCGACCTGTTCTACAGCGAGGATCTTGCCTACGCCGAGCGACTGAAAGCGGCCGGCGTCAAGTGCGACATCGAGGTCGTGCCCGGCGTGTTTCACGGCTTCGACTCCATCGTGCCCAAAGCAGCCGTGTCGCGGGCATTTTTCGAAGCTCAGTGCGCGGCACTACGCCAGGCCGTCACCGCACAGACGACATAGCGTCAACGGGAGTGTTCGTTCACGCCAAGGCGGATCACTCGAGGCCGGGGATACTGATGAATCCCTGGGTGTACTTGACGAGAAGTGCGCGCAAAGACTCGTCGTCCATCGTGGTGGACTCCGGATGGACGACGGCCACGCTGATCGCACCTGAAAGCATCGCCGCCGCCAGCCGGCCTTCCTCCTGGCGATCGCCGACGACTACGCCGTAGAGCCGTTCGATG
>DASUGW010000201.1:0-10088 GCA_036273805.1 Mycobacterium sp.
CGAGGGTGTATTCGAAGGGCCAGCCGGGTTGGGTGGCTAACCGGATCGGGGTGTCGGGGTCGTAATCCTGCAGGGCGGTGATCAGCTCACCGACGGTGTCGATAGCGTCCATGATCGCAACCTCCTCGAGTATCGGGTGTATCGGACGCGCGCTGGAAGTCCGTGAGGCGACTCTTCAGCAATTCCGGCTGTGGTGGTGCGTCTTGCGTGGGTGGGGCCGGGGCTAGTGGGTGGTGCGCAGGGCGGTGGTGGCGGCGTGGCCGATGGCCTGTGCGGTGGTGGCGGGGTCGCGCAGCAGGTGCACGGTGACGCCATCCAGCGGTGTGTCGGTGGTGTCGGTGGTCAACCACAGCACCGCGCATCCGGTGGCGCGGAGCCGGTCGAGACGCTGTTGTGCGTCGCGGCGAGGATCCTCGCGGAAGTGCCATCGGAGACGATGACCAGGAGTCGGGCCGCGCCGGGGCGGGACAGCCCGAGCGCACCGTCGAGGGCGTCGATCGCGGTGGGGATGTCTTCCCAGTTGTCGGTGGCGTCGAACTCGGTCACCTGCGTGGGTGCGGTGCCGGGGCGGGTGACTGGCCGGACGTGGTGCCCGAAGATCACGGTCGCGGTGTCGGTGGGCACGGTGGTGTGGTGGGCGGCGTGGGCAAGGATCCAGGCGGCGGAGGCGACCGCGGGGGCGGCGCGGTGCATGGAGCCGGAGACGTCGCAGGCGATCCCGATCCGCAGGGGCGGGGTGGGCACGGTGATGCGGGTGGTGCGGGTGAACGGTTCGGCGGTAGGTAGTGCTCCGGCGGCGCGTTGCGCGTCGGCGGCCAGCGCGCCGCGCATCCGTAACCGTCCCGGCGGGCTCGGCGAGGTTGTCTCGGTTGCGACCCGGTCTCGGACCCCGGCGGTGTTCAGCGCGCGGGCCAGCACCCGCGCTGCGGTGCGTTCGGCGGCGGTGGGTGGTCGGGTGCCCGCCGTGGTCGTCTTACCGGTGCGGGGTCCGGCCGCGGTGAACACCGCGTTGGCGGCCTTGGTAGTGGCCTTGTCGGCGGCGTGCTCAGCGGCCTTGGCTGCTGCCGCATGCGCGGCGGGGTCGGCGGGAACGTGCTCGCGCGCCACGGCGCGCGCCACCGCGTGCAGTGAGGTGGTGATCGCCTCCGCCAACGGCGACGGTGAGGGGGTGGCTGATCCGTTCGGGGGTTGCTGGGCAGTGGTGGTGCGCGGTTGGTCGGGTGTGTCGGGGTCGGTGCCGAGGATCTCGCACCACTGGCGACCGAGCTCGATCATGGCGGGGGTGTCGTCGTCGGCGACCTGATGCGCGGCTTGCCATACCGCGCGCAGCTTGGCGAGGGTGTCGGTGCCGAGCACGGTGGTGACGGCGTGGGCGACGGGGGCGGTTTCGGCGCGGGTGAGGATCCCGCCGTCGATGCGTGCCAGCAGGAGAGCGGCGGTTTGCGCGGCGTCACGGGGTGTCATGGCCGGTGCGTGGGCGGGGTCATCGGCGTGGGTGTCGGCCAGGATCAGGTCGGTCGCCGAGGCGCGTAGCCAGTGCCGGTCATCGGGGCGGCGGCGGATCTGCGCGGCTTCGATCCGGGACTCCTCCAACAGCAGCGCGGCGGCCAGCGCGCCGGGTGGCGCGTCCGGTGGTGGCTGCCAGGTGGTGTGCGCGGCGTGCGCGCATTCGTGGGTGAGTAGCCCCCACGCGGTGGGGTAGCGAGCGCGGTCGCTGATGCGGTGGGGGTGGCGGTGGCGGGGTCCACGCCGCCGAGGTGGGTGCCGTCGAGCTCGATGGTGGCATGCGCGGGCAGGAAACACGCCGGGGCCCCCTGTCCGGCGCCGGGGGCGACGGTGACGAGCAGGTCCTCCCGGTCGGCGATCACGGGCACCTCATCGGTCAACGCAGCCGACAGCGCGAGCCAGCCAGGTGCGGTCGTGGCCGGATCGAAGGTGGTCACGGAAGCGGAGTCGTCGGCGATCAGGTGCGCGGTCATCGCGGGGCGGGTCCTTTCCGGGCTTGTGGGCAGAGCAAGCTGTGGTGGGGGTTAGGTGATGCGGGCGCCGAGGGCCAGGGGGGTGACGGGGGTACCGAAGGCGTCGCGCACTACGGCGGCGACGGTGTCGCGGTCCTGCTCCGGTGCGGTGCCGACCAGATTGGCGGCGGCGGCCATCGGCCCGAGCACGGCCGCGATCCGCTCGAACGCGATCAGTTCCCGCAGCTGCGGCGCCCACCCCACCCCACCCCACCTCGCCCGCCTGCGCCCGGGTGGCGAGGTTGCGGGCGACCCGCACCGCCCGGCGGTCGATCTTGAGCTGGGTGGCCAGGTCGTAGTCGGTGGATACCTGGATCTGTGCGGAGAACCGGGACGACAGCGCGTCGGACAGCACCGCGCCGTGCACGCCCGGGTTATGCCCGGCCACCACGTAGAACCCCTCGGCGGCGCTGACCACCTCGCCACCGTTGGCCTTGATGATGATCTGGCGGCGGCCATCCATCGCGGGATACACCACCGCGAGCACCGTGGGCGGGATCAGCGTGGCGTCATCGATGAACAGGGTCCGACCCTCGCGCATCGCAGTGACCAGCGGACCGTGTACCCGAACACATACCGGCCCTCCGGGGTTTAGGTTACTCGCCCACCAGATCGGCGACCGTGGTGTCGCCGTCCCCCTGGACGGTGACCAGATCGGGGAACGCGGCCTCCACCACCGAGATCTTGCCGGTTCTGGGCGGACCGTAGAGCAGCGCCGCCACCCCTGCCGCCCGTAACCGGCGCAGCGCGGTCACGTCCGGCAGGCCCGACAGTTGCCTGGGGTGGTAGAGCTGCCCGTTAGGCCGTGCCACCGGACCGGACACCACCGCGGTGGCAGCCGAGCTGAGTGGCGCGGTCGGGGTGGACGGCGCGGGAGTTGCGGTGGTGGCCGATGGCGTCCCCACGGTGCGGGGGGTGCGCGGGGGGCGGGACGAGATGGCTGAGGCGGGTGGCGCGGATGCGGCGGCCACGGTAGTGGCGGTCGCCCGGTAGCGCAGCGGTTTGGTCGAGCACAACTCGGCCTCACCCCGGTCAGCCAGCAGCGACAGCGCGTTGCCGACCGCACCGGAGGAACGGGGCCCACCGGGCAACCCACGCGCCACCTCACCCGGGGTGAACTCACCGCCCGCACGGGCGGCCAGAAATCCGCCGCCTGCCGACGCAGCTCGCCGTTAGGCAACCGTCGCCCCGCCGGGGTGGTACTGGGCGGTGATGGCGTCGTCATGTCTGTCGTCCTTTCACGTTTCCTGCGGGCGCGGATGGGTGGCGGGTTCGCGGGCATAATCGCATTCCCCAGTAGGCATGGCTCACGCCGGGTGTGCAATTCGGTGCGGTTTCCCCGGGCCCCGTGACAATCCAAAGATAACTCTGCCGCGCAGGGAACGCAATAGAAAACACCGTGCAATTCAAGACTCTTCCGCCGCGCACGTCCCCCCGCTATTTCTGAGCGGACGTAAAGTCCCCGCCGGTCGATATTCGCCGCCCAGTGCGCATAAGGGGCCTTTTCCCGCGATCCCCGGGGAACTCTCGCACCGTGAGGCACCACCGAACTCGCGGCAGCCCCAAGAGAAGGCTGAGAGCCAAGGCCCGGAAAGGGCGCAGGTGAATGTATTGAGATGCCAGCGGCAACCCCGCTACTGGGCTGATCTCAGACCCTGTACCCGCAGGCCGGGCGCCGCCGATGTGTTATCCCGCTTGTGGCCAAGCGAGTCTGGTATCACAGCGGATCCTCTTACGCCCCGTCTACGCTGGGACTTACCGGAGCGCTAGGGGTGGCGCTCTAATCGGATCCCCCAGTTGAACCCCCAGTGGATCCCCAAAGTGATCCCCCAAAAGACAGCGCCCTATGCGGAGATGTTTGACGGTGCCGCCGGGCGAGCGCCGCCGAAAATTGTATGATCCTCCGTTTACCTGGTGATAAACGGACACCGACGATCGCCGTGATCCCGGCGGCCGAATGCGATAGGTCGAGATTTCGCGCACAATTCATCCATATCCCACCGGGATCGGATTGTCAGGCGAGCCCTCCGCCTCGCACGAAATCATTATACCCGGCATCGAAACGCGACCACGAGGGATTGCGCATTAGCGACGAGAATCTCCGCTGCGTCCGAACCGGTGGGTTCGGCGCTGTGTCCCCATTCAGGCGGGAGATCTGTGGTGGTGGTGTGGGTCAGCAGGCGTGGATGGTGGCGATGTCCCGTCGCTCGCCACGGCGGTCGCGCCGCTGAGGGTCAGTGGGGCCGGTGCGCTCGGTGTGGTGGGGTTGTTGCAGACGTGTGGCCAGGTCGAGGATCTGCGCGGTGGGTGTCTCGTCGATTTCGGCGAGGCGGGTGGACAGCAACGCCAGGGTGCGGGGAATCGCGTCTAGGTGTCCCAGGCGTTGCTGGAGGCGCATGATGTCGCGGTAGAGCAGCTCGTTGTGCGGGTCGAACGCCCGCGCGGTTTCCAGGAGGTCCAGGGTTTTCTGGGGGTTTGTGTCGACGAGGGCGCGGGCGAGGGCGGCGACGGCGTCGAGGGCGTCACGGCGAATGGCTTCGCGGGGGGCTTCGATCCACTCGGTGTCCAGGCCCTCGGCGAGGCACCCGGGGTAGCCCTCCACGAGCCGCTGGTAAGCGGCGAGGCGTTCACTTTCGCTGCTGGCCGCGCGGCGGGCGGCGACCGCGTCGGCTAGGCGCCAGTAGTCGACCGTGACCAGATGCGGGTCGAGTTGGTACCGGCTTTCCCCGGTCGTGATCAGGTCGCTGAGGGCGCCGTCGGTGGCCTGACTGACCGCGTGCCGGAGCCGCGAGAGCGTGGTGTTCAGGGCGTTGGTGGGCCGCTGCGGGGGATTGTCCTGCCACAGCGAGGCCACCAGGGTGTCGCGGTGCACGCCGTCAGGATGCAGCGCGAGGAAGACCAGGAGCTCCCGCTGTCGCGGTGGGAATGCCGCGGTGATCTCCCGCGCCGTGACATCTGCGGTCGCATCGTCGTCGCTGGTGCTGGCCGGCGTCCAGTGCAGTCGGGGCCGGCCGAGCACGGTGAGCGCGATCGGGGTGGCGACCGCGTCGTCGCGAGCTGTGTGATCGGCTGTGACGTGCTTGGTGGGCTGGCGTTGGGATGGTTGGGGCCCGCAGACCGCGGCGCGCACTGAGGATGAGTTGGCAGCCTCGGGTTTCGGGTGGGGAATCGCGGTAAGTTCCAAGGTGGTGTCGATGACCTCACCCCCTTCACCGTGGGACCGCAGGCGGATTGAGGGCGTGGAGTCGGGGATGTCGGTCTGGGCCTGGCATAGCAGCTGGAGCAGGTCGGCGGTCTGGGTTTCGGGGAGGTGGAACAGGCGGGTGCCCACCAGTGCTTGGCCGGGGCCGGGGCTGGTGGACGAGATGGTGCCGTCGTGGCGGACGTAGGCGCTGAGGCCAGGGCGCCATTGCCCGAGCAACACCCCCACCAGACCGAAAGGGGCGCCGTTGTCGAGCACGGCCTGCAGGCGCTGGATGTCGTGCTTCGGGGGCTGGGCAATCAGAGCCAGTACTGGCCACGCTCCCTGCGCGATCGAGTCGTTGTCGCGGATGCGGCGCAGCATGTCAGCTTCCAACTCGTCCAGTGCTGCGTCGAGGTCAGCGACCACCCGCAACGCGGCGGGCCACTGGTGGTGAGCGTGCTCGGGTCCCAGCACCAGGCCGAGGTCATCGGCGGGGATGATCACCTGTGCTGTCGTCGCGGAGGCCGATGGTGGACTGAGCAGGCTCAGCAGCAGCGCGCGGGCCGCCGAGCACGCTCCAGCGCCGACCAGTCCCAGCCCGCGGGCCACGGCCAGGTCCAGCGCGATTTCCTGCCCCTGGCGCACCCCCAGCGCTGGCGTCGACGTGGTCAGATCAACCCGATCGGGATGGGAGTGAGGGTCCTCACCGATGACGAGGGCTGGCAGCGGCGCCCGGTCCTGCTCGTGATCGGAGTCGGGGTCTGGGCAGGTGCCTTCGTGGTCGTCTCGAAGGTGCGCCAGGCGCAGCTGGTACACCACCGGTGGGACTGGGAGGTCGTCGCGGCGGCCACTTCCCGGCTGGTATCGGCACCGGTAGCGCCGGCGGGCTGTCACCAGCGCCGCGCTGATCGCGGCGGTCAGGCCAAGACCGACGAACACGCCTGGCTCCCACGTGATCCCCGGTTCGGAACCCCGGTTGGGGTCGGTCTGGGGTGCTGGGAAGCGGTCAGGCGCCAGGGTGGTCCTCGGCGCGGCGGAGCTGCGGTGCGGCGAGGTGGTGGGTGGGGCCGGTATCGACATTGATGGCGCCGGGCGCTGCGATGGGGGGACGGTGGGCAGTGCCGCATGGCTGTTGGTCCCGGTGACCGCGGAGGCCGGGGATGCGGTTGGGGTCGGCAGGGTGAGCCGTTCCCCGGGGAAGATCAGGTTCGGGTTGGTAAACCGGCCGCCGTTGGGCTGGGGCTTGCCCCGGTTCAGGGCGTAGATGTCTGGCCAGCGCCCGGCGTCACCGAGGGTGCGCGCCGCGATCCGGGACAGCGAGTCGTGGATGCCGTTGCGCGGAGCGCGGACCACCACGCTGGGCACATCCCGACTGTCGGTATCCGCGGCGCGGATCGTGTGGTGCACCAGTGTGATCGGCCCTGCGAGGACGGACGGGAGATTCGTCGTGGGCGCGGTGGCGACGGTCTGGCCGTGCCCGCTGGTGGCCTCGCTGATCCCGACAGTGGAAGTCACGGGGCTGCGATGGCCCAGCACGCAGACCACGATGACGCCGACGAGGATCGCCGCGAGGGCGTGCACCGGTCCGCCAGTGGGCAATTCGGGCCAGCGCAGGCCCCGCGTTGCCGCGACCACACAGCGGGCCACGTCGATGACGAACGCGGTCCAGGTGATCCAGCACAGGCACGCCAGCAGGTTCAGCAGCAGGGGGGTGCTCAGCGGGCCCAGCAGCACCGCCCGCACCTCCGCGGCGGTGGGTAGGTGATCGGGCAGCGGCCAGCCGATGTAGTGCCCTAACGCCCCGGGCAACGCGGCGATCAGGCCCACCAGCACCGCCGAGGCCACCAGTGCTTGACCCATCTGCCCCACGAGGTGGGTAGCTCCCCAGATCCGTCCACGTCGCCGGGCGGAAGGGTGGGCGCGGGTGTGGGAGGTGGCCACGGCGGTGGTGTCCTTCCAGCTGTCAGGGCTCAACGGCGAGCACTCCGCGCACCGGATGTGCGCTGCCGGTGCCGTGCACGGTCAGCGCGGGAATCCCCACCAGGGCCAGCAGTTGGGTGCGGTGGGTGGCGGTGATGGTGACTGTGACCGTGTCGCCGGCTACGGTCACGGTGCCGGTCTGCCCCACGTGGGCGAGATAGACGCGGGCCGCGGCGGCGGCCTGGGTGCGCAGCAGCCGCACGGTGCCGGTGGCGCGATACGCGGCCAGGTCGAGGGCTTGGGCTCCGGCGCGGGCGGCGGCCTCGGCCTGGTCGTTGGCGCGGACCTTGTCCGCCAGCGCGAGGCCGCCGTCCAGGGTGAGCCCGGCCAGGGCCAGGATCGCCATCAGCACGGTCACCACGAACGCCGAGATCCGGCCCTGGTCGCCGGCCCACCACAGCCGCCAGCGGCGGGCAGTCGTGCGGGCCACCCGGGTCATCAGCCACCACCACCGAGGCTGGTCCCCACCGAGCGCCAGGTATCCACCGGCTCGCTGGCGGTAGCCGAGAGCATCCGCCGGGGTGCGACGCCGAGGATCAACGCGTCCCCGAAGTCGACCTGGCAGGACACGGTCACGGCGACGGTCCCACCGGGAACCAGCCCAGCCGTGTCGGTGCTCACCTGGACCGAGCGGCACACCACTCCCGCGCTCGACAACGCGCCCCGCGTGGTGAACCGGGCCGCGGTCACCGCAGCGGGGGCGCTGCGTTGCATGCTGGCCGCGCGGGCGGCCTGGTGGGCGGCGTCATCCAGGCGCAGCCGGGCGTCCACCCCCCGGTGGATCACCACCGCGATGAACACCAGCAGCATGATCAGAAGCGGGGTGATCACAGTGATCTCGACAGCCACCGAACCACGATCGTCCCGCCACCAGCAACGCGCCCTTGGACGAGCTCGCACCGCGCGGTCACCGACCCTGTGCGGGAAGGTCTGGAGAGAACCTCTCGACCGGCCCGGTGGCCTCGGCGTGCACCGGCAGACGCAGCAGCGGGATCACCGCCGAGGCCAGCCCGCGCACCCTGATCACCACCGTGTCGCCGCTGCGGGTGGCCTCGATCCGGGCGTTGGTCAGCGGACCGCGGCCGAGCTGGTCGAGCAGACGCCGGGCGGCGGCATCTCCCTGGGCCAACGTCGCGTCCTGGGCCCGGGCGGCGGCCAGTCCCTGCGCGGCGGCTGCTTGGGCGATGTGGGTGGCATGCGACCACAGGGCGAACTGCACGATGGCCATGACCATCAACAGCAGCAACGGGGTGGCGATCACCAGCTCAGCGCTGACCGCCCCCCGATCCCCCCGCACCACCCGCGACAGCCACCGCGGTCCGCGTCGGCTCATGTCACCGCCCGAGATCGATGCCGTGGGCCTTGGCGATGACCTTCGCAACAATGATCGCCACCACGGTCACGGCCGCAGCCACCAGCAGCGCGGTCACCAGCACCGTCTCAGTGGTGTACCCGGCGTCGGGATCACGCCCTAGCTCATCGAGCCTGGCGCGCAGCGCGGTCCAGGGCAGGGCCCAAAAGGTCCGCATGGGTTCTCCTTAAATTCCGGTGAGGACCAGGGTGAGCGCGGGGAAGCCAAGAAAGATCAGGAAAGCGAGGAACAGGACCATCACCGGCAACGACATGCGTTCCGTGGCGGCGTGGGCGTCGGCTTCGGCATCGGTGATCTGGTGGGTGCGCAGCGCCGCCGCCTTGGCCGCCAGCGAGGCGCGGACCCTGGCGCCTTCGGTACCAGCGAGGCTGACCGAGGCGGCCAGTTCAGACAACTCGCTAACACCGAGGTCGTCGCCGAGTTGCCGCAGCGCGGCCCAGGGGGTGGTGCGGGTCAGGCGGGCGGTGTCCAGGGCGCGGCGCAGCTGGGTGAAGGCCCAGCCGTGGCCGATGGCCACCGACTCATACAGGGCGCTGTCCACCCCAGCGCCGCCGGCCAGTGTGATCCCCACCAGGTCCAGATAGGCCGACAGGGCGTGGCGGAACCCGGCCCGGCGCCGCCTCGCTTCGTTGCGGACCCACAGGGTGGGGGTGAGGAAGCCGAGCACGGCCCCGACCAGCGCGGCGAGCACCGGAGGGATGACACCGACAGACGCCCCGCTGACGGTGAGCAGCAGTTGCGTCGCCACCGGGGTCAGGAACCCGGCCAGTGCGTAGCTGGCCTGCCGCGCCAGGTGGGCCGATACAGGCCAGCCGATCACCGCCAGGTCGCCGAGCAGGCTGCCGCGGGGCAACCCGAGCGCCCGTAACGGGGTGACCAACGGGCGACCCAGCCACGCGGCCCACCCCATGTCCTCGGTGGGCGCGATCGGGAGCGGCACCCGAGCCGGTGGAGACGCGGTGACACGCGCCAACACCGCCCCCAGCGCGGGCCGGGGCGGGAACACTCCGACGACCAACGCCCACAATCCGATGCCCAGCCCGGCACCCAACCCCAACGCGATGATCATGACCACATCCGCCGTCCGGGTGGCGGGGCGGCGGATGTGGTTGTGTCGGGTGCGGTGGAGAGGAACCGGATCGGCTCACCCACGGTGGCGATGCGGTCTAGCCAGGTGAAGCCCACCGCGAACAGTGCCCCGACGATCAGCAGCATGGCCTGTCCGCTCAGTGAGTCGTAGGCGGCGAGATAGGGCCGGTCAAGTAAGACCATCGCGGTAGCGAAACCGAGGGTGGTGCCGACGATGACTCGCACCGAGGTGCGGGTGCGTGGTTCTAGCAGCAGGTTGTGGCCCCACCTGTGGGCGAGATTCGGCCCCATCTGGTCATGGTGAGGAGGGGTTCGGTGAGTGTTGGCCCCACCTGTGCAGCCATGTGGGTGGCGGTGGGAAGATCACCGCTCTTGTGTCGGCGAGGAGGCGCCGGGGGTGGCCAGGACCAAGGTGGAGTTGTTCGCGGCGATCCGTCGGGACTCG
>DASUGW010000202.1:0-16244 GCA_036273805.1 Mycobacterium sp.
TCGCCACCGGTGACAGCGGCACGGGCGCCTACAGCGGCGGCCTGACCTACAACTACAACGTCTATGACACCACTGTGAGCTTCGGCAACGGCATCACGACCGGGACGACGCAGGTCAACATCGTCACCGACGCGTCGACGGACAACTTCGAGCAATTCCTGGCCGGCAACGGCGTCGTCGGCGTGCTGGGCATCGGCGCCAACGCCGTCGGCCCGGGCCCAAGCCTGGTCACCGCGGCATTGCCCGGCGAACTCGGAGACGGCGTGTACATCGACGAAAAGCACGGACTGCTGGTATTCGGTCCGAACCCTCTTCCGGCCCGCGTGACCTTGTCCGGTTCGCCCTACGCCAATGTCACGATGACGGCCGGCGACGGGTCGACGTACACGGGTTATTTGATCATCGACTCCGGCGGCGTCTACGGAACCGTCTGGTCGTCCAGCCTCGCGGCCGGCACCAAGGTCACGGTCAAAACCCCGGACGGCACGACGCTGTACTCGTACACGACGCAGGCCTGCACAACGGCCGGCAATGCCTGCACATCGGCCACGAGTTCCGCCCCCAACAGCGGCTACTACCCGTTCAAGAAATACGCGATGTACATCGGCTACAGCACCCCCCTCGGGACCACCAGCTTCGACCTCTAAACGGGCAGCTGCACCCCTGGACCCGCGTGGCGTACTAGCCCGCGGGCGCATCGCCGAACCTCGGCGGGAATATCCCCGCGCTGAATCAGGTTTGAGCGGATCATCATGTGGGCACTAAACGCGACACGACCTGCGTTGAACGGCCACCGGGCCGGAGCTCACCAGATCCAGGGAGGGGAACCCACACCATGTCCGTTGACTACGACACTCCGCGACGTACCGACAATGACGACGCCACCGACGACTCACTGAAAACGCTGACCACGTCGGCGCGCCGCGGCAATGGCGACTCGGACCTAGTCGACACCGACGAAGCCGAACTTGACGACCTCTACGAGCTGCCCGGCGCCGACCTGTCGGCCGAGGAGTTGACGGTCCGGGTGCTGCCGCGGCAGCGTGACGAGTTCGTGTGCGCCAGCTGCTTCCTGGTGCATCACCGCCACCAGCTGGTCACCCGCGCCGACGGCGCTTTGATCTGCCGCGACTGCGCCTGACTTGCGATCCGGTTATCCGCCCAGTTTCTTCGCGAGGTCGGCAACCTGATCGAGCAGTGTGTGTAGTTCAGCCGCGCGGCGCTCGGCAGGGGTGAAGCCGTCGGCACCGAATTCGGCGAACACCGAGATCGACACCTGTGCGCGCACATCGAGCATCTGGAAGTTGGCGATGATCTGGCGCCACTGTTCGACTGACCGAATGCCGCCGTCTGCGCCGTAGGAGACGAAACCGACTGCCTTCCCTGTCCATTCGGACCCCAGGCTGTCGACGGCGTTCTTCATCGCCCCGGGTACACCGTGGTTGTATTCCGGGGTGACGAAGACGTAACCGTCGCAGCTGTCGATTGTTTGGCTCCACCGGGTCACGGCCGCCGAGTCGTACTTGCGGTTCGCCATGGCCGGCAGCGTGGCCGCAGCCATCAGCGGCAGATCGAACTCCTTGAGGTCGATCAACTCGAACTGCGCGTCGTCACGTCCAGCGGCGTTGGCGGCCACCCAATCCCCAACTGCCTTACCGTTGCGTCCTTCACGAATCGATCCGATGATGATGCCGATCTTCATTGAGACTCCTGGATGCTCTCGGAATTCGGGTTGCGCCGGCGCACACTCTCGCGCAGTTCGCGATCCCAGCGCGGAGAAATCGTAGTTCAGATGGCGAGCTGATCCAGGGCTGTGGCCACGGGCTCGCTGCGCATCCGGCGAGCCCGCTCGGCGCTCAGCTGCGCTCCTTGTCCTCGACCAACCGCACTGCGGTGTCGTAGACGGCGCGGGCGTGCAGGTCGAACAGCGCAATCAGATCGACGGAATCGCCACCGATCTCCTTGGCGATGAACAGACCGTCGGCCCCGGCCATGGCATACGTCGCGAGCTGCTGCAGGTCGGCTTCTTCGAGGCCCGGAGCCAGGCCTGCCATCGCCGAGATCAACTCCCCCATCGCCTGGTTGCGGGTCGTCAGGAAGGCGGCTCGAGCGCTGGGCTCGACGGGGCGTCGTTCCAGCACGAGCATCAGACCCAGCCGGATGAAGTCCGGTGAGTCCATCAGCGCCTTGGCGATCTGCGTCGCGACCCCGATGGCGCGCTCCCGTGGCGGTCCTTCGTCAGGCAGCTGCCACGCCGACAGCCACACATCGAAACTGCGCTCGATGACGGCGGCCAGCAACTCGTCCTTGTCCTTGAAATGCCAGTAGATCGAGCTGGCCGGCAGCCCGCACTTCGCGCTCACCGCCGCGATGCTGGTGCCCTCATACCCGCGCTCCGTCGCGATTTCTGTTGCGGCGTCAAGTATTCGGCGCCGTGACAGCTCACCATCAGCGCGCCGGCGACGCGGCTTGGCGATCTCCTTGGCCATCGAAGCGTCCCCTTTGCACCGACCTTGACTCCGTAGTGATCACTACATTACCGTAGCAATCACTACGGAACAAGGGCGGCGACGCCCTATCGGCAGACAAGGAACGGCGGGCGTGAGCGAAGCGTTGCCCGGTATTGCGGCCCAGAACCCTTCGATCGATTGCGACGTCGCCGTGATCGGCTACGGGCCCACCGGCGCAACCGCGGCGAACCTGTTGGGCCAGTTGGGTTTACAGGTGGTGGTGATCGAGCGCGATCCCGACGTCTACAACCGGGCCCGCGCCATCTCCACCGACGAGGAGGTGCTGCGGGTCTGGCAGTCGATCGGGCTGGCCGAACGCCTGGAGCAAGACATGCTCGTCGACCGTCCCGTCGCCTTCGTCGACGCCGCCGGGGTGCCGTTCATCGAGACGACGATTGCCGGCCGCGGCTGCGGACATCCACCGCAGCTGTTCATCTACCAACCCGCGGTCGACGAGGTGTTGCGGGACGGCGTAAGCCGCTTCGGCAACGTCGAGGTTCGACTGGAGCAGGAATGCCTGCGCGTGCTCAACAAAGGTGACCACGTCGAGTTGCTGCTCGCAGATCTGCGCACCGACACGCTGTCGCGCCTGCGTGCCCGCTATGTGATCGCCGCCGACGGCGGCTCCTCGCCCACCCGCGGCCAACTGGGCGTGGGCTACTCCGGCAAGACATACAGCGAACGCTGGGTGGTGATCGACACCAAGGTACGAAATCCGTGGGATGCGCACGACCGCTTGCGCTTTCACTGCAACCCGCAGCGGCCGACGGTCGACTGCCCGACGCCGCTG
This sequence comes from Mycobacterium sp., assembly GCA_036273805.1. Taxonomy (GTDB): domain Bacteria; phylum Actinomycetota; class Actinomycetes; order Mycobacteriales; family Mycobacteriaceae; genus Mycobacterium. The sequence continues at coordinate 3,301 of DASUGW010000202.1, forward strand.
GGACACCACCGCTGGGAGTTTCCCGCCCGGGCCGGCGAGGACGACGGCGCGCTCACCAGCGATGCCTCCGTCTGGGCGGTGCTGGGTGATCAGGGCATCACCGACGAGAACGTCGAGATCCTGCGTGCGGTGATTTACAGCCACCACGTTCGGATCGCCGACCGCTGGCGGGTGGGACGGGTGTTCCTCGCCGGCGATGCCGCCCACGCGATGCCGCCGTGGATCGGCCAGGGCATGTCCGCAGGTGTACGCGACGTGGCCAATCTGTGCTGGAAGCTCGCTGCTGTGCTCGACGGGCGGGCGCCTCACGAATTGCTGGACAGCTATGAGGCCGAACGCAAACCGCACGTTATCGAGGTCACCCGCCGCGCGGTTCGCGTCGGCCGGGTGATCACCGAACGCCACCGGCTCCTCGCCGCAGTGCGCAACCGAGTGATGCGCGCACTGAGCGCGGTGCCAGGCGCCGACGCACGCGCACAGAAGCTCTTCTGGATCCCCGACGCGCGCTACCGTAACGGCTTCTTCGCCACGCCCGGCCGCAAGGCCGTCGGCTGGCAGATTCCCCAACCCTGGATCAACGACAGCGCCGGTCGGCGGGTACGCCTCGACGATGCCATCGGCAGACAGTGGGCGCTGCTGCACCGGGGCGCTCCGCCACCGGGCGCTGCCACCTGGACCGCCGCCGGCGTCCCTGCACTGCAGGTCGACACGGTGCCCGATCTGGTGCGCTGGCTACGCCGCCGAAAGGCCCACGCCGTCGTCGTGCGGCCCGACGGATTCGTCTATGCCGCATCGGGTTCCGGCACCGACCTGCCCGCACCGCCGGCGGGCCTGTCCCCTGGCGCCAAACCCGCCGCAGCCACCCCGGCACCCGAAGGAGTTACCGCATGACCGTCGCAGAGTTGCGCGAGACCGAGGTCCGGGTCGCCGGCAAGCCCATCCACGTCGCAGAGGTCGGCGCCGGTCCGGCCGCCGTGCTGCTGCACGGTGGCGGTCCGGGTGCCTCCGGCGTCTCCAACTACTCACGCAACATCGATGCACTTGCCCAGGATTTCCGCGTCATCGTCCCCGATATGCCGGGCTACGGACGCTCCGACAAACACATCGACCAGCGCGACCCGTTCGGCTATCTCGCCACCATGATCCGTGGACTGCTCGACGAACTGCGCGTCGAAACCGCGCACCTGGTGGGCAATTCCTACGGCGGCTCGGCGGCACTGCGGCTTGCCCTGGACGCGCCGCACCGCGTCGACAAGCTGGTGCTGATGGGTCCTGGCGGCATCGGCACCACCCGCGGGCTCCCCACCCCCGGACTGACGGCCCTGCTGTCCTACTACGGGGGTTCGGGTCCCAGCCGCGAAAAACTCGAACGCTTCCTGCGGAACTACCTCGTCTACGACGGATCGTCGGTGCCATCCGAACTGATCGAACAACGATTCGCCGCTTCCATCGATCCGCAGGTGATCGCCAACCCGCCGTTGCGCCGGCCCTCCGGCCCGACAGCGCTGCGCACCCTGTGGCGGATGGATCTGAGCCGCGACCCTCGCCTGAAAGCGCTGCCGACCCCCACACTGGTGCTATGGGGCCGCGACGACAAGGTCAACAAACCTGCCGGCGGTCGCTTGCTGCTCGACACGATGCCCAACGCCGAACTCGTGATGGCCTCGCGTACCGGACACTGGCTGCAATGGGAACGCGCGGCCCTGTTCAACCATATCGTCGCCGAATTCCTCTCGGATCACTCGTCTTTCACCGCGACGGCGGGTTAGTCGTGCAGATTGAACAGCGCTCGGTGTTCGGCGCGGTCCGGTTGGGTTACATCGTCGTCGAGACCGACAAGTTCGCCGACTGGCGCCGATTCGGCAGCGACGGGATCGGAATGCAGCTGGATGACTCCGCCGCTGACACCCTCAGGTTTCGCCTGGACAGCCACGAGTGCCGGTTCTTGTTGCAGCGCGGCCCGGCCGAAGATGTCAGCGCCATCGGCTGGGAAGTGGACGACCATCACACGTTCGAGGTAATCCTGGCGCGCCTGGCCGCACACGGTGTCCCGGCGCGCCCCGGCGCCCCCGAAGATGCTGCGCTGCGCGGAGCGGACCGGCTCGTGCACTTCCCCGGACCCAACGGCCTGAGCCAGGAGATCTATATCCGCACGCAGGAGGTAGGCGCACCCCCACAATTGATCTCGACCGGCGGATTCATCACCGGCCCCGCAGGACTGGGGCACGTCGCCGTCACCACGAAGAAGCCGAACCAGACGCACGGCTATTACGGCACCGTCTTCGACGCCCGACTCTCTGACGACATCGACGAGACAATCAGCGGCGTCAAGGTCAAGATCCGGTTCCTGCGCGTGAACCAACGGCATCATTCGATCGCCATCGCTGCCGTGAACCGGTTACCGATCAACCCGATCCGCACCCGCGTCCAGCACCTCAACATCCAGGCCGCCGAACTGGGCGACATGACGCAGGCCTACCTGCGCGTCAAGGCGCTCGGTTTCGGCATCGCGCTGGGCATCGGTCAGCACACCAACGATAAAGAGTTGTCGTTCTACGCCGTGACGCCGTCGGGGTTCGAATGGGAAGTCGGATGGAACCCCCTCGTCATCGACGAAAACACCTGGGAGCCAACGACACACCAGGGAATCAGCCTGTGGGGCCACACCCCCGAGAACCAACGGCTGATCGATAGGCTCAACCAATTCCGGTTCGGGGCCCGCTCCCTGCTGCGACCCGAACCCGCGGTGCCCACGTTGGCCGGCGCCGGAATCACGCACGTCTGAGGAGGGACACGCCATGCTGCGCATCGACACCCACCATCACCTCATACCGCCGCGCTATCGCGAAGCGCTGCACAAAGCGGGTATCGAGGCTGCCGGGGGTCGGGAACTGCCCGCCTGGAGCCCGGAAGGGTCACTGCAGACCATGGCCGAACTCGATGTCGGTACCGCGATTCTGTCGGTGTCAACGCCAGGCACCGCGTTTCTGGACTCGGCCACCGAAGCGGTCGCACTGGCCGGCGCGGTCAACGACTACGCCGCCGCGCTGGTCGCCGAGCAGCCGGATCGCTTTGGATTCTTCGCGACGCTACCCATGCCACACCTGGCCGAATCGGTCGACGAACTGACCCGCGCCCTCGACGTACTGCACGCTGACGGCGTGGTGCTGCTGGCCAACAGCGCGGGGACCTACCTTGGCCAGGATGGCCAGGACAAACTGTTCGAAGCGCTCGATGCGCGTGCTGCAGTGGTGTTCATCCACCCCGCGGATCTGCCGGGGCCTACGGTCCCGGGCGTACCCCCGTTTGCCGCCGACTTTCTGCTGGACACCACCCGTGCGGCATATCTTCTGGTGCGCAACGGAATCCGGCGCCGATACCCCAACATCAGATTCATCCTGAGCCATGCCGGCGGATTCGTGCCCTACGCCAGCCACCGCATGGCCGTCGCCATCCTCGGCGACACCGGCCGCAGCCCCGCCGACACCCTCGACGACTTCTCCGGGTTCTATTTCGATACTGCGCTGTCATCGAGCGCCGCCGCCCTGCCGACGCTGCTGGCATTCGCCCAGCCCGGACACATCACGTTCGGCTCGGACTGGCCGTTCGCACCGGTGGCCGCCGGGAAGTTGTTCGCGGCGGGGCTGGACACCTATCGGGGCGTCGACCACACTGCCCGCACTCTGATCGACCGCTCCAATGCGCTGACGCTGTTCCCGCGTCTGGGCACTGCCACGCCGACCGCCGCGAGCCGCACACCGCTGGACCGGCTGCGGCACAACGCCTGTCGCGCGGTCATGCGGGGCGTCGCACGATTGATCAACACGGCCTGAGGAGGACAGGGTGAGCACCACACACCGGGGACTGCACAGCGAGTACGGCGCCCGTCCCGGCGAACACCCGGGACGATCCCGCAACCCCGTGGTCAAAGTCGCCGACCTGGCGTGGCTGGAGTTCGACAAGCCCGACCTGGACCGCGCCGAAACGTTCGGCCGGGCCTTCGGATTCGTGGTCGCTGCGCGCACCGACCAGGAACTGCGGCTGCGTGGAACCGACTGCGGTGCACCGTGTCTGATCATCCGCCGTGCACCCGCATCGCGGTTTACCGCGATGGCCTTCAGCGCCGACGCCGGCGATCTGCCGCGCCTGGCCGATGCGACCGGGGCACCGGTCCGGCCGCTGCCCGAACTACTCGGCGGATCGAAGGTGGACCTCGTCGACCCGAGCGGACTGGCGGTACGTGTGGTCGCCGGCACGCACCGACTCGCCGAGTTGCCCGCCCAGCCGACCCAGACCTTCAACTTCGGCCACGATCGCATCCGCACCAACACCACCGTGCGCCCACCACGGGTGCCCACCGTGATCCAGCGACTCGGGCACGTGGTGCTGCAGAGCAGCGTCTATCGCAGGACCCTGGACTGGTATCTCGACACCCTCGGCATGATCGTCAGCGACTTCCTGTTCTTCCCCGGCCAACGCGACCGCGGCCCGGCGATGAGTTTCATCCGGTGTGACCGCGGTGCGATGGTGACCGACCACCACACCCTGGCCCTGGCGCTCGGGCCCGCGAATCGCTACATCCACTCGGCCTATCAGGTCGGTGATCTCGACGCGCTGGCCGCAGGCGGTGAACACCTCAACGACCTTGGCTACCAACGATCCTGGGGTATCGGCCGGCACATTCAGGGCAGTCAGATCTTCGACTACTGGCGCGACCCGGACGATTTCCTGGTCGAGCATTTCACCGACGGCGATCTGTTCGACAACACCGTGGCACCGGGATGGGCGGCGTTCACGGCGTCCGGCCTGGCGCAGTGGGGACCGCCGGCCACCGGAGATTTCCTCGGTACCAGCCCCCGGCGACTGCCCGACGAAGCACGGGCGATCCTGCGCGCCCTGCGCACCGACAACGAGTTCGACCTGCGCCGCCTCGCAGGCCTGCTGAAAGTGACCCGCCTATGACCATCTCCGTTTTGCGCACCGCCGAGCACTGGTGGGTGCAGACACCGGACGGCGCCGTCCGCGTCGACACCACAGCCCGCACCACTGCGCAGCTGCTGGCCGATCGCCCCGCGGTGAACGCTGCCGCCGCTCGCACCGACACGGTGTCCGTCGACACCCTGGAGCTGCTGTCGCCGGTGACCGCACCGTGCCGGGTCGTCGCTCAGATGACCAACTTCGCCTCACACGTCAAAGACTCGGGCATGGACCCGGCCACGGTGCCGTTGACGTTCTTCCGCAAGTCCTCGGCGTCGATCACCGGACCGCGCGGTGACATCGTTCGGCCCGCGCACGTCCGGTTCCTGGACTACGAGGTAGAGATCGGCCTGGTAGTTGGCGCCGACATCCCGGTCGGTAGCAGGATCACCACGGAAAACCTGCCGGCCGTCCTTGCCGGGCTGGTGGTGACCAATGACGTGTCGGCTCGCGACATCCAGCTGCCCCAGACCCAGTTCTACGAGGCCAAGTCCTACCCCGGCTTCACTCCGGTCGGCCCGGCGCTGGTGCTGCTCGACCCGGACGAGTGGCGGCGATTCGGCGACCTGCGACTGCGCCTGCGCGTCAACGGCGCGGTCCGCCAGGACATGCAGGTCGACGGCGACATGATCTACCTGCCGCTACAGGCCCTGCAGTCACTGACGCGTTTTCAGGATCTGGCCGCCGGGGACCTCATCCTGACCGGTACGCCGGCCGGCACCGCGCTGAGTGCCCCGCCGAAGCCGATCGAGATTCTCGGCTCACTGTTGCCAACCGCGGTGAAGTGGAAGGCATTCTTCAGGCGGCAGGCCCGCAATCCCAAGTACTTACACGACGGAGATCTCGTCGAAGCGGCGGTGGCCACCGACGACGGAGCCATTGACCTTGGGACACAACGCAATACCGTGCGTTACGCCTAGTCCGCACCCGCTGCACCCCATCGCCGCAGCCCGACCGCCGCCGTTTCAGAGTTCGCCGCGCCCGCCATTGACGTACTGTGCGAATTATCGTCGCATCTTGGCCAGATACGCCGCAGCGAGCGAAAGGACACGCGTGGTCGAGTCAACAGGGCAGCACTCCAGGCCATCGAGCATCGGCGTCCTCACCAGCGGAGGCGATGCGCCGGGAATGAACGCCGCGGTGCGCGCTGTCGTGCGCACCGGCTTTCACCACGGCATCGACGTGTTCGCGATCCATGAGGGCTACCACGGCCTGGTCCGCGGTGGGGACCTCATCCGCCGCTTGGAGCCCGCCGACGTCGCCGGCATCGTCCACAAGGGCGGCACCTCCATCGGCACCGCGCGCTCCGAGGAATTCCGCACCCGCGAGGGCCGTCGGGCAGCCGCCCGCAACATGGTCCTGCAAGGCATTGACGCGCTGGTGGTGATCGGCGGCGACGGCAGCCTCACCGGCGCCGACGTGTTCCGCCAGGAGTGGCCGGGTCTGCTCGCCGAGGCCGTCGAGGCCGGGGAGCTGCCCGCCGAAGCCGCCGCACGTCATCCCGTGCTGCGCCTGGTGGGCCTGGTCGGGTCGATCGACAACGACATGTCGGGCACCGACATGACGATCGGCGCCGACACGGCGCTGCACCGCATCGTCGAGGCGATGGACGCCCTGCGCAGCACCGCCGACAGTCACCGGCGCACGTTCGTCGTCGAGGTGATGGGACGCCACTGCGGCTATCTCGCGCTGATGTCGTCTCTGGCAACGGCCGCGAACTGGGTGCTGCTGCCCGAACAACCGCCCGAGGCCGACTGGGCCGAGCAGATGTGCCGGGACCTCAAGGCGGGCCGGCACATCGGCCGCCGGCAAAGCGTCGTCGTGGTCGCCGAGGGGGCCCGTGACCGTGACGGCAATCCGATAACCGCCAACGACATCAAGGAGATCCTGGAATCCGAACTGGGCGAGGACACCCGGATCACCATTCTGGGTCACGTCCAGCGTGGCGGCGCCCCAAGCGCTTTCGACCGGTTCCTGGCCGCACTGCTGGGGCACGCGGCGGTCGAACGACTGCTCACCAGCGAAGCGCAGTCGGTCCCCCAACTCGTCGGGTTGCACGGTAACCGCGTGGTCACCGCGCCCTTGATGGAATGCGTGGAGCGGACCAGATCGGTGGCCGAACGAATCAATGAGCACGACTTCGAAGGCGCAATGCTGTTACGCGGCGGGAGCTTTCGACAAAGCTACAAAATCCTGCAGACCATCCAGAAGGCCGCTCCGCGGCCGGCTTCGGCGGCACGGCGCCGCTTCCGAGTGGCGGTCGTGCACAGCGGAGGCCCGGCGCCCGGAATGAACACCGCAGTGCGCGCAGCAGTGCGACTCGGACTGGATCGCGGCTACTCGGTGCTAGCGGTCAAGAACGGCTTCCGCGGGCTGCGCAAGGGCAACATTCAGGAGATGGGCTGGATGGACGTCAGCGGCTGGGTGTCCAGCGGCGGCGCCGAGATCGGCACCAATCGCGACGTGCCCGCAGGTGACGACCTCCCCGCGATCGCCGAACAGATCGCCGCGCACCGCATCGATGCCCTGCTGATGGCGGGCGGATGGAGCGGGTACCAGGCCGCCCACGTACTGCATCAGCACCGTCATCAATATCCGGCTCTGGACATTCCCATCGTCTGCATGCCGATGACCATCAACAACGACGTTCCCGCAACGGAATTGAGCATCGGCAGCGACACGGCACTCAACAGCATCGTGCTCGACGTGGACAAGATTCGGCAGTCCGCGGTCGCGACCCTGCGGGTCTTCGTCGTCGAGGTGATGGGACACGACTGTGGCTATCTAGCGCTGCAAAGCGGGCTGTCCTCCGGTGCCGAGCGGGTTTACCTGCCGGAGGAGGGCATCACCCTCGACGACCTGACCACCGACGTGCACGATCTGGCCGACAGCTTCCGGTCCGGTAAGCGGTTGGGGTTGGTGATCCGGGGCGAGGGCGCAGACGCCGTCTATACGACCGGGTTCATCACCTCGCTGTTCGAGAAGGAAGGCGGCGATCTGTTCGACTCCCGGCAGGCGATCCTCGGCCATGTTCAGGAGGGCGGCGACCCGTCGCCATTCGACCGGATCCACGCGACGAGCCTGACCGCGCACTGCCTGGAATTCATTGCCGAACAGCTGGAATCCGGTGGCCGGTCTAGCGCGATGATCGGGTTTCAGTCCGGTCGTTTGCAGTTCACCGACTTGACCTCCTACCCGGCGCTGATCGAACCCGACGCCCAGCGCCCACGGGAGCAGCGGTGGATGGAGAACCGGCGACTCGCCGAACTGATGGGCACCTAGGCAACGGCCTATTTCTCGTTGAACGCCACAGCGGCCTGGACCAACTTGCTGAAGGCCGCCTCGTCGATCTCCTCGCCCTCGTGGATGTCGATCGCGCGGCGGGTGTTTCCCTCCAGACTGGAATTGAACAGTCCCGACGGGTCAGCCAGCGCCGCACCTTTGGCGAACGTCAGCTTGACCACGCTCTTGTAAGTTTCGCCGGTGCAGACGATGCCGTCGTGTGACCACACCGGGACACCGCGCCACTTCCACTCCTCGACCACGTCCGGGTCGGCCTTCTTGATCAGCGCCCGGACTCGGGCCAGGGTCTGCCCGCGCCAGTCGCCGAGTTCATCGATCCGGGCATCGATGCGTGCGCCGGCAGACACCTCAGCGCCTTCGCCGGTCTTGTTGTTCGCCATGCGCCCGAGTATCCCCGGATGGCGCCACTCACTAAACTTCGGTGCCGAACAAGACGGCGGCAGGCCCGAAGGAGGAGCATGCGAGCGGTCCCGGTGATCGCCTTGACCGGATACCTGGGCGCGGGTAAGACAACTGTGCTCAATCATGTGCTGCGCACGCCGGGTGCGCGGATCGGTGTGGTGATCAACGACTTTGGCGAGCTGAACGTCGATGCGGGCCTGGTCAGCGGTCAGATCGACGAACCCGCATCCATCGCGGGCGGCTGTATCTGCTGTCTGAGCGATGACGACGCCCTCGACGTCGCGCTGGCCAAGCTGGCCGACCCAAAGCTCGACCTCGACGTCATCATCGTCGAGGCGAGCGGGCTGGCCGATCCGATCGCGATATCGCGGATCATCCGGTTCAGTGGGGCCGACAACGTGCGGTGGGGCGGCGTGGTCGACGTGATCGACGCCGCCGAACACTTCGCAACGGTGGATCGCGGCGGTGTTCCGCCGGGGCGCTACGCCGCCGCATCGCTGATCGTGGTGAACAAGCTGGACCGCGCTGCCGACGCGGACGGCGTAGCGGCACTAGACCGCATCGAGCAACGGATACGCCAGGGCAATGCGGATGCCCACATCGTGGGGGTGGTGGGCGGACGCCTCGATCCGGCGCTGCTGTTCGACGTACCGGTCCGCGTTGAGGCCAGCGGGCAGCTGTCGTTTCAGGAGCTGCTCCAGGAACCGGGACACGCCCACGACCACGATCACGCCGACTCGGTGACACGGACCGGCACGGGTTGTGTCGATCCGAATGCGTTGTTCGACCTGCTGGAGGATCCCCCGTCAGGGGTGTACCGGCTCAAGGGCGTCGTGGCGATTCGCTACCGATCCGCGGTCCGGCGCTATGTGGTGAATCTGGTGGGCGCCAGCGTGCACGTTGCGGCTGCGCCGGCCGATGCCGCGACCATCGCCGACAACCACTTGGTCGCCATCGGCATGCACCTGGACATCGACGGGGTGCGGGAGCGGTTGGACACCGCCCTGCGGCCCGCACCGGAGACCACCCCCGCCAGCGGTATCCGGCGACTGCAGCGCTACCGACGGCTCAGCGTCTGACCACGAAAATGGTTGTGCACCAGAAGAATCGGGATTCGGCTCAGCCTGCGACCGGCACCGGCTGGTCGTCGTCGCGGGGACCGAAGTAGCTGAAACCCTCGATGATGTGCGCGGCCGGTTCGGGCGTCCAATTCCAGCCGGCGATCTGGCGGCGGGACCGGCGGCCGTATGTCGCGCGCAGCAGTTCGTAACCGTCGGCGTGCAGCCGTATCGCCGGTTCGCCCGATCCGCAACTCCACTGCCGGCCTGTGTCGTCGGAGATCAGCAGGGCCGTTTGATCACGGAACTGCCTGCCTAAGAACCGCATCATCAGGTCCAGGAATGGTTGCCAGTGTTCGCGATCGACGCGGGAAAGTCCCAGCGCCTCGCGCAGATCCGCTTCGTGGCAGAGGGCATCGGCGGCCAGGTTGGGTCCGAGTGCGCTTTCATCCGACATGCCGGCCTCGGCGGTCGGTCCGTTGCGGTTCCACTCGGCCAGCAGCTCCCCGACCGGGAGATGCCGGCGCTCACCGACGTGCCGCGCCGTCCACTGGTCGCTCGCGACCGCATCCAAGCGACCGCTGACCGCGTCGGCCGAGCCGCCGGCCAGATGCGCCAGCAGCTCGTGCACCGTCCACCCCGGGGTGGCGGGCACCGGCAGCCGCAACTGGTCTTCCCGCAGGCCTTCGGCCAGTTCGGTGATGCGACGCCGCGCACCTTGATAAGCCGTGACGAGTATTTCCTTCATCCTGCCTACCCCTTTCGTGGGGTGGCGACCACCCCTCGCGGTCGCCAGATCCCACGCAGGACCGTACCCGAAAAATAAGAAAAGTAAGAGTTTCTTAAAGTAACAGTAAGATAGAAGGGTCCGGAGCGCTTCGTCAGATGCCGGTGGGACCCGGGCGCACCGTCAGGCTCTGGGACACCGCGCCCAGGGGGCCGTCGAGGTCGTGAATGATGCTGTGCGTCAATCCGATTCCCGTCGGTCCGAACGACACCGCGGTATCGAAGCCCACCCACTCCCCGGTGGGCCGGCGGAAGAAATGAACCGTGAGGTCGAGGTTGGGATAGGCGACCTCGCGTGGATCCACCCGAACCGTCATGCCGTTGGCAATGTCGAGCAGCCCGGCCGTGCGGGCCAGCGCGCTTACCGATTCACCTTCCAGCAACGGCACGTCGGTTCGTACCCAGTAGGCCGCCCGGCCGGGTTCGGTCTCGTCTCGGCGGACCTCGGCCGAGGCGATGAACCCACCCGGCCACACCGCGGACGGGTTCCACTGCGGCATGGACTCGGGCGGCGGAATCGAGCTCAGCCCGGTGCCCTGCAACGCAGCAGTGTCGTAGGACTTCATCAGCCATGCTCGTGCCAGCACGACAGCGCGACCCTCGTAGGCCAAGGTGGCCTCGACCAGTTCGATCGTCCGGCCGGGCCGAAGCACCCGCACGTCCACATCGACGACGCCGACAGGCACCGTGCCGAGGATGTCGTAGCTGACCCTGGCCAGCACCAGCTGCCCCTGCCCGCGAGCGTCCCGGTCAGCTTCGATCACGTGCGCCAACAGCCCGAACGACGGGGCAATGTGCTGCTCGGCGATGTTCCACGCCCCACCGACGTGCTCGGTGGCCTCGAACGTGCCGTCGGCCACCCGTTTGAAATAGGGCATTGCGGCAGCTCCTGGGAAGATCTGGACAGCGGAACCCGGGTGCGAGTCCGCGCAAACCGTACCCGCGCCGCAGGTACGGCAACAAACCCGGCGACAACCCCGCGCAGTCGTTAAGCTGGCGCCTTCTGCTTGGTTCGTGAGGAGCGAGATGGCCGCTGACGACACCGCTGCGGGACCGCCCGAGGCAGCCAAAACGCGCACGCACATCCGACTGACCTCGCATAACGCCGGAATGCACGCCCCCGCCATCCATTGGGGCGCGGCCACCGCGGGCGAGCGGGGACCCGTGGTGGGCACCACCTCCAACCGGGGCCACCGCAATGTCGTCGGCACCCACAGCGGCTCCTACGGGGTCTACCGTGCCCTGGCCGTCGCGGCCGGCGCCCTGTCCCCCGGCCACCGCGCCGACCTCACCGACACCGCACCCACCGACGTCGTGGGACCTCACCCCCAATGGCGCGATCCGCGCACCATCGTCAGCCTGGACCCCTGGGGCGCGGCCGTCGCCGACGTGTTCGCCGACGACATGGCGGCCGGGCTCGACATCCGGCCGACCATCGCGGTCACGAAGGCTCACGTGATGCTTCCCGAGATCGCCGACGCCATCGCCAAGGGCCGACTGGAGCCCGACGGCCGGCTGCTCCTGCCGGGCGGGTCGGCCGTGGTGACCAAGGCCGCGATCGAACCGGTGTGGTTTCTGCCCGGGGTGGCGGCCCGGTTCGGCTGCTCGGAGACGGATCTGCGCCGTGCCCTGTTCGAGGAGACCGGCGGCATGTATCCGGAACTGGTCACCCGCTCCGACCTCGAGGTGTTCCTACCGCCGATCGGCGGTCAAACCGTCTACATCTTCGGCAGCGCGGCCGATCTCGCAGACTCCCGCGTCGAACTGACCGCCCGGGTGCACGACGAGTGCAACGGTTCAGATGTGTTCGGCTCCGACATCTGCACCTGCCGGCCGTATCTGACACACGCCATCGAGGAATGCATCCGCGGCGCGCAGAATGGCGGGGTGGGGCTGGTGGCCTACTCCCGCAAGGAGGGCCGGGCACTCGGCGAGGTCACCAAGTTCCTGGTGTACAACGCCCGCAAACGTCAGATTGGCGGCGACACCGCCGACCAGTACTTCGCGCGCACGGAATGCGTTGCCGGCGTTCAGGATATGCGCTTCCAGGAGCTGATGCCCGACGTGCTGCACTGGCTCGGCATCACCAAGATCCACCGCTTGGTGTCCATGAGCAACATGAAATACGACGCCATCGTCGGTTCCGGAATCGAGGTTGGCGAGCGCGTCAACCTTCCCGACGAGTTGGTGCCGCCGGACGCACGGGTGGAGATCGACGCGAAGATGGCCGCCGGATATTTCACGCCGGGCCCGGTTCCCAACGCCGACGAACTGAAGAAAGTCAAGGGGCGGGGGTTGTCCGGGTGAACGGCGTGACCGCGGCGGCCACGCCCGACACCGACGACCCCGTGGGCGCGGCAGCCGTGCTACGCACCACGGCCGCGGTGCGCGAGCGCGCCGGACAGTTGCTGCGGCGAG
>DASUGW010000203.1:0-4155 GCA_036273805.1 Mycobacterium sp.
GGGTCGGCGTCGCGGGCACCTTCACCACCATCGCGGCATTGGCGTTGCAGCTGACCACCTATGACGCCGACGTCATCCACGGGTCGACGGTGAGCTTCGCACAGCTGTTGCCGGTCTGCGCGGACCTGATCGCGATGACCCGTAAGCAGCGGGCGGCGCTGGGGCCCATGCACGAAGGCCGGGTCGACGTGATCGGGGGAGGGGCGATCGTGGTGCAGGAGCTGGCCGACGCCTTGCACACTAACGCCGGCATCTCGACGCTGACCGTCAGTGAACACGACATCCTGGACGGCATAGCTTTGTCTTTGGTGTAACCCCCGAACCAGCCCGGCGTCAGAGTGCCGGCGGTGTCAGCACCTCGCCGCGCGCGCCCCGCGGCACCCGCGCGCCCGCCAATGTCAGGGCCAGAACGAGCATCGCGAGCCCGAATCCGAAGTGCAGCCAGGTATCCGCGGTGTTGGCGCCTACCAGATTGGCCGGACTGCGTTGTTCCGTGAGGAGCCCGTATAGCCAGACCGCCAGATAGACAAAGCCGCCGGCCAGCAGGTAGGTGCGGGCTCGCGCGTAACTTCGGTACAGCACCAGGCCGGCCAGGCCGACGGCCAGGTGGATGCCGTTCTGCAGCGCTGAAACCGTGAACACCCCGAGCAGTTCGGCGCCGGAAGCGGGACCGGATAGCCGCAACTCATCGAGATGATCGGTTACTCCTGGAACGAAGCCGGCGATGCCCAGCACCAGCATCAGCGAGGCGACAAGGATGGCCGCACCCTGTACGGCCAGGAGCCCGACATCGGCGTGGGATGCCGGACCGGGACCATGTCCGAGGTCGTCAGTGGTCATGACCGCCTCCTCATGACGGGGCCATATTTGCGACAGCGTCGAATTTGTAGATACCCCCGGTGCTGCGCTTCTAACCTATGTCTACACCTGGAAGCGGTAGCCCATACCGGCTTCGGTGAGCAGATGTCGCGGGTGCGATGGGTCGATTTCCAGTTTGCGCCGCAGCTGGGCCAGATACACCCGCAGATAGTGGGTCTCCTTGGCGTAGGCCGGGCCCCACACCTCTTTGAGAAGCTCTTCGCGCCCGACCAACTTGCCCTTGTTGCGCACCAGCATCTCCAGCATGCCCCATTCGGTGGGAGTCAGATGGATCTCGAGGTCGTTGCGGGTCACCTTCTTGGCCGCCAGATCGACTGTGAAAGAGGAAGTTTCGACGACGGGCTCGTCGGTGTCGGATGCTGCGGCACCGCGACGCACCGCGGCGCGCAGCCGGGCCAGGAACTCGTCCATGCCGAACGGTTTGGTCACGTAGTCGTCGGCGCCGGCGTCCAGCGCCTCAACCTTGTCCAAGGAGTCGGTGCGGGCTGACAGCACGATCACCGGCACCGTGAGCCAGCCCCGCAGCCCGGCAAGCACGTCGATGCCCGACATATCGGGCAGTCCGAGGTCGAGGATCACCACATCCGGGTGATGTTCGGCAGCGGCGTGCAGAGCCGCGGTACCGGTCGCCGCCGTCATCACCTCATACCCGCGCACCGAGAGGTTGATGCGCAGCGCCCGCAGGATCTGTGGTTCGTCGTCGATGACCAGCACCCTGGTCTTGGCCACGGTCATGGCAGTCTGCCGCCGGGTGGTGCGGCGAGGTCCACCACCATGGTCAGTCCACCGCCGGGGGTGTCGGTGGCCGTCACAGTGCCACCCATCGCCTCGACAAATCCCCGTGCCACCGAAAGGCCAAGGCCGACACCGGATTTGTTGTCACGATCGCCCAGCCGCTGGAACGGCTCGAACAACTGATCTTCGCTGCCGCGGGGAATGCCGGGCCCTTCGTCGACCACGTTGATCAGGATGCGCTGCGCAACCCGTCCGGCATTCACCCGCACCACGCCGTTTGGTGCGTAGCGCAGCGCGTTGTCGATGAGGTTCGCCAGGACACGTTCCAGCAGGCCGGCATCGGCCAGGGCCACGGCGTCGCCGACGTCGACCTTGACCCGGTCCAGGCCCCTGCCGCCGTATCCCGTTGCGCCGCGCCCGATGCTGAGTACCGCGCGCTGTACGACCTCCTCGAGGTATACCCGTTTGAGTTCCGGTCGCACCACGCCGGCGCCCAGTCGCGAGGAGTCGAGCAGGTTGCCGACCAGTGCCGTCAGTTGGTCGACGGACTCCTCGATGGTCGCCAGTAGTTCCTGGGTGTCCTCGGGGGAGAACCCGATGTCCTCGGATCGCAGAGAGGATACCGCGGCCTTGGCGGCAGCCAGTGGTGTGCGCAGGTCGTGGCTGACGGCGGACAGCAGCGAGCGGCGCAGTTCGTCGGCCTTTTCGATGGCCGCGGCCTTGCTCGCCTCGTCGGTCAGCTCACGCTGACGGATGAGTCCCGCGGCTTGTTTGGCGACGGCCGTCAGCACTCGCAGATCCCGGGCCGGCAGACTGCGGCCGGCCAGCAGCATCCAGAATTCGTCGTCGCCGGCCTCGACCGATGTGTCTGCGGAATCGACGCTCACACAAGGGCTCTCGCCCACGCAGGCCACGACCTGCTCGTCGTCACCGATGACCCGCAGAATGCTTACGGCGCGCTGCGAATAGGTCTCGCGTACCCGTTCCAGCAGGGTTTCGAGGTCCGCGCCGCGCAGCACCGAGCCCGCGAACAGAGCCAGCAGTTCAGCCTCCTGGGATGCCCGGCGGGTCTCACGGGTGCGTTGTGCCGCGTTGTCCACCAAGACCGCTACCGCCACGGCGACTGCCAGCAGCACGACGATGGTGATCGCGCTGTCGGGCTCTGAGATGGTGAACGTGTGTCTCGGTTCGATCAGGAAGTAGTTGAGCAGCAGCCCGGAGAAGACCGCTGACACCGCCGCCGGAGCAACACCGCCGAGCAACGCGACCACCAGTACCCCGACGAAGAACAGCGCGCTCTTGCCGCCGACGCCCAGCAACGGGTCCAGGAACGACGCGGTGACCGCGCAGATCACCGACGGCACCACAACGGCTGCCAGCCAGGACAATAGGTAGCGCTGGTGTGGAGTGGCCGCCGAGAATCGCCAGCCTGCCTTGGCCTCCTCATGGGTGACCATGTGGACGTCGATCTTGCCGGAGTTCTGGACGACAGCCGCTCCGATGCCCTCTTCGAAGATCCGGGCCCACCGTGATCGCCGTGAGGTTCCGATCACCAACTGCGTGGCATTCATCTCGCGTGCGAAGTCCAGCAGCGCCGCCGGCACGTCGTCACCGACCACGGTGTGCACGGTGGCACCGAGGCTTGCCGCGAGCTCCCGCACCTTGCCCATCTGGGGTGCGCTCACGCCGGAGAGTCCGTCGCCGCGCACCACGTGCACGATCATCAACTCTGCGCTGGATTTCGACGCGATCCGCGATGCCCGGCGCACCAGGGTCTCGGACTCGGGACCGCCTGTCACGGAGACGACTACGCGTTCGCGGGCCTCCCAGGTATCGGTGATCTGGTTGTCCGCGCGGTATTTCGCCAGTGCCGCGTCGACCTGATCGGCCAGCCAGAGCAGCGCGAGCTCCCGCAGCGCCGTCAGATTCCCGCGGCGGAAGTAGTTCGACAGCGCGGCGTCGACCTTCTCGGGAGCATACACGTTGCCGTGGGAAAGCCTGCGGCGCAACGCCTCCGGAGTGATATCGACCAGCTCGATCTGCGCTGCGGCGCGGACGATCTCGTCGGGTACGGTCTCCTGCTGCTCGATCCCGGTGATCTGCGCGACGACGTCGTTGAGGCTCTCCAGGTGTTGCACGTTCACGGTGGAGATCACCGTGATGCCCGCGTCCAGCAGTTCCTCCACGTCCTGCCAGCGCTTCGAATTCTCACTGCCCGGGGTGTTGGTGTGGGCCAGTTCGTCCACCAGCACCACTTGCGGCTTGCGGGCCAGGACGGCCGGCACGTCGAGCTCGGGGAAACGGGTGCCGCGGTATTCGACGTAGTGCGGCGCGACGGTCTCGATGCCCGTGAGCAGTTCCGCGGTCTTGGCGCGACCGTGCGTCTCGACGACCGCCGCCACCAGATCGGTGCCGCGTTCCAGGCGGCGGTGCGCCTCGCCGAGCATGGCGTACGTCTTGCCCACACCCGGCGCGGCACCCAGATAGATCCGCAGCTCGCCGCGCCGGGTCTTGTCGCTGCGCGGCGCCGCTGCGGAGTCA
>DASUGW010000204.1:0-5212 GCA_036273805.1 Mycobacterium sp.
GTCGATGACCCGACGGATCCGCGAGTCGACGTTGCCGCGGATCGGTACTACCTGCAGCCTCAAGCCCAGCGCCCGCAGCTGTGCGGCGCGCCGCGGCGAGCCGGTGCCGAGCACCGCCCCGGGAGGTAGCTCGTCTAGTACCATCCCGTCCCGGGCCACCAGCGCATCGCGCGGATCCGCGCGTTCCGGTACGGCGGCGAGTACCAGCCGGGGATCCGCGGCGGTCGGCAGATCCTTGTAGGAGTGCACCGCCGCGTCGACCTCACCGGCCACCAGGGCTTCGCGCAACGCCGAGACGAACACCCCCACACCGATGTCGGTGAGCGGGGCCGAAGAGGTGTCCCCCGCGGTACGCACCGGCATAATGCGGACCTGCATTCCGGCGGTCCGTAATCGGTGCGCCACCCACTCGGTCTGGGAGAGGGCCAGGGCGCTGCCGCGGGTCCCCAGTCGCAGTACAGGCCGGCGTGACCTCGACATCACCCTGTTCCCCTGTCCGGCCCGGACGGACCAACCCTGGACGGCCTGCGGATCGGCGCGGTGACAGCGGCAGCGGCTTGCGGATCCAGTTCGAACAGCTCTCGTAACGCGTCGGCGTAGGCGTGGCCCCCGCTGGTCTTGGCGAGTTCTTTGACCCGCACCGTCGGGGCGTGCAAGAGCTTGTCGACCACGCGGCGCACGGTGCGGGTGAGTTCGGTGCGCACTGCGGAATCTAGTCCCGGTAGCCGACCATCCAGCCGCAGTAGCTCCACGTCCACCACGTCAGCAGCCCGCTTGCGCAGCGCCGCAACGGTCGGGATGACTTCCGCGCTGCGCTGGGCCAGCAGGTAGCTGCACACCTCCTGCGCGACGAGATGTTTGGCGCGGTCCACCGTGCTCGACCCCGTGCCGCGTTGCTCCAGCCGGCGCGCCAGGGTGGTGAGATCCAGCAGGGTCACACCGGGCAGGTCACCCACTGCGGTCTCCACGTTGCGGGGCAACCCCAGATCGCACACCACCAGCGGGCGCCCCCGGGTGCTCCCGGCATTGGCGACCTGCTCGATAGTGAGCACCGCGCCGACGGAGCCCGTGCAGCAGATCACCAGGTCCATTGTGGACAGGGCCGCCGTAAGGCCGTCGAGGCCGACAACGCGGGCGGGGGTGCCCTCGGCCTCGCACAGCGCGGCGAGCCGCTGTGCACTGCCCGGCGTGCGATTGGCCAGCACTATCTCGGCGACCCCGGCCCTGCGCAACTGCGCCGTGGCCAAGCCGCCCAGGGAACCAGCGCCGAGTACCAGCGCCCGCCGGCCAGCCAGGCCCACCCGGTGCGGACTGGCCAGCGCGGCGGCCGCCGCGGCAAGGGCTTCGGAGACCACCGAGGCCCCCGCGGCGTCGATGCCTGTCTCGGTGTGGACCCGCTTGCCGACCCGCAGCGCATGCTGCGCGACGTCGTGCAGCGTGCGTCCTACGGTGCCAGCCTGCTCAGCGCCGGCGTACGCGGTGCGCAGCTGACCAAGAATCTGCGGTTCACCAACGACCATCGAGTCGAGCCCGGCGGCCACCGAGAACAGGTGCTCCACTCCGGCCGCCGCGTAGTGCACGTAGAGGTGTGCAGACAGATCGTCCAGCATCAACGCGGACTGGCGGGCCAGTACATCGGTGATATCGGCCAGCCCATCATGAAAAGCTTCCACCACCGCGTAGACCTCGACCCGATTGCAGGTGGACAGCAGCAGTGCTTCTACGACGTGCTCGCGCTCGAGCAGCTGGTGCAGGACCTTGCCGGCGTCCGCGCAGGACACCGCGACTCGCTCCAGCACGTCCACCGGTGCGCTGCGGTGGGACAGCCCCACGACCAGAAGACTCATCGGCCCACCGGCCTCGGATCCACCGGTTTGGCCTCGATGCGCCGGCTGCGACGCTCGGCAGCGCCCAACGCGGGGCGCGCGGTCGTAATCGGATGCTCTAGCGCCGCGGTCCCATGCTCGGGGGCCCTCGTACCGAAGCTGCTCATCCGAGGCCTCCCTCCGCGTGGTGTGGGACTCCAGCGCCGCACCGAGCCACACCTGGGCCCGCTCGTGCTGTTTCCACGATCGCGCCTGGGGCTGCTCACGTCTTCACCGCCAGCGCTGAACTTCAGTACCGGTCAGCAGGAGTCCGAAGACTGCCGCCAGCACCAGAGCACGACGGGCGCTAACAGTGATGTGACGCCAGGGAATCGACGCCACGCTGTCCTGTGACGGAACGTGATGGAAGATCGACCGGGGGGAGCCGGTGATGAACGGGTTGCGTCCCTTCCAGCGGCGATCCTTTCTCCAGGGCATTGCCGGTGGCGTGGCTGGCACGGTTGTGACGGGCTCGCTGGCCCCTGGTGTGGCTCGGGCGGCCACCCCGGACGACTACAACATGGAGGCGACCCGGGATGGGGTGCGGGCCGTCCCGTTCTACGGTCGGAATCAGGCGGGTGTTGCCACCGCACCTCAGACGGCTTCCGCCTTCCTGGCCTTCGACGTGACCGCGGCTAACCGTGGTGAGCTCACCGCGTTGTTCCGCACGCTTACCGCGCGGGCGGCGTTTTTGACCGCGGGCGGCACTCCGCCACCGACTCCCTCGACCTCCCCGCCCTCTGATGACCGGCTGCTCGGTCCCACGGTGCTGCCCGATGATCTCACTGTCACCGTCGGTCTCGGCGCCTCACTGTTTGATGGGCGTTACGGATTGGGGCCGAGCAAACCGGCCCAGCTCGAGACGATGCAGGCGTTCGCCCACGACAACCTGGATCCGGCGATCTCCGACGGTGACCTGCTCGTGCAGCTGTGCGCCTCGCACCGCGACACCGTGGGGCACGCCATGCTCGACATCCTTGCCCACACCGCCGGCGGCATGCGGTTGCGGTGGCGCATCGACGGGTTCCGGTTCCCGGCGCGGCCGGTGGGCATTCCGCGGGACTGGATGGGTTTCAAGGACGGCATCACCAATCCCGACACCACCAACACCACACAGATGAACCAGCAGATCTGGGTCCAGCCCGGTGCCCCCGAACCGGCCTGGACCGCGGGGGGCACCTACCAGGCGGTGCGCATCATCCGCATGCTCCTGGACAAGTGGAACACGGTCCCCGTCGGGGAGCAGGAGCGGATCTTCGGCCGGCGCAAGATCAGCGGCGCGCCGTTGTATGCCACCTCGCCGACCGCCACGGACCTCCTGGATCCCATCTACACCAACGACCCTCAGGGTGTGCTCACGCCGTTGAACTGCCACATCCGTCTGGCCAACCCTCAGACTCCGCAGACCACAGCCACGAGCGCCATCCTGCGTCGCAGTTACCAGTACGACCGCAGCCCCGATGTGCAGGGAAACCCGGACATGGGGCACGTGTTCTGCTGCTTCCAGCAACAACTGGCCACCTACATCGCCATGCAGACCCGGTTGGAGGGCGAAATGCTGGTCCCGTTCATCAGCCCGGTCGGTGGTGGCTACTTCTTCGCGCTCCCCGGGGTGAGCGACGCGCAGGACTACTACGGCCGTGCGCTGCTGACCTGACCCGCGTCCTTGACCACCGCGCTGGGTCACGGCCGGCGCCAGACCCGATCCGTTGCAACGGAGAGGAGGAGCGATGCGTTCCCTCAGACAGTCCTGTTCGGGCGCCGGGAAGCGGCAGCCACTGACCCTGCGATTCTTGGCCGTCACTGTGGGTCTCGGGCTCCTAGTGGCCGGCCTGCTCATCTCGGCATCGGCCTGTGGCGCCGGCCGCACGATTCCCGACCGCTTTATCTACGTCACGAACCAGCTCGACAACACCCTGTCGGTCATCGACGGCAGCGACTATAAGGTGGTCGCGACCGTGCCGGCCGGTGCCTTCCCCGCGGGGGTGGCGGTGTCTCCGGACGGCACGCATGCCTACATCGCCCAGGGCGGCGATGACGCCGTCGCGGTGTTCGACACCAGTACCAACACGATCACCAAGATCGTTTCGCTTGCCCCCGGAAGCAAGCCCCGAGGCGTGGCTATGACCCCCAACGGGCAATTGCTCTACGTCGCCGACGGCAGTTCCAACAGCGTGTCGGTCCTGGACACCCGGACCAACCAGATCGTGGCTTCCGTGCCGGTCGGCAGCCAACCGGTGAGCGTGGCCGTCAGACCCGACGGCGCGTCGGCCTACGTCGCCAACAGCGGATCCAACGACGTCTCTGTTATCGACACCGCGACGAATCGGGTCGTCAGAGTCGTCCCGGCGGGTCAATACCCGGCAGGGGTGGCTGTCACCCATGACGGCGGGTCGGTCTACGTCACCAACGAGCTCTCAGGCAATGTCACGGTGATCAACACCAGGAACGGCGCGGTCGAAGCGACACTCCGGTCCGGCATCGGCCCCTTCAGCGTGGCAACAAGCCCCACCGACAACTCCGTGTACGTTGCCGATCTCGGCCCGGGCAAGCTCGACCTCATCGACACCCGCACGCGCCAGGTCTCCTCTACCGTCGCCCTGGGTTCCTACGGCACGGACCCCTTCAATGCGGCAGCCACCCGTCACGCCATCTACGTCACCAACCAGGGAGCGAACACGCTGTCGGTCGTCGACCCACGCACACTCCATGTGGTGACCACCGTGACGACCGGCAACAGCCCCTACGGCGTAGCCGTCGTGCCCGGGCAGGCTCGATAAACCAGCGAGGAGGACAGCACATGAAGATGACCACACTAGGCAGGAGCGGACTCCGCGTTTCCCGCATCGCGTTCGGCACCTGGCAGCTTGGGGGAGAATGGGGCCGGTTCGATGAGGACGCGGCCATCACGGCGATCCGCCGGGCCCGCGAGCTGGGCGTCAACTTCTTCGACACCGCGCAGGGCTACGGGTTCGGCGCGTCCGAGCGGCTGCTCGGCAAGGCGCTTCGCGACGAGCTCACCAAGAACCGGGACCAGGTCGTCATCGCCACCAAGGGTGGCTTGCGCATGACCGATTCCGGCCTGGTCCGCGACGCCAGCCCCGAGTGGCTGCGCCAAGGCGTGGACGCCAGCCTGACGGCCCTGGGCATCGACCACATCGACCTGTACCAGGTGCACTGGCCCGACCCGAAGGTTCCGGCCGCCGAGACGGCGGGCGCCCTGCGGGAACTCGTCGCCGAAGGCAAGATCGGTCACGTTGGGGTGTCCAACTACGACGCACAACAGATGGCCGAGTTCGCCAGGACCTTGCCGGTGGAGACAGTGCAGCCGCCGTATCACCTGTTCC
>DASUGW010000205.1:0-2756 GCA_036273805.1 Mycobacterium sp.
CCGCCGCCTGCATCCGGAGTTCCTCACGCCGTAGCTGCGCCCGCGGCGTCAGACCACCACCCTGCGCATATCGCATCCTCTCGATATACCGCAGATATCCACCACAGTCACTACCCCGACACCATCGCGCAAAGGTCAGTAGTTGAGGCCGAGGCACAGCTCTTGCGTGGCGACTGGTTCGATCCGACCGCCGGCAAGGTCTCGCTCGCGATCTACGCAGCGGAGTGGATGCGCGAGCGGGACCTGAAGGCACGCACACGTGAGGAGTACGAGAGGCACCTCCGGCTACACGTGCGTCCATACCCCGGGTCCCGTGCCCTCGTTGAGGTCACACCGGCGGTCATCCGGGCGTGGCGCGCGGGTCTGCTTGAGTCGGGGGTTGGCCGCTCGACGGTCGCCAAGACATACCGGATCCTGCATGCGATCTTCGCTACGGCGGTCGACGACGAGCTGGTTCGCCGCAACCCATGCCGGATCAAGCGGGCCGGCCAGGACGCCACACCTGAACGGCCGACCGCCACGCTCGATAGGTCTTCGCGATTACCGTCGCGATTCAGCCGCGCTACCAGCTCCTGGTGCTGCTAGCGACATTCGCCCAACTCCGCTTCGGCGAGTTGATCGCATTGCGGCAGAACAGCGTCGACCTGGAGGCGATGGAACTCCGGGTCCGGAAGGCGACCGCGGAGATGGGCGACGGGCGGCTGGTCGACGACGATCCGAAGTCCGAGGCGGGGAAACGTCTCGTGAGTCCCCCGAACGGCCTGCGATCGATGATCGCCCACCACCTGGCGACCTACGCTGAGCCTGGCCCGGCGGGACGGTTGTTCGTAGGACCGACCGGTGCGGTCCCTAGGCTCCGAAACTTCAACCGGGTCTGGAAGCGCGCGCTCGCGGACGCCGGCATATCCGCCGAGATTGACCTTCACCTGCACGACCTGCGACACACTGGCAGCACGTGGTCAGCCCAAAGCGGTGCGACCCTCAAGGAAGTCATAGCTCGCATCGGCCATTCAAACACCCGGGCCGCCATGATCTACCAGCACGCGACCCGTGATCGTGATCAAGCCATTGCCTCCGCGCTCGACAACCTCATTGAGGACGCCTGGACCCGTAGCCACAGCATGATCGAACGACGATCTGGCACGGTTCTGGCACGTGGACAGGTTCAGCCTTGAAAAGGCGAACGCCCCGGCGGGCGGAGCAGGCTCCGGACCAGGGCGTTCATTCGGGGTGGAGCCGAGGGGATTCGAACCCCTGACCCCCACACTGCCAGCCCTCGGCACCGGCAAGTCAACATGCCCTCAGCGAGGTACGACGTCCTCAGACGTTGGCGGTCGTCCACGGTTGTCCGCTCGCTTGGCTACTCGGCTGGCTTCCGATCCGACAGCCGTTTGCTCGAGGTGCCGACGTGTTGACCTGCCCGAAGCTAACCGAAGTTGACCGCTGCATTCCGGGGCGACGGGGCGCTGGTCGGACACTCGGCGGCAGACTACGGCTGTATCCCTCTCGCCTTGTGCGAG
Source organism: Mycobacterium sp. (assembly GCA_036273805.1). Classification (GTDB taxonomy): domain Bacteria; phylum Actinomycetota; class Actinomycetes; order Mycobacteriales; family Mycobacteriaceae; genus Mycobacterium. Next base: position 1,521 of record DASUGW010000205.1, read on the forward strand.
GCGCACCATAGGCGGCCCCGGGCGCGGCGATCGCAACGCCGGCCGGGGCCTTGATCGCCCTCAGGAGGCGACCCGTGCATAGTTTGCCCTGCCCTGACCGAAACCCCGCGTGCGACCCCGATGCTCATCCGAAGCCCGCCCCGGCCGGTGCGGACCTCACCCACCCGGCCTGGTGTGACTCGCGCAGCTGCCGGGCCCGGCGTGGCGGCCCGCATCGCGGCCCAGCCGTTCTGGTCGACGTCGACCACATCGGCTCGGCATCGCTACAGATGCGGCTGTGGTCACCAACCGACGACCCGGACGACCCGGTCGCGCTCCTCGAACTGACCGCCACCAACCGCGACAGTCGCCAGAGCCTGCGCGTCGACCTGTCGATGAACCAGCTCGACCAGCTGCGCGGGCTGCTGACCAATATCACCGGCCACGTCAGCGGGCAGTAGCCGGTCCTCCGTGCCCGGGTGTCACGGTGCTCAACAAGTCGCCTGCGGGTGGGGTGGCCTGTGCGGTGGCAAGGAAGCGTCGGGCGTTGTTGACCCGCCGCCGCGCAGCTCGTCCGACCGCAACGGCCAGCACGGCGTACACGCCACCGAGCAGCCACCATCCCGGCCCGAATGTGATCACCGCAAGCGCAGTACTCACCGTGCCGACTGTTGCGTAGAGTGCGACCCACTGCACCGGCCGTAGCCTGCTGTTTGCCACCGCCCGCCGCATGGCGAACCACTGCACCAGCGGATCATCCGAGGTTGCGGCTCCGCGCATTAGGGCGCCCACGGCCTTTCGCTGGGCCCGACTCAACTCGAAGTAGGGGCTTCTCGACAGAATCCGCAGGACGATGAACGTCATGGCGGAAGCCCACGCCCCGGCCAGCAGGCCCACGAGGAACAAGAGGTCGCGCATCCGGTCCGGGTCGGCCGCCGGTGTCTTGACGACAACGGTCAGGGCGGACAACCCGCCGGCACTGAGGCCGACCCCGGCGACCAGTGCCACCCGCTTCCAACCACGCATGGCGTGCAAGATAGCTGGCAGCGGCCCTGCATGTCCGTCCCGTCGCCCGCCACCGCGACCCCGGTTGCGGGTAGATCTGTCGGTGCGGCAGTTCGACCGGCTACGTCGCGAGCTGGCCGTCATGGCGGGGCAGGTTGGCGAGCCGTAGCCGACCTCCCTCCGCCAGCGTGCGTCGGCGGTTAGTCGTCGAACGGGTCTGGTGCATCCTTGCAGCGGTTGACCATGGAGGTC